>CAYIIH010000241.1:0-7870 GCA_964363225.1 uncultured Verrucomicrobiota bacterium | reverse complement strand
GACCGGTGGGGCTAGACCCCGGCGAGCGGTGTAATTCACCCCGGAAAGACACGGCGCTCCGGTGCCGCGCCCTACCATCTCTGGCACGCTTCTTCAGCGCCGCCGCCGGGGTAGGCTCCCGAAATTTTCTATCGCCAAGCCGGCCCCGACTCGCTTCAATGAACTGAAACCCGAATGACATCTGTCTCGACTGAAAACCAGCAATGAACCGGCTTGTTTGCTCCCTCCTCTTTGTCTGCCACTTGGCCCTCCTGGGCCGGTCGGCTGAATTCAAATTCTCCAACCACACCTTTACGGTGCCCGATGGCTTCGTGGTGGAACAGGCCGCCGGCCCGCCGCTGGTGGACCGGCCCATCTCGGCCGATTTCGATGAGCAAGGCCGTCTCTACGTGTCCGATTCGTCCGGATCCAATGACAAGGTCGAAAAGCAGCTTCAGGACAAACCGCATCGTGTCGTTCGTTTGCAGGACGTGGATGGCGACGGGCGTTTCGACCGCAGCGTCGTGTTTGCGGACAAGCTGATGTTTCCCGAAGGCGTGATGTGGTTCGACGGCTCGCTCTATGTCGCCGCCCCGCCCAGCATCTGGAAGCTCACCGACACCGATGGCGACGGCGTGGCGGACCAGCGCGTGGAATGGTTTCAGGGCAAAACGCTCACCGGCTGCGCCAATGACTTGCACGGGCCTTTCCCCGGCCCGGACGGCTGGATTTATTGGTGCAAAGGCGCTTTCGCCAAGCAGACCTACGAGCGGCCCGGCCAATCGCCTTTCGTCACCCGCGCCGCGCATACCTTCCGCTCCCGGCCGGATGGCAGCGGCCTCGAACCGGTGTTTACCGCCGGCATGGACAACCCGGTCTGGGTCGCATTCACCCCGGGAGGCGAGCGGATTCTGGCCGGCACGTTCTTTCAGCACCCCGAAGCCGGCCAACGCGACGGTCTCATCCACGCCATCTACGGCGGCGTGTACGGCAAGAGCCACGACGTGCTCGACGGCCACAAGAGGACGGGCGATCTGATGCCGGTGCTGACGCATCTGGGCGCCGCCGCGCCGTGCAGTCTCAGGCGCTACCGGTCACGCGCCTTCGGAGACGAGTATCAGGACAGCCTTTTCGCCTGCCTTTTCAACCTGCACAAAGTCACGCGCCACGTCCTTGAATCAATCGGCGCGACCTTCAAGACCCTCGACAGCGATTTTCTCGTCTCCGACAACACTGACTTCCATCCGACGGACGTGCTCGAAGATGCCGATGGCAGCCTGCTCGTCATCGACACGGGCGGCTGGTACAAGCTCTGTTGCCCGACCTCCCAGCTCGCCAAGCCGGACGTGCTCGGCGCCCTCTACCGCATTCGCCGCTCAGGCGCGCCAAAGATCGATGACCTGCGCGGTTTGAAGCTCGCCTGGCCAACGATGAGCTCCGCGGACCTGGCCAAGCTCCTCGGCGACGATCGTCCCGCTGTGCGTGACCAAGCCATCCATCAACTCGGCAAGCAAGGCAGCGCAGCAGTGCCTGCGCTCGTCGAGACGCTGGCGAAAGCCGGTTCGGCGGCAGCACGGCGCAACGTTGTCTGGGCGCTGACGCGCCTCGGTGGCGAGATAGCGCGCCAGGCCGTCCGCTCCGCTTTCTCGGACAAAAATGACAGCGTTCGCCAGGCTGCGATTCATTCTGCCAGTGTCTGGCGGGATGCAGGCGCAGTGGTGCCATTGCTCAGCCTGCTGAACAGCCATTCCGCGCACGTGCAGCGCGCGGCCGCCGAAGCGTTGGGACGCATGGGTGACAAGCGCGCCGTTACCGCTCTCCTGGCCGCGGCCGAGCCGCCTCGAGGCGGGACGCCAATCGACCGCGTGCTGGAACACTCGCTGATCTACGCGCTCATCGAGATTGCTGATCGCGAGGGCACGGAGCGCGGACTTCAATCCTCCAGCTCGCGCACCCGCCGCGCCGCCCTCATCGCGCTTGACCAGATGGACGGCGGCGGACTGAAGGCCACCCATGTCGCGCCGCTGCTCGCTTCGACCGATCCCATCCTCAGGCAAACAGCTTCCTGGATTGCCGGTCATCATCCGGAATGGGGCCAGGAATTGGCCGGGTTCTTCCGCCGGCGACTGGCCGCGACAAATCTCTCCGACCCGGAGCGCGCTGAGCTGCAACAGCAACTGGCCCAATTCGCGCGCGATGCTTCCATCCAGGAGCTCATCGCTGCCACGCTGGGCGACACCGCCACGCCCGTCAGCACACGCCGACTGTTGCTGCATGCGATGGCGCAAGCGTCCCTGCAGGCTACTCCCGGCGCGTGGCCAGAGGTATTGCGGCAGGCCCTGGCCGACACGCAGGAGCCAATCGTTCGGGCCGCCGTGGCCACGATTCGCTCCTGGCCGGTGGCGAAAACCAACGCGGCCGATTTCTCCAGCCAGCTCACCCGCATTGCCCGAGATACGGCGCGTCCAGCCGACCTCCGATTGGAGGCGCTGGCAGCGATTTCGGGCGGACTGGCGACGGTTGAGCCGGCCATTTTTGACCTCCTGCGCGCTGGTCTTGACCCTGCCCAGCCGCTGCTCCGGCGCAATGCCGCGGCCACGGTCATGGGCCGCGCCAGGCTGGATGAAGCTCAACTGCTGAGCCTGATCAACCTGCTCCCATCGTCTGGCCCACTTGAAATCTCCAAGCTGTTGGGGGCGTTTGAGCAGACGACCAACGAAACCATCGGCCTCAGATTTGTCGCCGCGCTCAGGGGATCGAAGGGCCTGGCCGGGCTGCGGGCCGACTTGCTGAAACCGAGGCTGGAAAAGTTCCCCGCTTCCGTCCAGGAGCAAGGCAAAGAATTGCTGGCGCTGCTGGAGGTGGATGCGGAAAAGCAAAGGGCGCATCTGGAGGAGTTGGCTTTGAGCTTGAAAGGCGGCGACATCCGGCGCGGCCAGGCGCTTTTCAACAGTGCCAAGGCCGCGTGCGTCACGTGCCACGCCATCGGTTATCTGGGAGGCAAGGTTGGCCCTGACCTCACGACCATTGGCCAGATTCGCACCGAGCGGGACCTGCTGGAGGCGATTGTTTATCCCAGCGCCAGCTTCGTCCGCAGCTACGAGCCGATGGTGGTCGTGACCCGGTCGGGCGAGGATTACAGCGGCGTGCTCCGGCGCGACAGTCCCGAAGAAGTGCTGCTCGTGACCGGTCCCGAAGCCGAAGTGCGGATCGCGCGAGCCGATATTACTGAGATGCGGCCCGGCGCGGTGTCAGTGATGCCGGGCGGACTGGATGAACAATTGAGCCGCCAGGAACTGGCGGATTTGGTAGCGTTTCTTAAGGGCACAAAGTGGGGGGCGCAATGATTGGAATCTCCAGCACCTGCCCCAGTTGACGGCAGGCGCAGGCGGCACGGGCATCGTTTATAAGGCCCGCCCGCCTTCATAGGGCTGTTTCGCTTTGGTCGAGATCCGTACTGGTCTTGGTGCGGTAGCCATTGTGCGGGTTTCAAAAGTGAGGACTGATACCTGCTACAATCTCGACAGTAGTTGGGCCAGCGACTGTAATTCCAGTTCTTGCTTCGTTGCGTCTCCGTCGGGTTCTGGAAAGGAGGGGCTTCCCGGCGACCAGAGTTCCATGCTCTCGCAGTGCTCGTCGAAGTAGTCGGGCCGCGTCGTGATGCGGACGGGCTTGGCCATGCCGGGGGCTTGGTAGGCGTATTCGCCGTTCTGGAGCTTCTTCACGACAAGGCCGGGCGGCAGAGCTTCGGGACGTTGCAGAACCAAATCAAGGTCAGCGAGCGTGAGCTTGGGCGCGGGGCGCGGTGGTTCCTGAAGGTCGGCCTCGAGCATGGCATCGAGGTCGAAGCCTTCCTGCTTCGCCGCCTCGGCTTGCTGCTCCAGGTCGCCCGTGAGGGCGGCGCGGGCGTCCGCGTCGCGGCTGCTGTGGCCGAGGACGTGCCCGGTAATGACTGCGGTTAAGCGGGATAAAATGGGCTGCGACCGTCCCACCACGCTCTCGAACAAATTGAAGCGGAGACGCAGCGCCGTATAAACGTCCGCCTCCACCGTGCCTTCGTAATAGAGGTTCACGATGCGAATCTTCGCGTGCTGCTGGCCAAGACGATCAATACGGCCGATGCGTTGCTCGACCCGCATGGGATTCCACGGCATGTCGTAATTGATGAGGGCGCCGCAGAACTGGAAGTTGAGGCCCTCGGACGCGGCATCGGTGCAAAGCAGCACGTCGGCCTTGCCTTCGCGGAAGCGGCGTTTGGCTTCCTCACGCGAAATCGTGCGCCAGCGCCCATCCGTTTCTCGGACTTCGCCGCCGCGACCGGAGAAGCACATCACGCGCAAGCTGGTGTTCGTCGCGAGGTCGTCGCGGAGAAAATCCATCGTGTCCGTGTATTGCGTGAAAACCATTGCTTGCGCGTAACCGGCGGAGCGTAGCGCGGTCAACTCCTCGCGCAAGCGCCCGGCTTTCGTGTCTGTGGGCAATTGGCGGATGGCTTCAAGCAGCCGGGCGATGTCGTCCTTCTCTTCCTGGGCCAGCGCGGCTTGCTCCAACTCGGCCACTTCATCCGGCGCGAGCACGTCGCCTTCGGCGTCCGGCGTTTCGTTGTCTGCCTCGTCGTCGGGTTCCTGCGGTTTAGGTGGCTTGCCCGTCTGCATGGCGGCGAGGCGGTCCTCCAGGGTGTGACGGAGCGCGTGGAAGCTGCTGGCCAGCCGCCGCCGGTAAATCGTCATCACGAAGCCGACCGCGTTCTTCTCCTTTGCGGATGCTTGGTTGTACGTCGTGCTGATGTAATTCTCCACCGCGTCGTAAATGCGCGCCTCATCGTTAGACAACGTGACAAAGCGGTCTTCAACCTCGCGGTCGGCGATGTGCGTTTGCAGCTTGCCGGCCTTGTGGTAGCGGCGAAGCAGGTCGCGCGTGTGGCGCGAAATGAGTCTGCCGATGGGCGATTGCGAACGCATCACGCGCAAGGCCACGGCCCGCGTCTGCGCGTCCATCTGCCGCCGGGGGACCGCGGCGGAGTCGCGCAAGCCGGACAGGATGCGCTTGGCCTGCAAGCCGCTGGTGGCGCCCGCCCGCTTCGCGTCCTGTTCGCTCGCGCTGCCGTAGCGTTGCTCGGTGGCCCGGAACATCGCGGCGAGGAATTCCATGTCCTCGTGCGAGGGCGAGGGATGATCTACCGCCGCGCAGAATTTCAGGAAGGCGCCCTCGTGCCATTCCGGCGGCAAACCGAGCAGGGACAGGAGATCCCACACTTCGACCGGATGGACCTGCATGGGCGTCGCGGTGAGAAGCAAGAGCGCCTGGGTCCGGTCCTTGATTCGCTGGACCAACTCAAGCAGACGGTTCGGTCGCCGCTCGCCGGCGAGGCCGGGCGACTTGCGTCGGGCGTGGTGCGCTTCGTCAATCACGATGATATCCCACGGCTCGGCCTGTTCGGCGAGTTCGGCGGCGCGGTCTCGGCGGCGCATGAGATGGCTGGACGCGATGACGAACGGCTGCTTGTGCCAATTGGCGCGGGCGATGGGTTCCTCCAACGGGGCGGTGCGGCCGGGCGACGTGGGCCAGAGCAACTGGTCGCCGTCGTAAATCGGCCAATTGAGATTGAACTTCTCCCGCAACTCCACCTGCCACTGCCGGCAGATGCTCGCGGGGGTCAGGATGAGAACGCGCCGCGCCTTTTCCGCCAGCCATGCCTGGCGGATCAACATGCCCGCCTGAATCGTTTTGCCCAAGCCGACTTCATCGGCGATGAGCAAGCGCGGTGGCCAATGGCTGTAGAGCCGTTGGAAGGCGCGGATTTGGTGCGGCCACGGTTCGACGTTGGCGGTGGCCTCGCCGACACGCTCACCGCCGTTGGGCATCTGGGGCGCCTGCTTGATGTAGGCCCAGACCAGCCGGCGCAAGTCGAGCGCCGGTTCTGGCGGCGGGGGCGGCGGCTCGGGTTCCGGTGGCGGCTCAATGTCCGGCTTGGTTTCTGCCTTCTTCAGCCGCGCCGGCAGGTCCTGTTCCGGCAGGAACCGGAGCAAGTCGTCTCGCATCGCATCCGGCACGGGCATGGTAATGACGTGCTTGGAATCACCGGACCAAAGCTTCGTGAAATTGGTTTCCTCGGCGGCGACGCGCTGGTCATCGCCCAGCCAGGAACGGAAGATGTTCAGGCTTTCCCAATTCCGCGTCCACCCGGCTTCCGTCTCGTTCAGGCTGCCGTTGAAGGCGAGGCGGTCGCCGGTCTTGTCTTCGATGATGCCAGCCTTCTCGTGGAAGATGCCTTGGGCAGGAATGGGGCGGCGATGCTCGTCGCACGGCACGGCGACTTGCACTTCCAGGATTTGGTTGGCCACCATCCACGCGAGCAATTCGAGCGCCGCGACTTCCCGCTGGTTGCCGGGCTTGAGCGGATTCGCCAGCAGGTGGGCTTTCACCTGGTCGCGGCACTCCGCGCCCTTGGCAATGGCTTCGACCTCCGGCGGGTGCAGCGTGCATCCAACCAGCAGCCGCATTCGCCCGTTGTTGCGGACCAATCCTTCGATGCCGCGCGCGGCGAGCGCGAGGGCCTTCGCTTGAAAGTAGCCGGTCAGCCGGTCGTAGCGGACGGCGCACTCCAGCGCCGGGACATAGAACTGAGTGACAAGGTCGCCGTCATCCGGCGTGTATTTCAGTTTCCAGTCCTTGTCACAGAGCAGGCTCATTGGGCCGTCTCCTTCCACAGTTCAAGCTGCTCCGGCGCTTCGACGCGGTCAGTGAAGGCGAGGCGGCGCAGTTTTTCCAGGGCGTCGAAATCGCTGCCCGCGCCGGCCACGTCGCCGGGCAACTCGACGTTGCTGAAGGCGGTGCCGACGGGCAGGACTTCCAGCACGGCTTGCATGGCCGTGGCAAGGTTGGTGTCCTGCAACACTCCGGCGCGCTCCAGCAATTCGCGGCCCGCCTCCACGGTCTTCGTGCGGGCCTGGTGCGCGGCGTGGTGGAGGGCGTCAATCATGCCGCTCGAACCGTCCGCGCCGCCGAGGGCGCTCTTGGCGGCGCGCTGGGCGCTGTCCCACATCGTCAGGTCCGAGCCTTTCTTCTCGCACAGGCTGCCCACGATGTCTTTGTCGAGGTCCACGCCGACGGCGCGGGCGAGGCGCAAGGCTTCGTCGTAGGGGAAGACCGGGGCTTGGAAGGCGTCCCACGCGAGGACGAACCAGGACGTGCGGGCGTCCAGTTCGGTGCGGGCGCGCTTGTGGGTGAGTTGTTCCAGGCGCCAGCGTTTGACTTCGCGGCGCGCGGCGTTCAGCGCGTCCTCCGGCGAAACGGCGTAGGGGTCCCATTCTTCGGGGAACAAATCTTTTTGCGCGCGCTTGCGCGACGGCGGGAGCGGATTTGGTGTGCCGCGTTTGAGCGGCCAGTGTTTGGAAAACTCCTCCAGCGCCGGACCGAATGAGGCGAGATACAAGTCCACCCCTCGGATGCCTGCCTTTTGAAATTCCCCCACGCGCTGGCGGACGGCGGCGGCGACCTTGGGTTCCACGTCTTCCCAATACTGCGTCTCAGCATCGCTCGGCAGGACAGCGCGCGGGCGGCAGGCCAGGAAGATGGTGCTGTTGGCCGCGGCCTTGTCCTTAATGTGCAGGCTGCCTTCGGCCTCGGTGTTGATGGGCCAACTGGCGGTGATAGTGAAGCCAGCGTGCAGCAAGCCTTTCGTCAACGCATCCCAAGCGCCGGTCGCCTTGTGGGTGAACATCAGCGTCATGATTCCGTCCGGCTTCAACACGCGCCGGCACTCGGCGAAGATGGCGGCCATGCGCTCCTGGTAGTCGCGTCCAGCGCGCGCTTTGGCTCCCTTCTGGTCGCGAAACTTGGCGGGATTGGCGACGGCTTCGTTTTCCTTGTCCGTGAGTTGGCGGCGGAA
>CAYIIH010000240.1:11223-13717 GCA_964363225.1 uncultured Verrucomicrobiota bacterium | reverse complement strand
CCTTCCAAAGCCTTTACCATTTCACCGTGGGCGGCCCTCGGGAAGACGCGCGGCTCGCAACCCGCGCCGCCTACCACCACTTGGAAGCATCGGCCCGTTAGCCCTCAAGCATGGAACATCGCACCCAATTCTTGATCGCTTTCCGCGGCCGCATCCTGCGCGACCTGCGCGTGAGCGTCACGGATCGGTGGCCAGCTTGGGCAACGGCACAAACGAGCCATTGGCCTGTGCGTCTCCGCACGCAGACACGTCGGGAAGAAAAACTCCTTCGGAAACCAGCGCATGAATATGCGAGTGCCAGTGGACGGGGTCGCCAAAGGTCTGAACCTGTCTGCGTGCGACGCACAGGCAGGTGGCGCCGATCATGCCCGGAACCGCTCCGGGTTGAGGATTGTAATGCGGACGACGACCATCAAAGGTTTCATCGAGCACGCTCATTCTGGAAATGTCTGCGACCTCAAACATCTTCCAGCCGCGCGAGCCAGATTCGCTGTGTCTCCCCGTTTGATAACCACGCAAGATGGAATTTCCAGCCGTACTTACGCCATGACAGAAAGGCTCGACGAGTGGGTCTGGCTCAAGATTTGATTAACAATCCGGACTTGCTGATTCTGGATGAACCGACCAGCGGATTGGACCCGATCGGCCGGATGAGAGTGCGCGAAATCATCCAACGCCTGAAAAGCGAGGGGAAAACGGTTTTCTTTTCCTCGCACGAGCTGGGCGAAGTCGAAACCGTTTGCGACCGCGTGGCCATTCTTCATGAAGGAGAATTGAAAATGGAAGGCCAGGTCAGCGAGTTGGTGCAACAACATCAAGGGAACCTGGAGCAAATCTTTCTCAATATCATCGGCTACCAGCCTGCCGCCCTCCCGGTATGAATGCCGCCCTGGCCATTGCCGGCGTGGTTCTCATAGAACTTTACCGGCGCAAGGATTTTTACGTCTTGTTCGTCTTGACCGCGCTCATCACCTTGCTCATGGGTTCGGTGAATTTTTTCAATGAAGACAGAATCGTCCGGTATCTCAAGGAAATCTGTCTTTTGCTGATTTGGATATCCGCCCTGATCATCGCCATTGCGACCGGGGCGAGGCAAATCCCGGCGGAACGCGAAAATCGGACGATCTTTCCGCTGCTGGCCAAGCCGGTGACACGCGCGGAACTGATGCTGGGCAAATTCCTGGGTTGCTGGCTGGCCTGCGGATTGGTGCTGCTGGTTTTCTATTCGTTCTTTGGCGTGGTCAGCGGCGCGCGGGAACATCAACTGCCGGCGCTTCACTATTTCCAGGCACTCTGGTTGCAGTGGATGTTTTTGGCCATGGTCATTGCCCTGGCTTTGTGGGGCTCGATTATTTTCGCGGCGCCTTCCTCGAATTCAACCATCTGTTTTGTGGTGGTCCTGGGCATCCTTTTGCTGTCACGGCACCTCAACCGAATCGCTTTGCAGCAGCCTGAGCCGGCCAGCACCATCATCTACGCGCTTTATTATCTCCTGCCGCACCTTGAACTTTTCGATGTGCGCGATTTGATCGTTCATAGCGGCGCGCTGATTCCTTAGTGGGCGGTGGGCCTGGCCACGCTGTACGCCGCAGCTTACACAACGGTTTTCCTGATCGGCGCGTGCCTGTTATTCCGTCGCAAAACTCAACTCTGAATGATCGATGTCGGCCTCGCCTTACTTGATTCTGTCGCTTCTCCTGTCGGTCTGCTTTAGCTTGGCCGCCTATCTGGAGCCGCGCGAACAGGAGCGGGCCGGCAGCCGCGCTCAATCCGGCAATGTGCTGGAAATCGTGCTGGGCGACGGGCGGCGCCTTTTGGCCGATCTCTTTTTTGTCAAGGCCGATGCCTATTTTCACCGGGGATATTACCCATCCGTTTTCGATCCCGTGCAGGCGTTCGAAACGCCTCATGTGCAGGAGAGCACGGAAAAGCACGAGGTGTCCGATGGGCACCAGCATGAGGAGGAACATGCGCGGGAGATGGATTTCCTCGGTCAACCGAAAGATTGGATCGATCGCTTTGGCCGGCACTTCTATGTTTCGCAGCATGTTCATTTTGATCGGCCTGAGGAGGCGAAAGAGCTGCTGCCGTGGCTGCGGTTTTCCGCGGAATTGGACCCGCATCGAGTGGAAACTTACATCATCGCAGCGTTTTGGCTCCGGACGCAATTGCACAGGGAGGATGAGGCGATGCGGTTTCTCCGGGAAGGCTGGCGCGCTAATCCGGACAGCTATGCCATCCTCTTGGAATTGGGGCGGCTTTTTTATCAGAACAGGAAAGATGCCATTCGCGCCCGCAACGTATGGGAATTGGCCTTGCGCAAATGGCAGGCACAGGAAGCCAACCGGCCCGAACCGGACCTGCTTTCTTACGCGCAAATTGTCGCGCACCTGGCTGACTTGGAAGAGCGGGAAGGTCGCCTCGCGCAATGCATTTATTACCTGGAACGACTGCAAAAAGTATCGCCTACCCCCGATATCATTCAGAAGCAGAT
>CAYIIH010000240.1:0-11123 GCA_964363225.1 uncultured Verrucomicrobiota bacterium | reverse complement strand
ACCTGGAACGACTGCAAAAAGTATCGCCTACCCCCGATATCATTCAGAAGCAGATAGAGGAAAGAAAATTGAAATTGGCGCAACCTCCCAAATGAAGCCGACGGGTGAGAGCTAAGCTCGAATCCGGAGTTTATCGGGAGTTTACAGAGTGGCAGTGGGTCTGCTATGGGAATAGCATGAACCATAGCCAAAGACGCATTCAAGCCTTGCTTCTCACGTTAATCGTTGGGATCACCCCGTTTGCTGCGGGAGCCAAACCCCTCGCGCTGCATCCGGACAACCCGCACTACTTCCTTTTTCGAGGCAAACCGACCGTCCTGATCACCTCTGGCGAACACTATGGCGCGGTATTGAATCTCGACTTTGATTACATTCCTTACCTCGACGAGCTCAAGGCAAAAGGCTTGAACCTGACCCGAACCTTTACCGGCGCCTACGTGGAACCCTCCGGCGCGTTCAACATCAGCCAGAACACGCTGGCGCCGCTCCCTGGACGGTTTATATGTCTTTGGCGTAGAAGCTCAACGCCGGGTTACGCTGGCGGCGGCAATAAATTCGATCTCAGCCAGTGGGATGAAAGTTATTTCAAACGGCTGAAGAATTTTGTTGCGCAAGCCGCCAAACGCGGGGTCGTAGTGGAAATGAATCTGTTCTGCCCGTTTTACGAAGAGTCGCAGTGGAAGCTGAGTCCGCAGAACGCCGCCAACAACATCAACGGCGTAGGCAGCGTGGCTCGAACCAATGTCTATACTCTCGACAAGAATGGCGGTCTTCTGGCGGCGCAGGAGGCTCTGGTGCGGCAGATCGTCAAGGAATTGAAAAGCTTCGATAATGTCTATTACGAGATCTGCAACGAGCCCTATTTTGGCGGCGTGACGACAGAATGGCAGCATCATATTGCCGAGGTCATCGTCGCGGCCGAGAAAGGGTCTCGAAACAAGCATTTGATTTCGCAGAACATCGCCAATTGCTCGGCCAAGATTCAGAACCCGCACCCGGCAGTGTCTGTTTTCAATTTCCATTACGCCAGCCCGCCCATCACTGTGGCCATGAACTATGGGTTGAACAAGGTGATCGGCGACAATGAAACCGGCTTTCGCGGCACCAGCGATCTGCCGTACCGGGTGGAGGCGTGGGAGTTCATCCTGGCCGGAGGCGGGCTTTTCAATCATCTCGACTATTCCTTCACGGCCGAACATGAGAACGGAACGTACGCTTATCCGGCCACCCAACCGGGCGGCGGCAACCCGGTTTTTCGCGGCCAAATGAAGGTGTTGAAGGAATTCATCAACGCCTTCGACTTCATCAAAATGAAACCCGACCAAACGGTCATTGCCAAAGGCGTTCCTCCCGGGGCGAATGCCAGAGCGTTGTCGGAGCCGGGCAAAGCGTATGCCATCTACATCGGGCCGGTGGCAGCACCCAAAGACGAGTTTTCTGTCCGTTGGACAGGCCGGATCGAGCCGAGGTACTCGGAAACTTACACCTTTACGACCTTTTCCAACGATGGCGTCCGGCTGTGGGTCAACGGCCAATTGATCGTGGACAACTGGACGGAACATTCCGGCCGCGAAGACAGCGGAACGATCGCACTTCAGGCCGGAAAGAAATACGATCTGAAACTCGAGTACTATCAGGCGGGCGGCGGAGCAGCCATGAAGCTGATGTGGTCCAGTCCGAGCCAAAAGCAGGAAGTGATCCCCGAGAGAGTTCTGATGATTCCGGGCGGAATCGGATCCGGTTTGCTGGGGCGGTACTACCTGGGCAAAAACTTTGAGCAGATGCGCCTGACCCGAACGGACGCGGTGGTGGACTTTGATTGGACGGCTCATTCTCCCTTTGCCGTTCCCGCGGCGGGAGCCGATTCGAAGCCGCTGGCGAGCTTGTCGGTGAACCTCCCGCCGGGGGCATACCTGGCCCAGTGGCTCAATCCGATGACGGGCCAGGCGGACAAACAAGAGCAATTCAAACATCCAGGCGGAGCCAGAACGCTCGTTTCGCCGGGCTATGTGGAGGACATCGCGCTGCGCATCCAGAGGCAGTAACTGGCGATCACATCGAAGTGCAATGCTTGGGAATTGGCCTTGATGGTTTGATCGAAGAGCGACCTGCTATCCCCATCAGCCCGGAGCGGCAAGAAGCACAAGAAACTGCAAACCGGCGACCGCCTTGCGGAGGCGACGCAGGTCCGACCCACCTCGCAACGAAACTCGGCGCCTATCGTGCAGCCACCACCAAGCCGCCCGAAGCGCACAATGCCGGCCAAGCCGCCACTTCAAGAACCCCGACGCGAGGCGCTGGCGAAGCGGTTCAAGAATCCGCAAGACCCGTTGAAGGTCGTGGCTCACATTTCTTTCGACGGCCTTCCGTCCATTGACACCAACCAGCGTGATCCCCGTGATGCTTCCAAAGACACGGGTCCCACCAAGGAAGCCCTCAACCCCATCAATGCCGATCCGCCCACGATCGCCGTGGCCGCTCTGCCGGCAAAGGTGGACGGCTCGTTCCAGGTGCAATGGTCGGGCGAAGACATCGGCACCGGCATTGCTGCCTACGACATCTGCGTCTCGACCAATGGCGGTCCATGGACGTTATGGCAGAGCAGTGTCACTGGAACCAACGCGCTCTTCCCCGGTCAATCAGGTCACACCTACAGGTTTTACAGTGTTGCTCGCGATTATGCTGGAAATAGTGAAAGCAAGCTTCCAACAACTGACGCCGAGACGCATGTACGGGCCAATACTGCGCCAGTATTGGCAGCTTTCGCGGATCAGGTCATTAATGAGAACACTACTCTTGTGATCGCAAACGGGGCGACCGATGCTGACATTCCCCCGCCTTATAGGGAAGAGGAAAGGGAGATTGCCGTCCGGTTCAAAGGTCCGAGTGTTCAAAGGCCGGAGTTGTCATTGAGAGAGTCGCGGGATATGCTTGGCCCATGATGTTCCTGAACTGAACTGCGCAATCACGCGGACTATGTGGATCAGATGAAAAAAGCGATTCGATTATGCGTTTGGCTGGTTTGCTCAACCTGCGCGCTTCTCCGCGCTTCCAGCGCTGTCGGCCCCGAGCAGCCGCCACCGAACTTCATCATCATTCTGGCCGACGATCTGGGCTACGGCGATTTGAGCTGTTATGGGCATCCGACCATCCGCACCCCTAACCTGGATCGGATGGCGGCCGAGGGGATGAGGTTCACGGACTTTTACTCGGCGGCCGAGGTCTGCACGCCAAGCCGGGCGGCGTTGCTCACCGGCCGCCTCCCCATCCGCAGCGGCATGTGCAGTGACACCCGCCGCGTGTTGTTTCCGGATTCGGCCGGGGGTCTGCCGGCGGAGGAGATCACCATCTCGGAGGCGCTCAAATCGAAAGGCTACGCGACCGCTTGCTTTGGCAAATGGCATCTCGGGCATCGGCCGCCGTATTTGCCGGCGCGCCACGGGTTCGATTATTATTACGGCCTGCCTTACAGCAACGACATGCAGAATCAAAAGCGCGGTGATCCGCTGCTGCCCCTCATGCGCAATGAGCAAATTGTGGAGAAACCGGCGGATCAAACGGCCCTCACTCGCCGTTACACCGAAGAAGCGATCCGGTTCATTCAAGCCCACAAAAACGGACCGTTCTTTGTTTACTTTCCGCACACGTTTCCGCATGTGCCGTTGTTTGCTTCGAACGACTTCAAAGGCAAGAGCCCGCGCGGTTTGTATGGCGATGTCGTTGAGGAACTTGACTGGAGCGTCGGCCAAATCCTGGAATGCTTGCGCAAGGTAGGCCTGGCCGAAAAGACGCTTGTTTTGTTCACGAGCGACAATGGGCCGTGGCTGACGCAAAAGCTGGCCGGCGGCTCGGCTGGGTTGCTGCGCGAAGGCAAGGGCAGCACCTGGGAAGGCGGCATGCGAGAGCCATGCCTGGCCTGGTGGCCGGGTAAAATCAAAGCCGGAACAGTCAATCGCTCTCTCGCTTGCACGATGGATTTCTTCACGACCTGTCTCGCGCTGGCCGGTGTGGAGATGCCGCGCGACCGCACGATCGACGGCGTGAATATGGCGCCGCTGTTGCTGGGCACAGGCTCCGGCGAGCGCAACGTTTTCTTTTATTATCGCGGGACACAACTCTACGCGGTGCGCAAAGGTCTTTTTAAGGCCCATTACCTGACGCGACCGGGGTATGGCAAGGACCAGGCCGAGCCACACCATCCGCCGTTGCTTTTTCACCTGGGACACGACCCCTCGGAGCAGTCTGATGTAGCGCGAAATCATGCCGAGGTGCTGGCCGATATCGCGCGCGAAGTGGAACGTCATCGTGCCGCGCTGGTGCCGGGCAAGGCACAGTTGGACGAAATCATTTCCAGAAACTGAGTGCAGCTCGTGAAATAACGATGGTGAGTGTGCTGAGTATGCGATCTCCAACGATAAGAAGGGCAGTGCCAGTGGCTGGCCAGAATCGCTGGAAGACCTTAATCACCTGCCTTCTCACGAACGCGGCTGCAACCATTATCGAAACCACATGAGAATACTTGGCTGCGCGCTCAATCTTTGTATGGGTATCGTCCAGAATCGTCGCGGGCCGCGCAAGTCTTGGGTTGGGCAGGCCTGGCCGTCGCCAGGCAGGAGCGCGGACATTCCTGTCCGCTTGCCGTGGGGGTGCCGGTCGTTTGGGCGGACAGGAATGTCCGCGCTCCGTTTTCGTTGGGGCTCCGCTGTGGTAGGAAAGGTTCGAGTTGAGATCCCGTCCCGCTATTGTGGAAAGGGTGGGTCCAAAGCGGGCAAGGACGCCCGCGCTCCTGTGGCTGCGGCTCCGTCGCGCTGCGCTGCGTTCGTCATTTTGGTTTTTCTATTGGCTTGGCAGGCACTTGTCGCAGCCACCGCCGCGCCAAGCCAGGACCGCCCGCCCAACTTCATCATCATCTTCACGGACGACCACGGTTATCAGGATGTCGGTTGTTTTGGCTCGCCGAATATCAAGACGCCCCACCTCGACCGCATGGCTGCCGAGGGCGTGCGTTTCACCAGTTTTTATGTCGCGCAGCCGGTCTGCTCTGCCTCGCGCGCGGCGCTGATGACCGGCTGCTATCCAAACCGCGTTGGCATCCTGGGCGCGCTTGGCCCCAAATCCAAAACCGGCCTCAACTCCGAAGAAACCACCGTGGCGGAAATCCTCAAGACGCGCGGTTATGCCACGGCGATTTATGGCAAGTGGCACCTGGGCGATGCTCCGCAATACCTGCCCACTCGCCATGGCTTCGACGAATACTTCGGTCTGCCTTATTCCAACGACATGTGGCCCAACCATCCGACCGGTGGCAAGAACTATCCGCCGTTGCCGCTGATCGAGGGCGAAAGGGTCGCGGAACTGATGCCGGACCAGACCAAGCTCACGACCTGGTACACCGAACGCGCCGTCCAATTCATCGAGAAGAACAAAGACCGGCCCTTCTTCCTGTACGTGCCCCACAACATGCCCCACGTCCCGCTCCACGTCAGTGACAAGTTCAAAGGCAAGTCCGCACGCGGTCTGTATGGCGATGTGATCATGGAGATCGACTGGTCGGTGGGCCAGATTCTGGGCGCGCTGCAAAAGCACGGCTTGGACGAGCGTACGCTGGTGATCTTCACCACGGACAATGGCCCTTGGCTGCTTTATGGCGATCATGCCGGCGCGGCTCTGCCGTTGCGGGAAGGCAAAGGGACTGTCTTCGACGGCGGCGTGCGCGTTCCGTGCATCATGCGTTGGCCGGGAAAGATTCCTGCCGGAACCGTCTGCCGCGAACTGGCCATGACGATGGACATTCTGCCCACGCTGGCCAAGCTCGCCGGCGGCGTAGCGCCTGTGGATCGCGTCATCGATGGCCAGGATATCTGGGCGCTGATGTCCCAACCGGGCGCCAAGACACCGCACGAAGCGTATTACTACTATTGGGGCCAGCACTTGCAGGCGGTGAGGAGCAGCCAGTGGAAACTCCATTTCCCGCACAATTATCCCAAGCCGGAGCCGTCCGGCAGCGGTGGTCAGCCAGGAAAATACGCCACCAAAGAGACTGGCCTGGCGCTGTTCGATCTCGAAAATGACATTGGCGAGACGGCCAACGTCGCAGAGCAGCATCCAGATGTGGTCAAGCGCCTGCAAACATTGGCGGACAAAGCCCGCGCGGACCTGGGTGATTCACAAACCAAAGTGTCAGGCAAAAACGTGCGCCCGCCTGGAAAAGTCCGTGGTCAATGAAATCGCTTCGAAATAGAGGCGGTAGGATTGCCGCTTGGCTGCTGGCCATCGCCTGTTTACTTGTTCCGTCGATTCCCACTGCCGGCGCGGAACGACCCAGGCTGAACTTCGTTTTCATCCTGATCGATGATTTGGGCTGGGCAGACGTGGGCTGCAACGGCAGCACTTTCTACAAGACCCCGCATATCGACCGTCTGGCCAGCCAGGGCTTGCGGTTCACGGACGCCTACGCCGCTTGCCCGGTCTGTTCTCCGACGCGCGCGAGCATTTTAACCGGGCGCTACCCGGCCCGCCTGCAATTGACGGATTGGCTGCCCGGTCGCAGCGACATGCCTTCTCAAAAGCTTTTGCGTCCGGCCATACGTCAGCAGTTGCCCCTGGAAGAAGTCACCGTGGCTGAAGCGCTGAAGCCGTTGGGTTACGTGTCCGGCAGCATCGGCAAGTGGCACTTGGGTGGAAAGGGCTTTGCCCCCGAACAACAAGGATTCGACTTGAACATCGCCGGTAATCAAGCCGGTTCACCCGCCAGCTATTTTTATCCGTTCAAAAACCAGCGAGGGAGCATCCCCGGCCTTGAACCAGGCGCGGAGGGCGAGTATTTGACGGATCGCCTGGCTGCCGAGGCGGAGAAGTTCATCGAGCGCCACCAAGACAAGCCGTTTTTCCTCTACTTGCCGCATTACACCGTCCACATTCCGCTGGCGGCCAAAGAGGAGTTCATCGCCCGATACAAAGCAATGCCCAAACAGCCCGGGCAGACCCAGACGAATATTATTTATGCCGCCATGATTGAAAGCATGGATGAAAGCGTCGGCCGCGTCATGAAGAAGCTGGAGGAATTGAAGTTAGCGGATCGCACCGTCATTTTTTTCACTTCGGACAACGGCGGATTGTCGGTGCGCGAAGGGCCGAACACGCCCTCCACCTCGAACGCGCCCCTGCGCCAGGGCAAAGGTTACTTGTATGAAGGCGGCATTCGTGTGCCGTTGCTTTTGAAATGGCCGGGCGCTATCGGCCCTGGGTCAGTATGCCGGACGCCAGTCAGCAGCGTGGATTTTTTCCCTACCATGCTCGAGATGGCCGGCGCCAGACCTGAAGCAGGGCAGGGGAGCGATGGGGTCAGCCTGGTGCCGTTGCTGAAGCAGACCGGCACGCTCGCGCGCAAAGAGATTTACTGGCACTATCCGCATTACAGCAACCAAGGCGGCAAACCGGGCGGGGCCATCCGGCAAGGGGATTACAAGCTGATCGAGTTTTACGAGGATGGCCGCCTCGAACTGTACAATCTCAGCACTGATCCGGGCGAACAAAACGATTTGGCCGGGCCCATGTCGAAGAAAGCTCTGGAACTGGAAATGAAGCTCGATGCCTGGCGTCGCGCCACCCAGGCGCAAATGCCGATGCTGAATCCGGCATACCGGCTGCCAGGCGCAAACGGGCCTTGAGTCAGACCTCAGTAAAACGGCCCTGTTCGGTTCAGCCCATCCGCAAGGTCCTTTCCGGTTTGGGCGACCTTGACTGTTCCGCGCCTTGCCCCATCCAAAGCGGTGTGTGCCCTTTCCCCTCACCCACCGCACTCCATAACCCTATCGGCCCTTCGAGGCGTGCGACACAACGCGCCAGTTCTTGGACTGCGGTGGCTGGCGGGGAACGGGGCTGACACCGCTTTCGATCGAATCGCTGTGCGGGAAACACGGTGGCGACGGTTCAGGCTCACAAAACGATCTCCTGCTGAGGTCCGTTGTTGGGAAGCCCCACGGTTTTATGCCGCGCACTGTGCCCATGAACCGGATTGGCGATAGGAACACAGCCTTCAGGCTGCAGCGCGTTGCAATGCCGATGGTTCTGCAGCCCTGAAGGCCGCGTTCCTGAATCGAGATTCATGGAGATCCCGACGGTCAATCCGTCAAGTTGCGGGCGCGATGCCCCGGTCACTGGCTGGCAACGCGATAAAACGCCGTGGCGCCGCTGACCGGCTCCGTGATCTGCGTATTGGTCGTCGGAGCGCCGACGTTCTGCCACTGAGGATTGATCAGGCTGGTCGCTTTTTGCACCTGGAACGGACCGGCACCGCCCGACCAACTGAGAGTGAACGTGGTGCCTTGGAGGCTGGCCGTCACGGTCAATGGCACGCTGAGGCCGGCCGGAATGCCTGCCGCCGATGGCCCGCCCAGCGCCTTGATCTCGTTGGCCGACATCGTGTGGTCAGTGAACAGGAAACTGTTGACCAGGACTTCATGCGTGTAAACGCCGGAGGTGTCTCCTTCATTGAAGAGGCGAAGGTCCGGCCCGGCATCGCGATCCGAGTAAAGCGCTAACCGCCCGTCCCGCAGAGAGCCGCCTGTTCGGTCCCGCACCGGGTCGCCGTTGACGTAATAAGAAACTCTTCCGGCGCCCAGATTAGCCACAAAGGCGATGCGATACCAAGTGTCGGCTTGAACCGCGCCAGCCGCTGAATAGCCAAGAGCGCCGATGCCCAGGGCGCCGGCATCCGAGACGTAAAAGTCCGCATCGTTGCCGTTGCCCGGAGCCGTATTGAAGAAAGGCATCCAGTTGAGGGAACCGGGGAGGAGCACGTCCCAAAGCATCGTGTACTGATTCACATAACCTCCGCCGCCATTAGGCGCAAGGCCCGGCATCGTCAGCGCGTAGCCGTTGGCGCCCGCCGTAAAGGCCGGCACGCGCATGAACTTGGCGGGTTGGCCGTTGATATGCGGCACCGTGCTGCCGTCGGTGGTTTCGAACTTGGTCAAGCCCTGGGTGGCGGCGCCATCCGCGTATTCCAACAGGCCCATGCCCGCCGACGTGGACAAGTCGCCATTGTCAAAGTTCCAGACTCCGGCGATGGGCAGTTTGACCGTGAGCGTGACGGTGGCGCTGTTGCGCGAACCGCCAGCGTTGGTCACCCGCGCGTAATAGCTGCCCGCGTGGCCGGGTTGGACAGCCGAAAACTGCAAGGTCGCATTCGTACCGCCGTCCACCGGCTGATTATTGTGAAACCATTGATAGCTTAACGGCGGCGCGCCGCTGGCTTGCACGGCTAAGGCTCCGTCATTTCCCACGGTCACTGCCAGGTCCGCCGGTTGCACTTGGATGGCGGGCGGTGCCACAGAAGGAATGCTGTACAGGCCGAAGTCGTCGATCCCAAAATACCAACTGTCGGTGCCGGCATGCGCGAAACGGAATCGCACTTTGGCCTGGTTGTCGGCCTGGGCGAGGCGGAACAATTCCACCCGCTTCGATTCCGCCGGATTGTCATTGACCCGAGCGCTGATGAACGGCGCCAAATCCTGGCTTACGACCGCGCCGATGAAGGCCCCATAGAAGCCTCCCTTTTCTTCACCGCTGACTGGGTCGGTGTAGCCTGCGACATCGCCAAGTTGAGTCGTCAACGTAGCCACCGCATCCACGTTGCCATCTTGATCTTTGACCACGTCTGCCCCATCCACCATATAGACGATGGGGAACCATGTTTGCCCCTGGTCAATCGAGTATTCCACTGCGCCGATGCTGTCCTGGTTCTGCTCCCAAAGACTGTGGAACGAGAGATAAACATCTGTCTTGCCCGTCAAGTCAAAGTCGGGTGAGAAGAGGTAAAGCACCTGGCTGCGACCGTTGCGATAACCGGAGTCGCCAAAGACAAATCGGCCTTGCGCAAAATCCCTCACCAACTGACCGTTCACCACGTAGGACGGGTTCTTTGACAACACGCGTTGGTAATCCGTCGTCACATCCGCCGGATCACTGTAAGCGATGAAAGAGCCTTGGAAGCGGGTGGCTTCAACGACGGTCCAGGTCGCGTAACTGGCCGAGTCAAGGCTGCCTAAATCCAGCTCCGGATTGGTCACCTCCGTGTAATTCGTTTCCGTCCAACCGGCCGGCAATTGGCCTTCGGGCGTGCTGTTGAAGTTCTCGAAGTAGAGCGGCGTCGGCAGAGTGATGTTAAGGTAATTGGCGACGGTGAACGTTCCCGCATTGGTCAATGTGTTGGCCGGCGTGGCGTTATCGGTGAAGATCAACTCGAAATTGTGCGCTGAGTTGGCCGCCAACAAGGTTGCGCCCGTGTAACTGACCGTAACCAATTCATCCTGCTGCGCAAAGACATGTGTCACCTTCGCGCCGTCGATCTTCAGCACGACTGAATTGGAGACGACTTTGCTGGCGCCATTGGTGATGGCGGCGCTGAATTCGATCAGAGGCGACACGTTGGTCGCGTTGTTGGCCGGTTGCACAGACAAAAAGCGCGGTTTGGACGCCGTCGGCTGCACGACCGAAAACGGTTCGCTGGCCAGCACTTCGTAGCCGTCGTTGAGCAGCAAATCCGCGGCATAGTCGCCCGGATTGCTTAGGCCGCCGACGAACGTTATGCTGCCCTGCGATTGGCCTGTGGTGCCGGCTTGTGTGCCAGCCACGTAATTCCAAAGCAGCGAAGGAACGCCGCCGCCGGGCGTTTGGTTGGTCCGATAAAGGCCGATCCAGTCTTTGGCGTTGCCGGGTCCATTGGCGAAGGTGACGGTGATGGATTCGCCTGGAGCATAGATGCGTTTGTCTGTCCGCACCAACGGCGCCGCAGGGTCCACCACTTTGAACGCCGTTTGCGCCAGTTTCGTATAACCGTCGTTCAGCAGCAGGTAAGCCACCCAGTCTCCGGCCAGATTTAAACCGCCCGTGAAGGTCACGGTGCCATCCACAAAACCTTGGTTGCCAGCCTGGGTGTTATCGACATAAAACCAACGTGTTGAACCTACGCTGCCTGGCACAACCCCCTCCGGATAAAGGCCGACCCAATCCAGCTTGTTTCCGGGACCGTTCCCGAAGGTGACAATGATGTCTTCGCCGGGTTGGTAGGTATAGTGATCCGTCAGAACGACGGGGCCTTGTGCGGACGCGGACCAGGC
>CAYIIH010000239.1:0-13744 GCA_964363225.1 uncultured Verrucomicrobiota bacterium | reverse complement strand
CTCTGGACGTTGCAGGCCACCAAGGGAAAGGATGAAGGCTCAAGGCTGAAGGCTGAAGTGGAAGAAGAAGAGGAATCGGAAGAGGAAGCCGAGGAAAAGCCCAAGAAGGCCAAGCTCGGCTTCACGATGCCCTTCGACACCTTCATCCGCATCACTCGACCGATGGGCATTCACTATCCGGCCCTGGAAGGACGGGTGCTGGAAATTGAAAAAGGCGTGGTGCGCCTGTTGTCAACGAAGGAGCGCACCGAGGAACTGCTGGGCGAAGCCGCCGAGCGTCCTGGCATCGAAATCAGCCTGGAGGACTTCCGGCAGCTCGAACTGGGCCTGGCACAGAAACCACGAATGAACACGAATCAAAGAAGACACGGAAGGGGAAGGATTCCGATTCGAGTTCATTGGTGTCCATTGGTGGTTTAACAACCCTCGACCGGATTCACCGTGCGATGCTGCTGTTCGGCCTGGGCCGGAGCACGCTGCTGCGCCAGGTGCTGGAAACCGAGATGCGCCAAGGCAAACGCTTCGAGCGCCTGGCGCTGTCCCTGAACGCCCTCTACCCCGATGGCAGCGACGAGCGCCGGATGCTCGAAGGCGTCCAGGCGGCGATGCGGGGGATCAAGTAACCACGAAGGACATCTGTTTTGAACCACGAATAGACACCAATGAACACGAATCAGAAACTGAGACAAGCGGCAGGTGGTCGTCTAGCCGGACGACCCACCCGGCTGCGCTGCGAAAGTGAGAAGAGGGAATTCTTTCTTGAAGCATTCGTGTCCATTGGTGTTCATTCGTGGTTTTCCGTTTTATGAGTGAATTGCTTTTGAAGGATGAGGTTTTCGCCATCGTCGGCGCGGCGATGGAGGTTTTGAACGAATTGGGGCATGGATTTCACGAGAAGCCTTACGAGAATGCTTTGGTCGTGGAGTTCGGCCTGCGGGGCATCCCGTTCCAGCAGCAGCCGCAGTTCGACATCAACTACAAAGGCCACAAAGCCGGTCTTTTCGTTCCGGACTTGATCGCCTTCAACGCGGTGGTGGTGGACGCCAAGGTTATCGAACGCATCACCGACCTCGAACGCGGCCAGATGTTGAATTACCTCAAGATCACCGGCCTGCGGGTTGGTGTGATTCTGAACTTCTCAAAACCCAAACTCGAATGGGAACGCATCGTGAGATGAAAACAACCACGAATAGACACGAATGAACACGAATCAGAAACCAAGGAGCTTGGCGTTGGCAGACAACGGGCGCGTGGAAGGGCCGTCACGGCTCCGATCGGTTTCGCCCAGAATTCCGGTTGTGGTCTTTATTCGTGTCCATTCGTGTTCATTCGTGGTTAACCCTTTTTTCTATGGAACCCTGGTATAAAGTCGTCATCCCCCGTCAAGAACTGCGTGAAGGCCGGTCGCTCGACCCGAAAGAGTTCGCCGTCCACCTGGAGCAGGTCGTCACCGGCACGGCACCCCGCGATTACGTAGAGCCGGAGAAGTTTTTCTCCCGAAATTACTTCTCGAAGGCGCTCGTGGATCACTGCGGCATGGTGCTGCGCCGGTTGAACGGCGAGACCATGAACACCGCGTCAGTGATGTCGCTCATCACTCAGTTCGGCGGCGGCAAGACGCACACCCTCGCCGCCCTGTATCACCTGTGCTCGAATGGGACCAAGGCGAAGAACTTCTCCGGGGTCGCCGAGATGATGCGGGCGGTGGGGGTGAAGGTCATCCCGGACGCCAAGGTCGCCGTGTTCGTCGGCAACTCCTGGGATGCCTCACCTGGACGCGAAACCCCCTGGCTGGAAATCGCCGACCAGTTGGCCGGTGACGCGGGGCGGAAGCTTTTCGACCAGCCGCAGAAGGCTCCCGGCGACAAAAAGCTGGGCGAGTTGATCCGCCTGGCAGGCAAGCCGGTGTTGATCCTGTTCGACGAGACATTGAATTACCTGGGCCGGTATCCTGAACAGGCCACAGCGTTCTACTCGTTCATGCAGAACATCACGACGGCGCTGACCTCGGCACAGAACGCGGTGGGCATCTTCAGCCTGCCTGCCTCGCCCACGGAGATGACTGAGGAACTGCGCGAGTGGCAGGACAAACTGACCAAGGTGGTCGGGCGCGTGGGCAAAGACCTCGTGGCGAACGATGCCTCGGAGGTCAGCGAGATTGTGCGGCGGCGGCTGTTCGAGAATCCTGGCCGGGACAGTATGCGGAAAGCCGTGGCGCGGCAGTTTGCCAGTTGGGTGTTCGAGCGCCGTGACCGGCTGCCTGCCGAGTTGGGGCAGTTGTCCGAGGATCAGATTCGCGCCCAGTTCGAGACCTGCTACCCGTTCCACCCGTCCACGCTGACGGTCTTCCAGCGCAAATGGCAGGCGCTGGCGCAGTTTCAGCAGACCCGCACCACGCTGGCAATGTTGGGCATGTGGATTTCATGCGCCTACCGCGAGGGGTATGGCCGCGCCCGGCGCGAGCCGCTGCTGACCCTCGGTTCCGCGCCACTTGGCGACCGGGAATTCCTCTCGGCAGTGCTGCGGCAGATGGGCGAGCAGCGCCTCCAGGCGGCGATCCAGGCCGACATCTCGGCTCCGACCGGCCAGCCGCCATCCCATGCAGAAACGCTGGACGAGGAGCAAGAGGATGGCGCGGGCAAGAGTTCGCTCCACCGGCGCGTGGCGACGACGCTGTTCTTCGAGTCCTGCGGCGGTCAGACGGACAAGTCAGCCCACCTGCCAGAGCTTTACTTCGCGGCAGGCGACCCCGACACCGAAACCACGCTGATTCACACCGCCGTCCAGAACCTGGAACGGCGCTGCTACTTCCTCCGGCCCGTGGGTGTGGACGGTTGGCGCTTCGGGCACGTCCCGACGCTGAAGAAAGTCCATGCCGACCGGAAACAGGCGCTCGATCCAGATGACGTGCAAAGGAACGTCGTCGAGTTGGTGAAGACGGTGTTCAAGAACGGCGCGGAAATCCACCTGTCGCTGTTCCCGAAAGACTCAACCGACGTGCTCGACCAGGCGATGTTGACGCTGGCGGTGATGCGGCCCGACGAGTCCTGGGATGGCCGCGAGGAGTCCAATCTCTGCCAGCGTGTCGTCGAGTGGACGCGCAAATGCGGCCAGTCCTCCCGCCAGAATCCGGGCGGCGTGCTTTGGCTGACGTGCGAAAGCGGCGGTTCGTTGCGGTCGGGGTGCGAGGAACTGATGGCTTGGCAAGCGGTCGCCGAGGATGCCAATCGCGGATTGCTCGGCGAACTGGAGTCGGACGACCTGAAACGCATCCAGCGCGAGTTGTCGGGGGCGAAGTCCCAGATCGAGGAGCGGGTGTGGAGCAGCTACAACCACCTGTTGGTTTGGGATGCCAACCAGAGCAAGTTGAAGGACGTGGCCTTGGGGCAGCTCCATCCCAGCGAGGCCAAAAGCATCACGTCCGCGATCCTGGCACGGCTCCGCCACGACAGCCTGTTGAGCCGGGAGATCGGGGCGTCCTACATCGAGCGGAACTGGCCCCCGGCGCTGAAGGAGTCCGGCACTTGGCCGTTGGCCAGCCTGAAGGCGGCGTTCTTCCAGGGCTATTTCACGCGGCTGGAAAAAGCCGAGGACGCCCTGCGCCAGACCATTTCGCGTGCCGTCAGCCAGGGCACGCTCGGCCTGGCCTGCGGCAAGGATGCGAACCAGTTCGACCGTGTGTGGTTCAAGGAAGCGGTCGAGCTGCCGGACATCACGTTCGACTACGAGACCTACCTGCTGACGGCGAAGAAGGCGAAGGCGTTGAAGGAGGCGGGGGCCGAACCACCCACCGGCAAGCCGCCGGCGCCGCCAACAAAGCCTCCGGTCGTCACGCCGCCCGTGGAGTCGCCTCCGGGACAGCCGCCAGGTCAGCCGCCGACCGAGCCACAGTCGCCGGTCGTCTGCTGGCAGGGCCAGCTTCGTCGGGAGCAGTGGAATCTCTTCAGTTTGAAAGTGCTGACACGATTGGCCCAAGCTGAAAATGTTCAGATAGAGGTCCGGGTGAGAGCGAAACTCAGAGAAGCGCAGACTTTGGAGCAATTAAACGCGGCCTTGAAGGAGCTTGGCATTGCGGACAGTTTCAAAAAAGAGACACTATGAGCAGACCCAAGGACGTGCCGGGCAGCCCTGGAGCGCCGCCGATTTGCTGAACATACCGGAAGGGCCGTAACTTCCTTCTGCTGGTTCGGCTCAAATCTCCGTCCACGCGCCGGGGATCGGGGCCGGATAGCGGCCTTGCGCGTCCGCCTGGACCGGTGCGGGGCTGTCGCTGGCCAGTTTGTCCACATTCGGACAGAACTGGAAGTTGGAGGCCGTCGCTTCGTTCCAGGTGATGACGTTCCCGGAATGCACGGCGGCCCGCCCCATGATGGCGGCGAGGTTCGAGAACGCTGCCCGCCGGGCTTCGTTGTGCGGGCGGTCTTTGCGGATGGCCTCCAGCAGCACGTTCCACTCGGCCTGCCAGGGATCGACTTTCTCCCGCTCCGGCTTCCAGGCAATGTTGGCCGGGGCGATCCGCTGGTCCTTGTAAAGCTGCACGGTGGGCGCATGAATATTGCCGGAGAATTGCGCTGCGCACTTTGTCCCGTGGACGAAGGTGGCGAAGTCGTTGTGACAGTGCGGTATGTACCGTCCGCTCACCAGCGCCTTCGTGCCGTCGGCGAAGGTGTATTCAATCGAGTAAGTGTCGAAGTTCTGGCTGCAATCGGTGCTGTTCGGGGCCCGCCCGCCCACGCCGTGCGCGCTGACCGGCCAGGCGTCCTTGATCCAGCAGCATTCGTCGATCTGGTGGATCATCAACTCGATAAAAATGCCCGACGAAGCCCAGAAGAACTGGTAGGGGCGGCGGAGTTGCCAAAGGAGTTCGTTCTCTTGCGAGTCCCGCGGACCCATGCGATAGCCGGAGTCCATCCGGTAAGCCCGGATGAACTGGATGTCGCCCATCGCGCCGTCACGCATCTTCTGGATCAGGGCTTGGCGAGCGGAGGAATGTCGGCACATGACTCCGGCGGCGATCTTGAGGTTCTTCTTCTCCGCTGCTTCGCCCAAACGGAGAATGCGGCCCACACCGCCCGGATCAGGCGCGAACGTCTTTTCCATGAAAACGTGAACGCCCTTCTCCACGGCATACTCCAGGTGCGTCGCGCGGAAAGCAGAGTGGGTGGTCAGGAGAGCGACGTCGCCCGGACGCAGACAGTCGATGGCCTTTCGGTAAGCGTCGAAACCTAGGAATCGCCGCTCCTTCGGCACGTCCATGCGATCATTGTATTTCTCGGCCAGGTTCTTGTGGGAAGTGGCCAGTCGATTCTCGAACAGGTCCGCCATCGCCACCAGCTTGACCGGCCCGGTCGGGGCTTCGAAGGCGTTGGCGGCTGCCCCGCTCCCGCGGCCGCCGCAACCGATCAAGGCCAGCCGGATGGTGTTATCCTCCGCGGCATGCACCCACGGAATGGCCACTCCCGCCAGCGCTGAACCCGTGACCATTTTTCCGCTCCTGGCCAGGAACTCCCGGCGCGAAGGTTCGTGTGGCTGCGGGGGTGATGACTGGGACTCTTGCTTCTTGAATGCTTGTTTCATGGCTGCTCCTTATGATGCTGTGCGAACATGGATTTCATTGGTCTTGGCCTGGAACGGCTCCAAGCCGGTCATGGCCCGATTGTTGTTGCTTCGGATAGAGCATGTCAATCGTGCAGATCGACGCCGCCGGCAGATCGAGGCCGCACATGCGGACGGCTCACACAGACAGTGAATCCTCAGCTTGTCGGCGCCCGTGGGGTGCAATCCGCAATTTGCAGAGGGTGGAATGCGCCGCGCTTGTCGCATCCAGTCCGCCCACGGAAACGGGCGGCGCAGCCCAATGGTAGAGCACACTTTTAAAAGTGTGCTTTACGCGAAGGCCGGTCGCGGCGCCGACAACTTGGGGACGCACCGCACACAGACGGGCAGTTGACACCCTGGCAGGTCAGTGTTAGCTGTGACGCTGGCATCGCACGTGGCCACATGAAAACTCCTGAACCACAGGCCCCCGCCTTGGCCGGCGGTCGGCATTCTTCCGTCGGGCGCCGGAAGATCGCAGGCACCGGCTTCACGTTGATTGAGCTGCTGGTCGTGGTGGCCATTATTGCCATTCTCGCCGCCTTGCTTTTGCCGGCACTGGCCGGGGCGAAATTCTCGGCCACCAAGGCCCTTTGTACCAACAATATGCGCCAGTGGGGCCTCGCCCTGCATCTCTACGCGCTCGACTACAACAATTTCTTTCCCAACAACACCGACGGCGTCGATGTGAGCTGGTGCGGTCGCTCCGTGCAGCGGTTCTGGCAGGACTATCTCATCAAGCAAACCAAGGGCGCTTACAAGGATCGGTTCCACGTCGTTTTTTGTCCGACTCAGCAACACCACCGGAATGCCGACAAAGCGATCGTAGATACGAGCGGCCGCGTGCTCTGCGGCTATTTCTATCTGCCCTACCGCCTGACCAACGGCACGCCGTGGAATTACCACAGCCAAGGCCTGGGAGATTGGGCCGGCAAAAAAAGGTTCAACGGCCCTTTTAAGGAAGCCCCGGTTCTCATGGACATGAAACAGGCGGCTGGAACCGCCGGGCCGGATGGAAAGAATGCCCAGATCATCCCGGGCGGTTGGGGTGGTTCCCCGCCGATTTCCAGCCATGTGCGCAGCGGTCGTGGCGGCGAGCCGGCCGGCGGGAATTTCCTTTTTGAAGACGGCCACGTCAATTGGTATCGCTCGCGCGAGGTCGATGTCGGCTCCTCCGGAGCTTCGGGCTGGCTCGCCTTTTACAGAATCACCATCCCTTAGATGCGGCTTCCGAGCGTTGTAAGTTCTGTGATTGAAGATCGTGTGCTGAGCCAGCAGACTTGCACGAAATGCCAGTGAAACATTTCCAGGAACTCGGCTGGGACACCTGGGACACCGCTATCGTCTGGCCGGAATACCGGACCGGCGAGGGACGCGCCGATTTCGCCCTCTGCCATCCGCTGTCCAAACACCGTAGCCGACGCCGTCAGTCGGCGCTGATTTGCTGGAAAAATGCGCCGACTGACGTCGGCGGCTACCGTTTTGAAATCGGCTCTCGAAGATCGAAATCCGAACGCAAGCGCCGCCATTCCTCATTCGTCATTCGACATTCATCATTCTGCATTTACCTCGGTGGTCACCAACCTCAACAATATGCTCAAGAAAACGATCATCCGCCTGGTGGCCGAGGTGGCCGGGCTGAACTTTGGCAAGGATGTGATCGTTGACCTCTGAACGACCAATGCCCGACACGCCCCAATTTTCTTTTCCGGATCTCGCCATCGCCGACGGGCTGCTCAAATCCTCCGACGTGCTCAACGCCAGAGGCCGCGCTGGATTCGTGCTGGCCAACGGCGCAAAGAGCGCGCACTCTTGCTCGATGAAAATCGCCGCAGATATCCGCAAAAGCGACGCCGAAAAAGGCGCGGAGGTTTACGCGAAAGCGTGAAGCTGAACCAAATCGTATGAACGCACTGAACTCGCCATTCGACAAAGCGACCCAGGCCAAGCTGGAAAACTTGGTTCAGCCGAAACACCCGGGGGCTATTTGTGTGGTGAATTATAAAGGTGGGGTCGGCAAGACGACAATCACTTGTCTGTTGGGCTACTATTTGGCCAAGCGATCTCCTTCCGAAAAAGTCCTCCTGTTCGACATAGATCCTCAATGCAGTCTGTCCCTTGCACTGGGCTTTGACCCCGATGAGGTGAGCAAAACCGAATTGACGGTTTACAATCTGGTTACCCCATCTAAATGGACAAAGGTAACGAAGACGAACTTTGAAAATTACGCCGTTCAGGTCAAAGACCGGCTCGCCCCGAAGAACTTGCACATCGTTCGTGGCTCATTCGATGTTGATAATCTCGACTTCGAGATAATGAAAACTCTTGTGAATGACGAAAAAAGATACCAAGAGCAGCTTTTCCTCTATGTGAAGCAAATGCTCATGGCGTATTCCGACTACAAATATGTGCTGATTGATTGCCCACCGAACAAGATGTTCCTCACCCAAGCGATGCTGCGTGGGTCGAGCTATTACGCAGCGGTCACGATTCCAGATGCGATTTCGATTTACGGGATGCCTCGCCTGCTCAGATGGGTCAAAGACATTCCTCCGACTGAACGCCCCAAGCTGCTCGGCTACGTCTTGAACACCTTGAATCGGGCTGGCGGAGGAGGAGCGGGCATGGCCCATTCTCAGGCGGGGTCAGACTTTCGTCTCCGCCAGAGCATCCAGCCTTCACTAGATCCGGATGAGAAGAGAATTGTCGGCGACAAACCTTGTCTCGGAGCAATTCCACGACTGGACGTGATTGCCCGATTCCTTGGCGAGCGTGACAAGTATTCCGCGATGGATTTTTCAAAGCGCACATCGGGCCAGCCCTCTGTTGATTCGTGCATCACAGAATTGAGGACAAACCTCGAAAAGAGAATTCAGCAATACAATGCCAAAGCATGATTTGATTTTACGACCTGGAGAAGAAATTCCCGAAACGTTCAAACCGGCACTTCTCGCCTGCTTCAAGCCAGCAGAACTTGAAAAGCTTTTCAAGCACGGCGGCTTGGTCCGCCTTTCGATAGCAGCGCCGTATTCGCCCACCAAAGGCCCGACTTCAAGAAAGCGTCACCTCGACGGAGATGTTCTCGCTGAAATCGAAACGCTCAAAGAAGATCCTGAGAAGCTTGATATGTATCTCTCGTCTTTCACCAGCAAGGCACTCTTGGACCTGTGCGCCAAGATTGGCTTTCCCATCAGCAAGAGTTCCAACGCGAGAGAACTCAAAGCACAGCTAGTGACGACGTTCCGGGCAGGCGAAATCTGGAACAAGATTGCCGGACATCAAAGTACCACCGCATCTTCGGAAAGGACAGGACCGTCATGAAAACCGCCGCCAAAAGCTGGACGTCGTCAACAGGACGCGAAGCAACATCTTCGGCTGGCGCGGGCAGTTCGCGCCGGAGTTGACCCGTAGTTAACCTGCTCGCACACTTTCCACGATGAAGCTTCACGACAACCAAACGTTCCTGTCTCTCTACTACGAGCCGAACGCCGTGGAGGTCGCCACGGGCGAGGCGGACGCGTTCGCTTCGGTCGAGTCGTGGCGTCGGGAGACGAAGCAACTGGGCCAGGTGGCCACGCCTGAGCCAGTGGCGGCGTTGATGGCCAAGTGGGTGATGTCGGCGAAGCCGCGCACTGTGCTCGACCCGGCGGCGGGTTTGGGCGGTTTGCTGGCCGCGTGCCGCCAACTCGATGGGCGGGTGCAATTGGTGGGCGTGGAGCGCGACGTCGAAACTCTGCAGCGCGCGAAAGCGACCGCACCCCGTGGCGCGAAGTTGATCCTGGCAGATTATCTCAAGTCCGACGCCGGCCTGTTCGATGGCATCATGGCCAACCCGCCTTATGTGAAGGCGCATCGGCTCGACTACTCGGAAAAGGACTGGCGCTATTTCGAGGAGCGCCTGGGCACGCCTTTGGATCGGCTCACGAACCTTTACGCGCTGTTCCTGCTCAAGATTTGGGAAGACCTCGCGCCCGGCGGGCGCGCCGCTGTGATCTTGCCGGCGGAATTCCTGAACGCGAACTTTGGCGAGGAAATCAAGGAGCGTCTGGCGGGCGCGATTCGTCCTGCTGCGCTCGTGGTCTTCGCGCCGTCGCTGAACCTTTTCGCGGACGCGCTGACGACCAGTGCCATCGTGTTTCTCGACAAGGCCCGCTCAGCGGATGCTCCGGCGTGGGCGAAGCGCGTTGAATCCGTCGAGGAAGCAGAGAAGTTTGTCTGCCAGCTCTGCGCCGGGACGGCCGGGCGTGCCAGCCACGGCTGCCTGGATCTTACGGTGCTCAATCCCCGCGACAAATGGCTGAACCTGCTGTTCAACGGGAAGGCGCCGACCGATACGGCGTTGTTCCCAAAGCGGGTCGGCGATTACTTCGGCTGCAGCCGTGGCATCGCGACGGGAGCGAACGATTACTTTTGTCTCAGCCGCGCGGAATTGCGCGAGCACCATTTGACGGAAGCCCATGTTGAGCCTTGCATCACCAAGGCGGTGGATGCGGACGGATTGGTGTTCACACGCGAAAAGTTCGATGCACTGGTCGCCAGTGACCGCCGATGCTTCCTGCTCAATCCCTCCCGCAATGGGCAAGACCTCATTCGCTACCTGAAACTCGGCGAGGAGCGCGGCATTCCGCAGCGACATCTGCCGAGCCATCGTCCGGTCTGGTATTTGCCGGAGAACCGTGCCGTGGCGGACATCTGGGCCGCGGTGTTCTCGCGCGAGTCGGTGAAGTTTATCCTGAACTCTTCCGTCGCGAAAAACCTGACCTGCTTCCACGGACTCTACGCCAAACCCGGCTGCGAATTCTTGCCGCCTCTGATGACGTTGTTCCTGAACAGCTCGGACGGACGGCGGGCGTTTTCGCAGGTCAACCGGTTTTACGGCGACGGGCTGAACAAGCTCGAACCCAAAGACGTGGAAGACATGCCCTGTCCCGTGATGCCGAAGTTGAGCCAAACCGAGGCGGGTGTATTGACGCGCAAGCTGGCGGAGTTGGAGAAGCTGCCGCTGGACAAGCGCACGGCGCGCATTGACGAACTGGCGGCGCGTTACTTCGCCGCTAACTCTGGGCCAGAAAAACCCTCCGCGTCGCAACGGCGTCGAGTTCAAAGCCGCCACCTTGAGGGACGACATACGCATCGTGCCGTCCCAGTTCCGTGACGCGGTGCTCCGCAGCGAATGTCGGGATGGCGGTGGCGCGCCCTATTTGCGTGCCGTTCGTAATGGGAATCATGATGGTGGCCTTCTCCTGACTCTTCTCCGGCGTCTCGACGGTAAAACCGCGGCCGCTCGCGATGGTCGCGAAGATGTCGAGGAAGTTGATGGCGAAGATGGAGTCAAAGAACACCTGACAGTAGCTCTCTGGGACGTGATGCTGCTCCAACCAGCGATACACGATGACGAGATCTTCAACCTTGACCGTGAAACTCGGCCTCTCACGGCCAGTTGTCTTGCCGGCATCACGCTGTCGTTTGCGAAGCGCCATGTAGGTCAATGCCTCGAACTTGCTGGAGCGGACCTCCACCGCCGCAACGGCTTGCTTCACCAGCGACTCGGTATCCGCATGACTGCGTTCCGACACGTCGGCCTCCACGGCAGCACCGGCGAGGAAGAGCAGCAAATCGGGGCGTTTTCCGAATCGCCGTGTTTCTTCCAGCCCGGCGAGGTAGCGCGTTTTGAATTCGGGATGACCGGCCGCAATGCAGTCTGTGCTGCCGTATTGCACGACTTTCCATTCGGGCAGCGCGCGGACGAGGGCCACTGATAACATTCGTTCGGCCCAATCGCCCATCGCCCGATTGGCGAGGAATTCGGAGCGGGCGTCCGTCGGTACTGTGGGTTTGCGAGCCGGCGGCTGACCTTCGCCACCGAAAGCCAGATGGCGTTCAACGATGCCTTTTGCGCGTAGGTTCGCAACAACGCCCTCCAAAGTGTTCTTGAGCCCGGCAAAGTACGAATCGCCCCGGCTCATCGCTTCTTTTCCTCGAAAGTGAACAACTCCTTGACCTCGACCTTGAGCATGTTGGCGAACTTCTCCAATCCGGCGACAGAAGGCGCATTCACGCCGCGTTCCACAAGGCTGATGAATTCAACCGAGCAGCCTACAGCTTCGGCGAGTTGCTCTTGCGTCAGCTTCTTCGCCCGGCGGAGGTCGGCAATTCGTTGGCCAAGTTTTCGTTGAAGCACGGAGTTTAACTACCACTCCGGACAATTTTTCACCACGAAGCTAAACTACGGTTTGATAACGCCTACGAATTCGTGTCCGGCCTGATGCAGGAATTCGGCCTGTCCTCCGAGCGGTGCGACTTCGTGCCCGGCAACCATGACGTGTACGACTTGCGCGAGGCTTACGACTGGCGGGACAAGCCCGATGGCCTGAAGAATGGCGAGTGGGCGAAGCAGGGCGACATCTCACTATTGCTCTCCCCAGAAGATGCCGCCGCCGCACCCGGATCGTCGGCCCTTTGGAGGGCCGGACGTGAATAGCCGCAGGTGCAACCTGCGGGTGCCCCCGGCACAGGATTGTCCGGCCCTGCAAGGGCCGCACCGGTTTTGGGGGACGTCGTTCCCGTGGGCTGGCGCCCACGGCTATTCACGGGCCAGCCACTTCGTGGCTGCTGGTGCGCCCGACGCCTGCCCCGGAGCATATCGAGAACACGGAGTTTCTCGGCCATCTCCGGAAGAACGGGGCGTGCCTGGCGCTGCCTGGCGACATGCATGAGGAGCGGCGCGACCTCATCGGCTACTGGCACGAGAAGAAACTGCTCTTCATCGGCTCCGCGCGGCGCTGTTGGAGTTGAACCCGTCGCTGCCGTCCGAAACGCTCCGCGCAGAGGTGGTGGAGTTGACCCGTGGCCGTTCGGCCATGAGTCGAATTCACGCCCCGCGCCAAACGCATCCATCGTCCTTCCGGCCCTACCCCGCCTCGCGGCTTCGTAGCCGGAGGTTTCACTTCCGCCCGACCGGGCCGATGTAGCGGCGCGCAAGGACGACGTTGTCGAAGGAGACGACGTTCACCGGGTTCTTCGTCCAGCGGTCGGTGATGTAGCTTTCCAGCGTCAGCGCGTTCGCCCGGAGCGACGCGGCCTTGCGCCAGTTGATGCCCTTCCAGTGGCCTTGCAGCGCGCCATCGATCCAGAACGCCTGCTCGCCGTCGGGCTGGCCCGGCGCATTGTGCTTGAGCATGAACTCGACGCAAATCCACCGGCCGCGCGGGATGACCGGAGCGGCGGGCACGCCATAGGAATTGCCCCAGTATTTCCCGTCTCTGGATGCCTCCATCTCGTGCCAATAGCTGTAGAAGTTCCAGCGCCCCGGCGCCGGCCAGCGGCCCCAGTTGCCCCACGGCTCGATGGCGGTGGAAAAGCGCTCGTTGCCCTCGGGTTTCAATCCCGCGCCGCCAAACCCGCTCCACTTGTCGCCGCCGCGCAGGCCCTTGTTGGCGCGCAGCGTCACGAAGTGATGCACGTAGTCGCACGCCGGATCGAACTTGGCGTAAAAGCGGATGAAGATCGGGTCCGCCGGCTCGAACCATTTGGTGAGGCCGCCGCCCGTGTCCTGGCCAAGATGCGCCTCGACGCGCAGGCAGCGTTGGCCGAGCCCGGCGGCGTCACCGGGAGAGAAAAACTGCAATACCTTGCCGTCCTTGTTGCCCGTCTCGTCCCAGCCGGCGCCGATGGCTCCAGTCTCGAAATCATCCGCGAAGATCACGTCCGGGTGAGCCTTCAAACCGGCATCGCCGGGAAATGGCGCGGCGAGGCCATGGCCGGCCGGCAGTTCCTTTTTCCCGGCCAAGTTGGCGGCGCCTTCAGGATCGCTGCCGAGGACCGTGCCGGCCAAGGCGAAGACGGCGCAGGACAGGCAGGGAATTAGCAAATGACGCATGGGGAAAGAGAATCATCGGCGCGGCTGCCGGTCAAAACAAATTGCCCGTCTAACGGCTGCACCATGCTCCCTCCGACCGGCGAGGGCGTCGGTCGGAAGACGCATGGCCGCGTGCGCGCCCCAATTCCTGCTGCACAGTTGTGCTTTATCCTGAGACTAAGTACTCCGTTCTGTAAATACGCTCACGAATGAAGATCCCAGTGACCAGCTCTAACCGTAGCGCAACACCTGAGCTTGTCTGCGCAAGGGTTTTTCCAGAAAAAGTGGCAT
>CAYIIH010000238.1:0-13764 GCA_964363225.1 uncultured Verrucomicrobiota bacterium | reverse complement strand
CACGCCAATACACTACTGGTTGTGGCAGGTGGAGTCAACAGGATACCCACATAACGAAAAACGTCGTGATGACCAGCGTCACGAGCTAACTTTGGCAGACAGGTGTTGCTCCGGCAAGCGTGCGTAGGGGCGAAAAACTTGCACGGGCCGGGTTTTGGCGGGGGTGGCGGCTGGGCGTGGGAATGCCGTGCAGGCAGGGGCTGGCTGGAGCTTGCATCTTTTTTCCGGAACGGACAAGCTCACCCCATGAAAAGCACCATTTCTTTGCTCACTTTGATCCTACTGGTTACGACCCCCTTCTCATCCGCTGCCCTCGCTCATTCCGCCATCGAGCCTGTGCCGCGCAGCGATCAAGGATGGAAAGACCGCCAGGATTCGTTGAACAAACGCGCTGCGGAAGCCGGCGAAAAAGCGCAGGTCATCTTCATCGGCGACTCCATCACGCACGGCTGGGAAGGGGGTGGGAAGGAAGTCTGGACCCGCTATTACGCTCACCGCAATGCCGTCAACCTCGGCATCGGCGGCGACCGCACCCAGCACGTGCTCTGGCGCCTCGACAACGGCAACCTCAACAGTCTCAAGCCCAAAGCCGCCGTTGTCATGATCGGCACCAACAACTCCAACGGCGAAGACAACACGCCCGATCAGATTGTCGAGGGCGTCGCGGCCATCGTGAAAAAGCTCCGTGAGAAGCTGCCCGCGACAAAGGTGCTGTTGCTGGCGGTCTTCCCGCGCAGTGAGAATTACAGCGCCCACCGCGGCAAGTTGGCGATGATCAATCAAGTCCTCCACAAGCTCGCGGACGAGCGAAATGTCTTTTGCGTCGATTTTGGCCACCAGTTCCTGAACCTGGATGGCACCATCCCGCACGACCTGATGCCCGATTACCTGCACCTTTCTCCCCAAGGTTACGAGATTTGGGCAGAGGCAATCGAGGACAAACTCTCTTCCATCCTCGGCGATACGCGCGTGAAGCCGGCAAATTCAGCAAGTGCAAGCCTGAGCGGCGAGTGGACCTGGACGATGGACACCCCAAACGGGCCGGTGTCAGCAGCGCTGATCCTGAAAGTCGAAGGCGACAAGGTGACCGGCAAATTCGCCCGCGGTGAGGACCGATGGCTGGAAATCGAGAATGGCAAAGTGAACGGCAGCGAGTTTTCTTGGACCGTGAAGCGGGACCGGCCAGACGGCAGTATCATGACCTACCGAATGTCCGGCAAAGTCGAAGGCGACAAGATCACCGCCAAGGCCAGAACTGAGACCGATGGTCAGGAAGCCACGAGCGAGTGGAGCGCGCTTCGCAAGTGAATCTCGCACCCGGCCAGCGGCATCCCGGCAACGTGACTCGATTTGCTGCTTCCTTGTGCTTCGCAGTACTTGCACTCTCAAACTGCCTCGCGGCTGAGCCATCCAAGACCATCGAACTCTGGCCAAACGGCGCGCCGGGCGAAAAAGGCGGCCTCGGCGAGGAGCGGGATATGACCAAACCGACGGATGGCCTGATCGCCGGCCGCCCGGTCATCCGGCTCGGCAACGTGTCGAAGCCGGCCATCAGCATCTATCGTCCGCCGGCAGACAAGGACACCGGCGCGGCGGTGGTCGTGTGCCCGGGGGGCGGCTATCATATTCTCGCCCTGGACCTCGAAGGCACGGAGGTGTGCGATTGGCTCAATTCCATTGGGGTCACCGGTGTGCTGTTAAGATATCGCGTCCCGAAGCGGTCGGGATTGGAGAAGCACACCGCGGCGTTGCAGGACGCCCAGCGGGCCCTCGGCCTGGCACGGCTGCACGCCAAGGAATGGGGCTTTGACCCGCAGCGGATCGGTGTTCTTGGTTTCTCTGCCGGCGGTCATCTGGCGGCGGCGCTGAGCAACAATAACGAACAACGCAGCTATCCGCTTGTGGACGACGCGGATTCCGCGAGCTGCCGGCCGGACTTTGCCATCATCATTTATCCCGGTTACCTCACGGTGAAGGAGGATGGCGATAAGATCGCGCCGGACCTGAAGATCACGACCAACACGCCGCCGTCGTTCGTGGCCATGGCTCAGGACGACCCGGTTCGCGTGGAGAATGCGATCTTCTATGCGCTCGCGTTGAAGAATGCGAAGGTGCCGGTTGAACTCCATGTGTATCCGAGCGGGGGACACGGTTACGGCTTGCGCCCATCCGAGCATCTGGTCACGACCTGGCCGCAACGGGCCGCGGATTGGATGCGGAATGGCGGTTGGTTGCGGCGGGAGTAAAGTTCAGGCTCGCTGCTTGGTCTGCTGGGCAGATCTCCACCTTTCTCTCAACTCCAGAAACGTATCTCCGAAGAGAGCGTCTGGAACGAGAAGGCCGTCATTGAACCGAAGCGGCAGCAGGATTTCGAACCGTCGGTATGGAGTGCTCATAGGTAGCCGGGCCTTGGACTCTGAACGGGATTCCTTCGCGGGCGAGATACGGCAACGCCTCCTCGTGCAGCATCAAATCGCCGTTGGCCCAAGTTTTGAATGAAAATCGCCCAGCCAGCCATCCCAGTGCTCGGTGCTCAGTCTCGCTGTCGTCGAATCGAATGATGACCATGGCGGGAATTTACTCCTTGGCGGTTAATGCGGCAAGCCGCAAGTGCAGCCGGCCGAAGGGACCGGCGCTGTGATTCTCGCCGGCTCATAATTCAAGTATGGTCCGAGCCATTTCTCGACTTCCTGCACCGTCATTCCTTTGCGCAAGTGATAATCCAGCACCTGGTCGCGCCCCAGCTTGCCCACCGCGAAATACTTGGATTCAGGATGGGAGAAATAGAGGCCGCTCACCGAACTGGCCGGCCACATGGCGCCGCTTTCGGTCAGCTTGATGCCGGCATTCTTTTCCGCTTCCAACAAGGTCCACAGAATGAACTTTTCGGTGTGGTCCGGACAAGCCGGATAGCCGGCCGCCGGCCGGATGCCGCGGTACCGTTCCCGGATTAAATCGTCCACGGTCAACGTCTCCTCCTGGCCGTAGCCCCAATCTGCGCGGGCTGTTCTGTGCAAATACTCGGCCAACGCTTCGGCCAAACGGTCCGCGAGCGCTTTGGTCATGATCGAATTGTAATCGTCGTGGTCGCGCTCAAATTGTTTGCAGAGCTCGTCCACACCGTGGCCGACCGTCACGGCAAAAGCTCCCAGGTAATCTGCCAATTGCGGATTGCGGATTGCGGATTGCGGATTGCAATCCGGCAACCGAGCGTCTTTCGGAGCGATGAAATCGGCCAGACAATGATTATATTGCCCGGCGGGCTTGTCCATCTGCTGGCGCAGGAAATGGAAAACCGTCAAGACCTGCGCGCGTGATTCGTCCGTGTAAACCTCCACGTCGTCGCCGGCGCTGTTGGCCGGGAAGAACCCGTAAACCGCGCGGGCGGCCAGCAGTTTTTGGCTGACTATGTCCTGGAGCAGCTTTTGCGCGTCATCGAAAAGCTCTTGTGCTTTGCTGCGAACTTGCGCGTCCTCAAAAATGCCGGGGTACCGCCCGCGCAATTCCCAGGTATGAAAGAAAGGCGACCAATCAATGAAGGGAACAATCTCGGCCAGTGAAACCGGCCGAACCGATTGCGGATTGCGGATTGCGGATTGCGGATTGGAGTCCAGGATGCGAAGGCCGGTAAAGGAAGGCTTCGGCGGCGTGGACTGCGTCCAGTCGATCCGCGTGCGCCGTTCGCGCGCCTGCCGGATAGGCAGCAGCGGCTTGCTGGTGGCGCTCTGATGGGCCTGGCGCAGTTGCTCGTATTCCGACCGGGTTTTCTCGAAGAACTCCGCCTTCTGATCGGCGTTGATCAGGCTTCCCGCCACGCCGACCGCGCGAGAAGCATCCAGGACATAAACGACCGGGTGCGCATAGGCAGGAGCAATTTTCACCGCCGTATGCACTTTGCTGGTCGTGGCGCCGCCAATCAAGAGCGGCACTGTAAAGCCTTCCCGAGCCAATTCCCTGGCCACATGCGCCATTTCATCCAACGACGGGGTGATCAGGCCGCTGAGACCGATCAGGTCCACCTTTCGTTCACGGGCCGTCTGGAGGATTTGATCGCACGGCACCATCACTCCCAGATCGATGATTTCATAATTGTTACAGGCAAGCACGACGCCGACGATGTTCTTGCCGATGTCATGAACATCGCCTTTGACGGTGGCCAGCAGGACCTTCGCCTGCGCCCGCGTGACGCCGGAGGCCAGCTTCTCTGCTTCCATGAACGGCAGCAGGTATGCCACGGCCTTTTTCATGACGCGCGCGCTTTTCACGACTTGGGGCAGGAACATCTTTCCGGAACCGAACAGGTCGCCCACGACGTTCATCCCCGCCATGAGCGGGCCTTCAATGACCGCGAGGGGCTTGAGAAATTTGCGGCGCGCTTCCTCCACGTCGGCTTCAATGAAATCCACGACGCCCTTCACCAGCGCATGGCTCAGGCGCTCTTCGACCGCGCCCTGGCGCCAACTCGCTTCCTCGACCTCACTTTTGCCGTGTTCCTTGACCGAGTTGGCGAACTGGAGCAGCCGCTCAGTGGCATCCGGACGCCGATTCAACAAAACGTCTTCGACCAAGGCCAGCAGGTCCTTGGGAATCTCCTCATAGACGGCCAATTGCCCGGCATTGACAATGCCCATGTCCAGCCCGGCGCGAATCGCGTGGTAGAGAAAAGCCGAGTGCATCGCTTCCCGCACCGGATTGTTGCCCCGGAAAGAAAACGAAATATTGCTCAGGCCGCCGCTGACCCTGCAATGCGGCAGGGTCGCTTTGATCCGGCGTGTCGCTTCGAGAAAGGCCACCGCGTAAGGGTTGTGCTCCTCCAGGCCGGTCGCCACCGTCAGAATGTTGGGATCAAAGATGATGTCTTGCGGCGGGAAACCGATTTCTTCGGTGAGAATCCGGTAGCAGCGCGCGCAAATCTCGACTTTGCGCTCGGTGGTGTCGGCTTGCCCCTTTTCATCGAAGGCCATGACGACAGCCGCCGCGCCATAGCGCCGCAGCCGCCGCGCTTGCTCCTTAAATTTCGCTTCGCCTTCCTTCAGGCTGATTGAATTCACGACGCCTTTGCCCTGGATGCATTTCAAGCCGGCTTCGATCACCGACCATTTCGAGCTGTCGATCATGATCGGCACGCGCACGATATCCGGCTCAGACCCGATGAGATGGAGGAAGGTGACCATGGCTTTCTCGGAATCGAGCATGCCTTCGTCCATGTTCACGTCGATCATCTGGGCGCCGCCTTCGACTTGTTGGCGCGCAATCGCCAGCGCTTCCTCGAACTTCCCGTCCAGGATCAATTTGGAGAACTTGGGCGAGCCGGTCACATTGGTGCGTTCGCCAATGTTCACGAAATTGGTGTCAGGCCGAATGATGAGCGCTTCCAGGCCGCTCAGGCGCGTGCAGGGTTCCACGGCGGGCGGCACGCGTGGCGGCAAATCGCGCACGGCCTCCGCAATCAGTTTGATGTGCGCCGGTGTCGTGCCGCAACAGCCCCCCACGATGTTCAGCCAGCCGTTGGCGGCGAATTCGCGCAATTGCGGCGCCATCGATTCCGGAGTTTCGGGAAAGCCCGTCGGCGACATTGGATCGGGCAGGCCGGCATTCGGGTAACAACTCGTATAGACGGGAGCGATTTGGGAGAGCTCTTCCACATAGGCCCGCATTTCCTTGGGGCCGAGCCCGCAATTGATCCCTACGCTCAGCAGCGGCACGTGGGAAATGGAAATCCAAAACGCTTCCAGCGTCTGCCCGGTGACACCGCGGCTGCCGCCGGCCTGAATGAACGTTACGGAAGCCATGAGGGGAAGCCGTGCCTTGCGTTCATCGAACAACTGCTCGATGGCGAAGAAGGCCGCTTTGGCGTTGAGCGTGTCGAAAATGGTCTCCACCAGCAGCAGGTCCACGCCGCCATCGACGAGCCCCCGGGCCTGCTCGTAATAGGCCGCCGCCAACTCATCGAACGTCACGCCTCGCGCCGCCGAGCTGTTCACGTCCGTGGAGATGGAAGAGGTCCGGGTGGTGGGTCCGAGCGCCCCGGCCACGAAGCAAACGCGACCGGGATTCAAGGCCATGACGTGGTCGGCTGCACGGCGGGCGGCCTGCGCTCCCGCCACGTTCAACTCATGAACCAGACGCTCCAACCTGTAATCCGCCATGGAAATGGCGTTGGAATTGAAGGTGTTGGTCTCGATGATATCCGCGCCTGCTTCGAGGTACTGGCGGTGAATGGTCTCAATGATCTGAGGCTGCGTGAGGCAGAGGAGATCGTTATTCCCCTGCAAATCATGGGTATGGTTTTTGAATCGTTCGCCTCGATACGCGGCTTCGTCCAGCTTGCAGGTCTGGATCATGGTGCCCATGGCGCCATCGATGATGGCGATGCGCTCTCGCAACAGCGCTTCCAACTGATGGCCGCGATGCGTCGGTTCGTTCACGTTTTTTCCAGTCTCTAAGCTCGTTTCAAGGCCGGTTGGGTTCAGCACAATTCCGTGCCTGGCTGGGCCAACCATGCCCAAAGTTGCTAAAAAGTAGAGGTCCAGCCTCTCAAATTCAACATAAAAATCAACGTATCTTGATTTGACGATATGAGCAAAGGCCAATCATGGCCAGAGAGTAGCGGCCGGCCTTGGAACTCGGCGCTCAGAGTTCACTCTCACGGCACTCGTTGTCTTGGCGGCGCCGCCATCGGGATTGGATTCCACGGCGATGGACGAGTTGGCGATTTTCGCGTTTGCCTTTGAGTTTGGAGGCTGGTATGAGCTTGCGCGGCTATGTTGGGCTTCTGGCATGCGGCATCAGGATCTTCCTGGCGGTTAAGAGCCGGTTTTGAGCGCGAGGATGCAAGGGGGCATTTGCTTTACGGGCGGGTCTGCCGGGCCGCAGTGGCGAACACAAGACTGACAAATGAATACAAGGCTCAACCAGAATCAGACTTTTCCATGAAAATAAAGCGGTCTTATCTTCGATCAGGAGTTTTCCGTTGTTTGCTCGTTGCTTTGTGGTTGGCCGGAACGGCCGGCTGGCCAACGGGCGCGGCAGAGCTTTCCAGTGTGATGGCAGGCAAATGGGAAATAACGGCTCTCGATGGCAATCCAAGTGTCAACATCCCTGATCCCCAATTGGAAGCATCCATCCGCCGCAGCCTCAACCAGCCGGCCGGAGATTTGACCACGATTGATCTTTTGAGTTTGACCAATCTTTATGCCTCTTGGAGTGGCCTTGCGAATTTGGACGGACTGAGCACCGCGATCCAATTGAACGATTTGGACCTTGGCCATAATCTAATCACCAAATGTAATGATATAAAGGTAGTTACCACCGCAGCATGAATCCTCCCGAATCCGTCAGAATTCTTGAGCAGGGTGACAAGTTAAGTTAGGGATTAAAACCGTCCTGAATAGACGGTAACGAGGGAGGTGTGTCACGATTGTCACACGATTTCTTTTGGCCGTCATCGGGAATGGACTGACGATAGAGCATCGGCTTTTCAGTCTGAATAGCGGTGGCCGGACATGGACCCCAAGCCTGATTTACTGGTTGGAAGGGAGGGCAGTTCTCTCCCCTGACTGCGATTCCTTATTGGAGGCTTGAGCCACAAATTGCAGGAGACGGCTCCTCATGGCGAGCAAATGCCCTCGGACTGGCCTGAATCGTTCCTGGCCAAGCCAATCTTCAATGATCATGAGCGAAGCCGCGTCTTTTTTAACCAATTCATCTCCCGCAGGAGTTTGATCCGTGGTTAACAGGTTGTTGCCTATCCTGAAGTTGTCATTGGGAAAGGACTCGACAAAGACCTTGATCTCCTGCGAGTTGAAGGATGGGGTAAGGAGATATTGTTCGATCAACTCTTTCATTTTGGGCTCGCGCATATCGGCCCGCGCAAAGAGATTGGCTCTGAACCCCTCCATACCTGCAATTAGAGCCGGTTTTTCAAGCAACAATGTCAGGGAGGCGGCAGTGTCTTTGATAACCATTCTATCCAGCGCCAGATTCGCGGCGTGCCTCAACGTTTCATCCCCGGCGTGCATGATGGAATCGAGCAGCGGGATCAAGACGGTGTTGCCCAAGTGAACCGCGACATCAAATGATTCCAGAAATCCATTACTGGGCTTTTCCCGCCAAGGCCCGTAATTGAGCATTTGATTCAGTTTAGCGGCCAGCAATTGCTTGCCGTCCGTGGAGGAATCGAACCGGGCGTAATTGCGCAAACTTAAAGCCCATTCGTCGGGGGATTCCATTGTTTCAAGGATTTTGAGCGAAGTTTGTGCCGCCGCTTCGGGGGCGACTTGCCCCAAATAATCCAGCAGGAATGTTCTGAGCGTGGGATGCTCGCTTAAAAGCCCATTCTTCTCCACGGTGAAGGGCAAGCCTGTCCCGGCGTCCGCTTTGCCCTCCAAAAACGCTTGGATGGCGTTGACTCGGTTGGTGAGAGGCAATTGCGAAAGGCTAGCCCGCAATTCCAGCAGAGCTATTCTAGAATTGGATGACTGGGACATTCCCCGCAGCTTGTTGAGGCATGATTGAATCACCGTCAAACCGGGAGAAGCGGCTTCGGCCTCTGTCTTGTTATCATGCGGTTCCACGGTTTTTGAGGTTGGCGCAATTTTGTCGCTGCCAGGACCATCGGCTGGCAATGTGGAATCAGAACTGAGTGGTGCCTGGGGTCGGTGGGCCCTCCAAATCCATACGGAAGCCAGAATGGCGAGGCTTCCCAGAATGATTCTGATGGTCCTTGCTTTCATATCAATAAATGAACGGCTTAGTCATGCCGCAGGTTCACTTGGCCAGGAACTTAACCACGCCGTTATCCAGCAAAGCGGCCTCGGAGTTTTCCCCGGGCCGGTTAATCAGGTCCAGGTAGAAGGAGGAGGGTTTATCCGGTTTGCCTCGCAATTGAATGGTGCGTTCAAAGCATGGCCCGGCTGCCTGATGATTGTTTTCTTCGAGAAAATGCATCCCAGATTCAAATTCCTTGACCCAGGAGGCATCGCCAGCATGCAGGTCAGCTCTGCCAATGACTTCATAAACGCTCATGGCTTCGGATTTGCCTTTGACGATGACCGCCCCCAATTTCCGCAACAGCACAGCGGGTGCCGTCATCTGTTTGCGGACGGGGTCGGAGATGAGGATGCGGGTGCCGAAATATTTGTTGAGGTTTTCCAAGCGCGAGGCGAAATTGACGTTGTCCCCGATGACACTGTAATCAAAGCGGAATTTGCAGCCAAGGTTGCCGGCGACCACAGTGCCCGTATGAATGCCAATGCGGGTTTCCAGCGTGCAACCTTCGATCGGTTTTTCACTGATGCGCATGATTTCGCAAGCCGCCAAAACGGAGTTGAGCTCCTTTTGAGGGTCCGGAACGGGTGCGCCCCAAACCGCCAGGACGGCATCGCCGATATATTTAATAATGGTGCCATTCTGCTGGAGAATGTGATGGCTGACCTCCTCGAAGTAGGAGCTGAGCACCAGGGACAGAAGCCGCGGGCTGCGCAAATGCTCGGAAAGGTCGGTGAAATTGGCCATATCGGTAAACATGACAGCCACCTCGCAGGCGTCCCCTCCAGGTTCAAGATTGTAATCGGTGCTGACAATGCGCTCGGACATGGCCGGGGAAAGGTATTTATCAAAGGCGTGCTGCAATTTTTGCCGTTTGCGGAACTCGACCCAGTAATGATAAGTCATGGCCCACAAAAACAAGATGCCTGTCTGCACGACGGCGGGAATGATCCACGTAAACCAAAGACGCCCGGCCAGTTGCAGCCATGCGGCGCCGAAGGCCGTGGCGAGCCCAACGCCAGGCAGCAGATAAACCAGGTGAATGGGCTTGCACCAGTGGACCGCCGCCCCCAAAGCGCATCCAAAAGCCAGCAACAGCAATGCCTCAAGAGCAATAGGGATTCTGCTCAGCGAATCTCCACGAACCAGGTTTACCAGGATAATGGCGTGAATGGCTCCGCCGGAGGAAAATCCGTGCGTCACACGGTTGTAAGGGGTGGCAAATTCATCGCGCGCCGCCCCGGCAATCCCGGGCGAAGGGCGCGAGCCAATGACCACAATTTTGTTTTTGAAAAAGTCCGGCAAAAGTCCGCCACTCTCCAACGCCTGATCGAAATTAACCGCACGGATGGAATTGGGGGAGCAATAGTAATTCATCCATCGCTCTTTCATTCGGTCGCCCAGGTCTTCTGCCTTGGCGCCTAAGAGCAGCTCGGCCGCCTTCCAGGTCGCGCTGGGCAGGTCGGCGGTGCCGGGATCAATGAGCCGAATGCCGAAATCCGGATCGTAGGTGATCTTGACAAGCCCCCAGGCGGCGGCGGCTTCGCGCAAAACAGGAACCGGGGGAATGGGCACTTCCATGATCATCGATGCTTGCACGCTTCTCACAAAATCCCCGGCCAGGATCACGCGGCCATTCTCCTTGATGGCCTGGGCAAATTCCAGGTCCGTTTGAGGATTGGCGCCAGGCTCATCAAAAATGACATCAAAGTAAACCAAGCTGGCTTTCTCGGCGGTCAGGCGCTTAACAAGTTGGGCGTGAAAAGAGCGGTCCAAGGGCTTATCCTTGGGCTGGTTCAGGTTCATCTTCACACTGGAATCAATGTAAACCATGACCAGTTCCTTGGGGACGGATTTGCGCAACAGGAAAGGAAGATCATAACTCAAACGGGCCAGGTTATCCTGCACGGGCAGCGACAGAAAGACCAAGCCTGTCAAGGAGCATGCCGCCATGCTGGCGAGGCAGGGCCCCCCTGTTTTGAGTCGTTTCATGTCAACACTGGCGCAGGGGATGAACCTTCTTAAAATTGCAGTTTGACACGCCCCAACAAAACAAAGTCCCGCGGCATCTCGGAATAAGGTGCCAAAGGGTTCAACCGGTAATCTTCTCCAGTCATGTTTAGCAAACTGAGCATCACGTGTCCGCGCTGTTTGGGAAGCCTGTAGCCGATGGAAAGATTAAGCTGTTGGAAATTGTCTCCTGGGATATCCGGCGAATAGCCGCGGTTGCTCTGAAAGTAAAATTGCGACTCAAGCCGGGCGAACAAGCCCGAAGGGTGGTTAAACAAAACAAAAGGAGTCCATTGATGCAAAACGGTGCGCACAGTCCGGTCCGCACCGGCTACTACGGCAGTCGAAATAGCGGGATATACCGTTTGCAGGGTCGCTTGCGTCAGCTTGTAGTGCGCGCCCAGCGACCATTCTTTACCCAGCAATTGTTCGGAGGAAACGGTGAGGGAATCTTCCTCATAATCCAGGGTGCGCGGCGTCCCCATGGGAACGATGGGAAGGCTTTGAAAATTGAAGACCCCCGCCTCTTGATTGACGTGCGTGGTGAGCTTTTCCGCTTCAAAACTCAAATACGTGCGCGTGTTCAGCTTCACATCCAGGCCCGCGCCAAAAATATCGTAAACCGGCCCGGAGACCGAACCCACCGCAGATTCCGAAATGACACTGCGATAGGACTGGCTGAAACCGGCCAACTGTGCAGGCTCCAGCCGGTAACTTTCATCGAAACTCACCCCGCCCAGGAACCGGCTGTAAACACCCCGCAGCGTGATGGCTTTGGCAGGCATCCAGACCAAACCTCCTTTAAAATTGAAACTGTCCTGGCGGGCTTCATCGGGTGAAATGGGCACGAGCCGGTGGTTCAAGGGGTAAGTCATATCCTCATAGGCCAGCCCGAGGGTGGGAAAGAAATTAGGCCACAGTTCCCGGGTGTAGTAACCATAACCGGTGATGCGTTCAAACGCGGTTTGCAATTGCGCCGAAGCGGGAGGCTTGCGATACGAGAAGGCCAAGCCCGCGCTGCCCGCAGGAAGGGTTAAACGATTGGCAGTTTCGAATTCTCCTTGCTGGTAACGAGCGCCCAGCACGATCGTGTTCTCCTCCCGTTGAAAGATTTGATTGATCTCCGCCGAGTAGAACGCGAAGGCATTTGAATAATCCACATCAAAGGACTGGGTTTGGACATTGGTCACACTCCCCTGGCTGCTGCGAAAAAACACATCCACCGGCGCTTTTTTATCCGTAAAGGTTTGGTCAACGGTGAAATATCCGCCCAAGAAAAGGGTATGCACGCCGGGCTGCCATTCCCGATGGTAACCGGCCGCGAGGTATGGCGACTCCATCTCTTCGTATCGGAAATTGGGGCGATAGCTGGCCTGGGGATTGTAATACTGAAAATTGTCGCCCGATTCGTAGTCCTGGTATTTGGCCAGGAAATATAAGGCGTCTTGCGGGGAAAGCCGCTGTTTGATCTTGCTATACCACTCGACGCGGGAAAGGTCGTTGTTGGGCCGGACACCAGAATTGTACCGGTACTCCAAATCAAGCGAATAACTGGCACCGCCCACCGTGCCGTATTGGGAGGCGATCTGGGTCACCTGCTTGTCCGAGCGCGCCTCAGTCACAGAATTCAACCCCAAGGGATTCGTTTCAAACAAGCTGAAATACTCCTGCTGGGAGATTTGCTGGGAGAACGTGCCCATCCCCGCCGGTGCCAACAAATCGGCCAGCAACGTCTCATTAAACCAGGCGGACTCATGGCGGAGGTTAAACCGGGTCGGATCGCGCAGGGCATTGAAACTGTCCGCCAAAAAACGGTGGGCGGAAAAATTGGCGTAATCATAAGCCACCGCCCGGGTTGCTTCCCGCAGGCTGGCATCCGTCAATCCCGCGCCCTGGTAAATATTGGCCAGGCTGGCGCTGCGCACGGAGCGATCCTGGTCGAGCAGCAGACGGGAGCGATACACCCGGCGGTTGTCGTTCAATGACAGCGATTTTTCCAGGTCTTCCACCGCCTGGTTCTTGCGGTGTTCCTGGTAGTTGACCATGGCGCTATAAAGCCATGGGGTGGGATCGGCACCATCAAGTCCGGCCGCCAGACTTAGTTCTTTTCGCGCCTGCTCCGGTTGCCTCGCCATGCCGAACCCCTTGCCCAGGTAACTGCGCAAAAGAGAACGGCTGGGTTCCAGGGCCGCGGCGGTTTCCAAATCACTCAACTCACCTTGAATATCATGCTGGCGAAACTTGCACAGGCCGCGTCCCAGCCAGGCATTGCCCAAGGCGCTATCCACGGAAATGGCTTGGTTAAAGGAGTCCATCGCCCCGGTGATTTGGTTTTCTGCCGCCAGCATGAATCCCTGCAAAGCCAAAGCCTCGGCGTTCCTGGGGCTTAAACGCACGGCCTGGTCCAAGGCCTCTTTGGCTGCGCCCACCCGGCCAAAAGAGAATTCCAACTCGGCCACACGCGCCCAGGCAAAACCAAACGCAGGCGCCGTCTGGGCGGCGCGCCGGGCTGATGCCAGAGCGGCCGCCAGATTGAATCTCGCCTGGAGACGGTAGGATTCCGCCAAAAGCATCGAAGCAGGCTGCGGCTCTCCAGGCTTGCTGGCCGCGCCTTGGTTCGCTGAGCCGTTCGATTCCACAACGGAGATAAGTTCTGACAACGCGGCGATTTGCGGTTGCAAGCCAGTGACATCCTTTAACAACGCATTGGCCTGGCTTGCCTGGCCTACAGAAAGAAGCAGCGCCGCGAGATATACTTTGCGCGAATCACTTCCGCCCGCCACATCCTTGGAACACAGGAACAAGGCGTTGAGAATGTCACCTGTCCGGTACGCTTCCAGGGAGCCGGCCAAGAGGTTTTTCTCCTCTTCGGCAAAGGCGAGTTCCTCGGCGGGAAGAATGCCGGGATAATAGAGCCACCACTGGACCAGGCGTTTGGTCTGCACGACGGCGCTTCTGACCGGCGCCTGGTTGGGCGAGGCCGTG
>CAYIIH010000237.1:0-13816 GCA_964363225.1 uncultured Verrucomicrobiota bacterium | reverse complement strand
TTTTGCTCCATCGAAGACGCGTGGCGCTCCGATGTGCCCGGCGTGAAGCAGGTTACGGAAGTCGATTTGCAGGGACGCAAAACCGGTGCGCTATGCCTTTTGCATCCGGACGTGCGCGCGTTCTGGACCGGGCTGGCGGCCGATCTCTGCCAGTCCTACGACATCGACGGCATCCTGTTCTTCAACGAGCGCAACGGGCCGCTGCTGAACGCGCTCGGCGCCAGTCACTCCCAAAGCATCGCGTCCTCACGCGTCTCCTGCTTCTGCGAGCACCACCAGAAAGCCGCTCGCGATCGTGGCCTCAATTTCGATCGGGCCCGTGAAGGTTACACCAAGCTCGACCAGTTCGTGCAAAGTTCACTGGCCGGCCAGCGGCCGAGCGATGGTTACTTCGTTGAGTTCTGGCGGTTGCTCATCGAGTACCCGGAAATCTTCATTTGGGACCGGCTTTTCGACGAGGCAAAGCACCAAGTCCTGGCCGAAGTGAACGCGGCGGTAAAGGCCGTCCGCAAGGGCCTCCAGGTTGGGTTCCATATCGAGCACGTCAACTCGTTCAACCCGATTTTCCGCGCCACGCGCCGCTATGACGATCTGGCGCAGAAAGCCGATTTCCTGAAGGTCGTTGTCTATAACAATTGCGGCGGCGAACGTTACGCGCGCTTCATCGACAACATCGGCTCGACCGTGTTTCGCGATGTGCCGAAGGACGAGTTGCTGCGCTTCAACAATCATCTCCTGAATTATGGCGACGAAGCTGGATTGAAGGAACTTGCCCAAGCCGGTCTCTCGCCCGACTACGTCTTCCGCGAGACCCAACGGGCGCTGGCCGGCGTCCGGGGCCACTGCAAAATCCTGCCCGGAATTGACATCGATATTCCGACCGGCAAGAGCAGCCGCAAAGCTTCGCCCGCAGACACCTACGCCGCAACCGCCGCCGCGTTGCGCGCCGGCGCCGACGGTGTCATTTTCTCGCGCAAATACTCCGAGATGCGGCTGGCGAATCTGGCGGCCGGCGGAAGGGCGGTGCGGGAATTCAAACCGTAACCCAGGGCGGCCGTTAAACTCGGTGAACGGCGGCAAGGAAGCGTTGAACAGGCTCGCCGGTGAGCCGAAGTTGCTTGCTTTTGAGTGTCGGCAGGTGTTTGTTGTCTGCACGTGCCCGTCAGCCTTGAATGCCCTTCAAGCCGCTCACGGGTCTGGAAAACCTACGATGAAAGGCCGGCTGTGAATGTGATATCACTCCTGAACAAAGCGCGCAAGGAATTGGAGAGCGCCAAGGCGCAAGCCACCCATGATCAGAAGGCAGCAGAAACAGCCAGGCAAACCGCCCGTGCGGCAAAAGTGAAACTCAAGCAGGCACGGAAGATGGCCAAATCGACAAAAAAAGCCGCCCGGAAAGCCGAGGGCCAGGCAGAAGAATCGCTCGAAGCTCTTGAACAGGCCCAAGCCAGGTTGAAGAAGCTGGAAAAGCGCGTCCGAAAAAAACTGCGCAAGCAGTCAAAGGCCCGAAACCGTCCGTCGTCAAAGACGCCCCAAAAGAAGATAGCGTTGCAGACCCAGCGCCTTCTCCGCAAATCGAGGGCAGTTGCCGCCGGTGCCAAATCCGCAAAACGAGTGTCACCAGTGTCGAAACCGCCGGCTCGAAAAGTCACTCGTGCTCGTCCAGTTGCCGGCAAAAACGTAAGAGCAACGTCGCCGCCCGCGGCGGGCGTTGCGCCTGGGTCGAGCTCCGCAAGGTCAAGCGCAAGAGGCGGCGAAATCAGCACACAAACTGGGGTGCCGGTGCCTGCTTCTGAAGCATCTTCGGATTCGGTTCCGTTTTGAATGGCGGACCCGGTGTAGCTGCCTCGATTAATCGATCGGAGCCGCCACTTCCTGCTCAAAATTCACCATCTCCCTAATCTGCGTCAGAAACCACAGCTCAATCTTGGTCAGGTTAAGAATCTCTTCGATATTGAATCCTGCGCAGAGGGCGTTCATTTTTTTGGCGTCAGTTCGCGGATGAACGACCACGAGACTTCGGCGACCTGGCCGTTGTCGTAGTGGACAAAGAAACCAGCCTGGCACCAGTCCTCAACCTCCAGATGGTCAAACCTGGCTTTGGGTGAAATCTTGTTGGCGCGGCGGATGGTGGCGTGCGGTTCGAGAATGCATAGCCCGTCCTCGAACTCCACGTCAAAAGCATTCTCCCAGCTCAGGTAGCGGACGTTTTTGATCTTCGAGAACTTCGCTTTGGTGAACGGCACTTTGGCGTTTCTATCGGCGGCTCTCATATTCGGCCTTCGTTCTGCAACTCGCGTATCAACTCCAGAATTGTACCCTTAACTTTGGGAATGTCCATCGGCTGCATCGTCTCCAGGTTCACCCGGGTGATCAGCTTGCCATTCTTGTCGAACACATGGACATGGCGCGGCGCATGATCGCCGATCCACCATAAGAACATGTAGCCGCCACGCCGGATTCTTCCCATAGACTTCCGTGGCTGACGATAGCCTGTTCCTCCTCGAAATCCACAACTTCCTTAATCTGCGCCAGGAACGAAGTTGGTTGGGTTCATGGTTGAGGTTGCGGGACCGGAACGGCGCTGCCGATGCCCAGGAGGCACACAGCAGAGTCAGCCGCGCTCACTGGGCGGCAGGCAAGTGCTCCTCGAGCTTGAACCGCATCTTGCTTTACCCGGCGGCGGCTTTGCCGGCAAGCAGACGCCGGGTTTTCTCAGTGCGCGCGCAAGGATTCCACTTTAAAGTAGATGGACCGCTTCAATCGGAAGGGGATTGACGGCTTGGGGGACAAACCCCGCCGCTGCTCGGAGCCAATCCGAGCTTACGGCAGCCTGCCAACCCGAAGGAACAACGTCTGGGGCGCCGCCCCGATGTCCAGGGTGCTGCTCAGGGTCCCGTCCGCGCCGATGAGGTCATCGACCACAGTCTGCCAGTTGTTGAAGTCCGCGCTGGCTTGGATGTTGTAGTTATGCCGGGCCGAGGACTCCCACGACAGCGTTACGGTCTGGCCGCTGGCCGGTTTGATTTCGGTGATGCGGAACGATTGATAACGCGGAATCTCCTCACCCATGGCCCATTTCGCTGCGCGGACGAAAATAATCCGGCCGATCTCCGTCACCGCCAGGAAAACACGGCGCGAACCGCCGGAACCCTGCTCGTTGGTGAACATGTGGACCATGCGGGCGCCTGCCGGTAGGTCATTGGCGAGCATGCCGTCTTTGTCCACGACCGCCAGGCAGGCGCGATCCTCGGCCCCGTCGAGAACGCCCAGCACGGTGGTGCCGGCCGCCTTGTCGGCCACGGCCTGCGTGCACCAGCGGTATTCAAAGTTCTTCTTGCCGCCCGTGGGGACATGCAACTCCTCATCGGGATAACGCTCCCGGAAGATTTTCACCCGGCCCTGGGCATCCAGCGGAATCCCGGCCATGATCGGATGATCGGGCGCCAGCACCTTCATATACTTGGTGGCGGGCGGCGAGCTCCCCTCGTTGGGGTCGCTGCTCGCTTGTCCATTATACATGAATATGCTGCCGCCGCGGTCCGTGCGGTTGCCGAGCGTGACATGCTCCCCCATCATCAATGGGACGCCGGGAGGCGGTGTCGGCACGTCGGCGGAGGAACTGCTCCCCGACCAAATGACCAGGCCAACCTGCATATTGGGATCGATGGTATTCACGAAAGAACTCGGGTCTTGTAGCAGCACATCCAGAATGACACGGCAGGAGTAGCCGTGGTTCCCGAGCAAGGCGGCCATCCCCACGTCGCCCGGCGTGGTCATGCCGGGTCCTTTCTCATCGCTAAGATATTCGCTGCTGTAAGTAGTGTCCTGATTCTTGCGGGTACTGATCATAATGACGCCGGCTTGCATCTCGACGCAAGTGGCGGTGGTGATTGCCAGCGCGACAGCGCCAGCCCAAGCGGAATATGGTTTCATGCTGTTTATTCTCCTCTTCGCCGCAGTCAGCGGCGGTGGGTAGCCGGCCTTGGGGGGAGGAAGGTCGGGTGTTCCTACGGCTAATATGTCATCGTCTTCAACCGCAGTTGAACTGTCCCCCGCGAAGCAGGTCCACCGGCGGTTGAGATATGAAGACGCCATTGGCTGTTAATTTGTCCCTCATTTAATCCGAGCGTCAATTGGAAAATGCGCCCCGTGATGCGCGGCTGCCACGCCGGGGATGGCTTCTCAGCGCTGGGCCGTCTCCCTCTTCGGCTGATACCAAAATGACCGCCAGTACTCCTGGTCCGTCTCGTAAACGTCGAGGGTGTCTTTGGCCAGGTCGAAGGCGGGCGGCAGGATGCCGTATTTTTTCATTTCCCGCACGTATTGCGGATTAGGCTTGAAGCCGGGCGTGCCAAAACGCGGTTCGGCGTCCAGGTCGGCTTTGCCTTTCACAATCGAGGAGAGCAGGAGCCGATAGTCGGGATCGTTGGTGTCTTTGAAGACCTCGCCGCAACTGCCAAAGCCTCCCGCCGATTTGGCCAAAGGCCCCAGCAGCAACGGAGACAACTGCGGGCGGGTGAAGTTCAGCATGATGTTCACGCTGAAGCGCGCGATCGGATCGTCCTCCAGCACGATGCGTTCATAGACCGCCGTCGGCCGCTGGAGGCCGCCTTTGCTTTTTCGCCGAGCCTCGTAATCGAACGGCAGCCGCATCTCTTCCCCCACGCTGGAAGCGACGGCGTTGTGGCAGCCAAAACAACGGCGCTGCAGCACCGCTCCCTGCTCGCGGAAAACACGGCTTGTGGCCGAGCCAGCGATCTCCTGCGCCTTCTCGTTGCGCAATGCCGCATAAGTGCCGGCGTAGGGCGCGCCGCTCTCGATCCAGAGCCAGAGCGTGCGCCATTCCTGCGCTGTCGCCTTCACTTCGTAATGGCTGCCGTCCACCATTTTCAGCAAAGCGCTGGCGGAGCTGCCGATGGTGCGCGGCGGCTGGTTCCCCAGGCCATTCCGCCCGTCCGCCACCTGCCGATGGGCAAACAGGCTGAAGAAACTGTGCGACCATTGCGGTCCCAGGTCTCCGGCCAGGATGACTTGGCCGTCGCGCTTCTCATAGTTGTGGCAGCGCACGCAATGCCGCTTCAAAAAGGGCTGGATGTCGCGCGTGAAATCCATCACGTCCGGGAAGCCGTCGAACGGTTGGATTTTGCTGGGAGGCCGTTGCAAGGCTTGCAGCAGGCCACGGCTCCGGTTCCCCGGCGTCTTCGTGCGCTGCTCATGGCAGCCGGCGCAGCTCAGGATTTCGCCGGGCATGACACTGGTGAAGCTTTGCATCCGCTTCACGGACAAATCGTTTTCGTCCAACGCCACAAAAAACAACTGCCGGCGGGCGGGCGCCTCGAAATAAGCAGAGCCATCCTCTTCCACAGGCACCGTGCCCAGCACCCGTTCCAGCGTGAAGGTGCCGAGCCAGGAAACCAGGTCCGGCCCGCCGCTGAAATTTACCTGCTTGGGCAGCGATTCGAGGATGAGCAGCCTCTTGATGTCGCCCCGTTTGACGCCGGGCAGGTTGCGCCCGTCATAGACATCCGCCACCAGCATCCGGCCGGTGGCTTCCGCGAGATTCGTCCGGCGCGGAATGACCCGTTCGCGCGGTCTGGGCATGATCGGACGAGGTTCGTGCACCTGGCCTTCCCCGGCATGAGTGTAGAGCACTTCCGTTGGTCCGCTGCCGTCGAGCAAAATGATTTGATTGTCCCGGGCCGCCAGGATGCATTCCTCGGATAGCGGATAGGGGTCTTTAATCAATTTTCCCTTGTGCAAGGCGCGCGCAACGGAGCGATCGTCCGGCCCCTTTTTGGCCGACACAATCGTCGCGAGGCCGGCGTGTTCATTGGCGCCGTGGCCGGGCGAGAAGGAGGCGATTACGTTGTCGCTGCCGGGAATGGGCTTGGCATCAATCATGACGATGTGGGGATGCATGTTGCCGTAATAAACCGTGGCTCCGCTCCCGTCCGGGTTCATGGTCCAAAGATGGTGGAACTCGACCTGGCTGCGATCGACGTACTCCCAGCGGGTATAGAGCAGACGTCCGTCGGGCAGCGGCCAGGGCGTGTTGTCGTGCTCGGTGTTGGCCGAGATCAACCGGATGTTGTTGCCGTCACCGTCGCAGCGGTAAATGACGCCCACTTGGGTTTTCCAGCAGTTGACCCAGCGTTGGCAGCGGGTGGAAACAAAGGCCAGGCCGCCGTCCGGCAAGTACGTCGGTTCATAATCGTCGAAGTCCCCCGAAGTCAGTTGCTTCAAGCCCGTGCCGTCGGTTTCCATCTCGTAAAGGTGGAAAAACTCGGTGCCGGCTGGGCGATAGGAGAAGAGGATTTTCCGTCCCTCGTAATGCACCTGCGGATCGCGGATGGAACCACCGCGAGCGTCGAGCAGCACGGTCAACTGGCCTGTTCTGATGTTCCACTTGGAGAGTTTGCCCGCGTCAGGCCGGCCATTGCCGGCGTAGGCTTTCATTTGCTCGTTGTCGCAGTAGTAGCCAATGTTGGCGTACCAGTGGGGATCATCATAAAGGAGCCGGGTGCAGAATAGAATCTCCTCGACCTCTTTCATCGGGCCGGCCAGGGCCTTTTGCAGAAGCGAGGAGGAAGGCGCCGGTTTCGTGGGTGGAGCCGCCGGGTCAGGATTTGCAGCCCAGGTGACACCGTTCAAACTCAACGCCACGGCCATGATCGCAGCCTGGCCCAGTTGCGCACACCACTTATGATTGTTCATAACCATCAAGCTGCCGACAGCATACTTCTTCCAGCGACGGCGCACAATCCCGAATTCTGGAAGAATGACGACTCAGTTGGGAGGCTGCTCCCGACCGACATTGAGCGGGTCGCCTTGGTTTGGCGCCATCCGTGCAACAAAGCTGGCTGAAACTCGACTCGCCGCTGAGCCGTCCCTATGCTGTAAGTGTAGCCGGAAAGAAACCACAGAGACGCGATCGACGCAGAGAAGATTGAGTTTCGGGTCGGTCAGAAACCATTCACCCTCCAGTGACCGAATCTGATTTGGCTCTTCTTCATTCCCCTCAGCGTCCATCGCGTCTCTGCGGTTCAATTGGCCGCGCTCGAATTGCATAGTTGCGGCTTTGTCGTGCCTTTGAAAAGGCGGATCGGCTGCCTGGGCAGCCCAGGCCTCTTGCGCTCCTTCATTTCGGCTCCGCTTTCACGTAGATGTGAAGCGGCGCCCTGGGAAAGTACTTGAAAAGCGCCGGACAAAGCCAGCCTTCCAGATCGTACTCCTTGCAGTAGTACCAGTTGCCTCCGTCCTGTTCGCGGCGCCTGTCCAGTTGCAGTTGTGCGCCGGGAAAGGGGCGCTGCGAAAAGATGAGCCGGACACTCTTTTCCGATCCGGGAATGCCCGCGACGAGTTTGTTGAGCATGTCCGGAATGCCCTGCACAAACGGTTCGCCTCGGAGACCGGCCCGTGGTTCATCAAACGCCCAACCCCGGCCGGTTCGGTATGGCTCCAGGACCAGCAACGAATTTCCTGCCGAGATCAATTTGTATTCAAGTCCGGCGCCGGCGGCTGTGAGAACAATCAGCGTCAGAGCCAAAGAACGGCCAAGCAGACTCTGACGCATGCGAGGAGTTAGACTTCTAATTGGGGCGGTAACCGCCCCAGCCGCCGCCACTTTACGGCGGGAGCACTTTGCCGCGATAAAACCGCCGGGGCACCTGGCTGGACGGCATATCGGTGAAGTCCAGCCAACCGCCCGGCGCCAGGGCATTCGTCAGCAGGGGAACCCATTTCAGCAAGTTGGTTGACGTTTCAATGACGCAGGATTGGCCGGCGTCCCCGTTCAAGCGCAAGGAAAGCCGATCTTGAGTTGTGTCGGTCAGAACAGCCAGGCTGGGACGTTGGGCGATAAACAAACGGACGCTGCGACTGACATTTCCGAGTCCGCTCGTGCTGTTCACAAAATCGACGCGGCCGGCGTAGCTGGTGGGCGGCAAATTGGTGGCGGCTGGCCCAATGGAGAAGGTGACCACCGTGCTTTCGCCGGGGCGCAAGATGCCGTTCGATGATGAAAGGCTGATCCAATCGTGGCTCCGGTTCGCCGTCCAATCGAGCCGCGCATCGCCGCTGTTCATCAAAGTGTAAATCTGACTGGCCGGATTGAAAGGTCCGCCCGGCGGTCCGGAGGCGCGCCAATCAAGATCGGGCGTGACGGCCAAAACGCTGTTGGTGCCGCTGACGGTCAAAGCCACCGCGCGCGTGGTGTTGCCATTCCCGTTTTTCAGGTTGAAAAAGGAAATAACCTCCAGGTAACTGCCGGTTTTCAAGGCCAGGGCCTTGGTGTTCAGTGCCACCAAAACGTTGGTGCTTTGGCCCGGAGCCAGGAGTCCATTGGTGGCGGAAAGGCTGATCCATTCCTGCGTTTTGGCCGCAGCCCAATTGAAACCGGCTTGGCCGGTGTTTTCGATGGTGTAGGTCAGATTCTCGGGCGCAAAAGGCCCGCCGAATCTTCCCGAAACTTCCAGGCCGGAACCTGGCGTCACCACCATGCTGCCGGAGAAGGCGGGAACAAACTGGATGGCCTGGCCGTTGGTCACAATGGAAGGCGAACCGTTGTAAGTGTATTTGGCGGCCAGGCGGCCCGTCTCGTTTTCCACACCGATGGACGCTTGCCGGCCCCCACCGTCGCGGTTTTCGGGATGGACCTCGCGATATTGGAACAGAATCCGGTTGGTCTCTTCTTCGATCACCGCTTGAAAGGTCAACGGAAGTTTGAAGGAAAACGTGCGCGGCACATTCACCCACGAAATGACCAACCGCCGCGCCGGCGCGGTCCCCACAATGCCCGCATACACCCCGCCGCCGAAGAGCGTGTCCAGGCTGTCCCAGTAGGGGCAAACGATGGCGTTGGGGAGGAATGAATTGGGCATGTCCGAGTTGAAAACGGTCTGAAATTGCGGATCGACAAAGGCGAACATGCCGTGCGGGGCCGCCATGGAGGTGCCGCTGAGGTAGGTGTAAGCACGGTCCGAAGAGCCCGGCGCGGCTGAGTTGGTAAACCAGGTTGAATAAATGGCCGTGCCGGGCGCAGCCAAGTCCACGGACTTGGCGCCGAAATCGGAATAGCTGGCATCCAGAGTGTCGGCGCGGGTCGTTGCCATGACGGAAACGATGTTATCCAGGGAAAAGCCGGCCGGATAAACAGGCTGGAGATCATTGTCGATGGCTTCATTGCCGGCGGCCGCCACCACGATCACGCCCGCTTCCCGCGCCGCGCGCACCGCGCCGGCCAGCGCAAACGAATAATCACTGTTGTCCCAACTGGCGTTGATGATTTTTGCTCCGTGCTTCACGGCGTAGTCAATGCAGACGATGGCATCGGACACAGCGCCATTCCCGCTCTCGTCCAAGAATTTGCAGGCCATGAGTTGGACCCGCCAGGCGACGCCTGCGACTCCTTTGCCGTTGTTGCCCACCGCCCCGATAATGCCCGCCACGTGGGTGCCATGCCCGTTATCATCGTTTGGATCCCCTGAATTCGCGAGGGCATTGAGGCCGTGCACGTCGTCCACGTACCCGTTGCCATCGTCGTCCAAGCCGTTGCCGGGAATCTCGCCGGCATTCACCCAGACGTTGGCGGCCAGATCTTCATGCGTGTACCGGATTCCGGTGTCCAGCACCGCCACCACAATGTTGCTGGCCGAGGAGAGCGTCCCCCAGCCGCCCGGCGCACGGATGTCGGCGCCGGCCAAGCCGCCATTTTGGCCGGTGTTGTTGAGGCTCCATTGCGTTCCGTCCAGGAACTTTGGATCGTTCGGATTCAGCGTGGCATGCAGGATGTAATCGGGTTCCGCAAACTCGACCAGGCCGCTTTCCTGATACTGGGCCACGGCTTCCGCCACGGTTTGCCCGGGTGACAATTGAACGACCTGGATATTCTCCGTGCCGTCAAGTCTTTTGGCGACACGGTTCCGATGAGTGGAATGTAAGCCGGCCAAAGCGGCGGAAACCTTGCCGGCCTTCGGTTTGATCAGGATGCGGTCAGGCCGAAAGCGCAGAGGAGCTGCTTCGGGCTTGCTGGGCATTTCGGCGCGGGCGACGTCGGGCCAGATCAAACCTGCCCAAACGCCGATGAGCAAACCAAAAGTCAGGGATTGGCTGAATTGCATAGTTACTGCTGATCGCGACACATCGTTAACGAGGCTGAAGAATTCATCCAGTGCGCTTGAGCCGTGCCGCTTGGAAACGCGATTCTCGGATCAACTCAAGCGCCCGGAGCAGCCATTGGCCAGCTTACTTTGAACTGAGCGCCGTTGCGTTCAAACCAATCTGAACGTCGGCTCCCGATTGGTCCTGGACCGCCTGGGGTCCCCGAAAGGCACAACCGAAGATCGCCGCCGCCTGGAGGCCTTTTTCCAGAACGATGGCGCGTTTGCCTTCATCCATGAACACACAACCGTTCACGATCAAACGTCCCCCCTCCGCTCGAATGCAGGGGTCGCCTTTTTTCGCATGGTCCCACCCGGTAAAGTGGCAACCCGTCAAAACAAGCGTGCTGGGTCCACGTTGACGAACGTGCTCTTGAGTCGCTTCCGTGCCCCAAAAGCCGCAGTTGGCCAGCTTGACCGGACCGCGATTCTGCGGGCCGATTTCGATGGTGGACATGAACTGGCCGTTGGCCACTTGCACGCCGGCGTGGGCTTGAGACCGGTCCACGCGCACGGCCACGGGGCAAATATCGCTGCCGGATTGCGTGATGACCGCATTGCCCGGCCCATGGCCAAAATCGTCAAAATGAAATCCAATGCGGGGGAAGATGACGAAACTGTTGCTGATGAATTCCCAGTCCGTCTTGCCAATCTTAAAGCCCACCAGGTTCTTCTCCAGGTAGGCCTTGATATCGCCGCCGGGGAAGCCCGGTTTCAAGGCCATGCGCGTCCAGAAATTGGGATTGAAGTGGACGTTTTCGATGCGACCGATGTCGGTGCATTGATCAATATAAACGCCGATCTTGAGCGGACAGGCAAACACGTTGCGAATCAAGTGCAGCTCATTCCATTTCGTTCCCACGTCAATGGCCTGGTAGGGGTTGGTGATCGTCAAATCCAGGACCTGGCACAGCTCGCCGTCGGCGCGAATGGTCCACGGATAAGGCGCCACTTCCGCCAGAGTCTGCTCGGGATAATGGATCACAAGGTTGCGAACCACCGCGTTTGGCTTGAGCGTGATGAGCGGGTCGCCCTCCGCGCGGCCCCGACCGCCGTAGGCCAGCAGCACCGTGCCAATCGGCTGTTCGCTGTGCGGCACGCCGCCCGAAGCCCCGCACAGCGTCACGCCTGGCGGAACCGTTAGAGAACCGCCGAGGCGATATAACCCGGCTGGAAGCCAGCAAACCGGGCCGCCGGATTTGCCGGCGTCCAAAGCGGCTTGCAGCGCTTTGGTATCGTCTGTCTTGCCATCGCCTTTGGCTCCATAAAGGCGGGCATTAACTTGGGTTGCAGCCGTGGCGGCCGCTGCGGCCTGCGGATCGGCGGCGTAACTTGGATCTGCGGTTAAACCAGCCATGCCCAACAGGCCGGTGGCGAGCGCACTGTTTTCGACAAAACTTCGTCGCGATAAGTTGGAGGTTTGATGCGTCATGTTCATCGGGAGTTTTTGGCAGAGTTTTGACTGCTGGCTCAAGGATTATTTTCGAGACGATTCAAGTCAAACTGAATTCACCGGAGCTTCGTCTGCCACTCTATCAGTATCTGGCCAAATCGTCGCGAGCCGGGCGAATTCTTCCGGCGGGCACAAAACCGCAGAGGCGCGATGAACGCAGAGGGGGGTTCTGGTTTTGTTTTCTCTGCGTCTATCGCGTCTCTGCGGTTTGCTTCGCTTCTGCATTTGCTTGTGGCGTTGCCGCGCTGCGGCGTGTCAAAAAGGTTCACGCTGCAGTGCCTGCTGGCGCCTCACAGCCAGCCGGCGAGGCCGCCGATTGGCAGCACCCGGGGCGGGTGCGCTGCCCAAATCCCCACTGCATCGTTACAGCTCAGTCTGTTCGAACCAAGCAGGCCAGCCACCCGCCTATTCGCTGCAATCTTCACTGAGAAAATTTATCGCTTATTGCCTCCGCCCTGGCCACAATTTCACCATGAATTCCTGGCTGCGATTTCGCCTTGGGCTGACCATTGTTCTCCTCAGTGTGGTTTCTTCCACGGCGCAGGTTCTGGACCTGAGCAACCGGCGCGAGTTGTTGGTCGATCACTATTTGATCGAGCGTCTGCAAGGCGCTCAATTGAAGCTGCATGAGCCGCAAAAGGCCGGGATTGTGCTCAAGTTCGACCTCCCCTGGGAAGGTCCCTTTGTCGGCTATGCGACGGTCATTAAAGATGGCGAGACCTACCGGCTTTATTATCGCGGCCTGCCCACCGCCGGGAAGGACGGCAGCGAAATGGAAGTGACCTGCTATGCGCAGAGCGAGGACGGCATCAACTGGCACAAGCCGGTCGTGGGCTTGTTCGACGTGCGCGGCCAGCTAAACAATAATGTGGTCCTGCACGGCCAGGCCCCAGCCTCGCACAACTTCAGCCCCTTTCTCGATCAGCGGCCGGGGGTTCCAGCCTCGGAACGATTCAAGGCCGTGGGCGGAACGCAGGCCAGCGAGCTGCTCGCTTTTGTCTCCGGGGACGGCATTCATTGGAGCAAATGGCAGGACAAACCCGTTTTCACGAAGGGAATCTTCGACTCACAAAACGTCGTCTTCTGGTCGGAAAGCGAAAGCTGCTACGCGTGCTACTTCAGGACCTGGACGGGCGAGGGTTACGCCGGCTTTCGCACCGTCAGCCGCGCGACGTCGCCGGATTTGCTGCGCTGGACCGACCCGGTCGCGATGGACTTCGGCGCGACGCCCAACGAGCATCTTTATACCAGCCAAACGCATCCGTGCTTTCGCGCGCCGCACATTTACATCGCCACGCCCATGCGGCTGATGCCGGGACGAAAAGTGTTGACCGAGGCCCAGGCCAAAACTCTCGGCGTGCATGCGAATTATCAAGGGGATTGCGCCGATGCCGTGTTCATGACCAGCCGCGGGAGCAACCGCTTTGACCGCACCTTTATGGAAGCCTGGATTCGCCCAGGCGCCGACCTCGGGAACTGGGCCTCGCGGGCCGGCATGACGGCGCTCGGAGTGGTGCCGACGGGACCGGCCGAAATGTCGATCTACAAGCAAGCGAACTACGCGCAGCCCTCGGCCTGCCTCGTCCGCTACACGCTGAGAACTGACGGCTTCGTTTCCATCAATGCTCCCTATCGAGGCGGCGAAATGGTCACAAAACCGTTCCGGTTCTCGGGGAAGGAGCTGGTGATCAACTTCGCAACCTCGGCCGCGGGCAGCCTGCGGGTGGAGTTGCAGATCGAGTCCGGTCAAGCGGTGCCAGGCTTTTCGCTGGAGGAAGCCGTTGAAGCCGTTGGCGACGAAATCGAGCGGGTAGTTTCCTGGAAGCCGGGCTCGGACGTGAGCAAGCTGGCCGGGCAAGTGGTCCGGCTGCGCTTCGTCATGAAGGACGCCGATTTGTATTCGCTGCGCTTCCGGTGAACGTGCAGGAAGTCGCCGGCTGCCCAGGGACCAGCCAAGCAAGGAGGGCGGGCCGTTCGGAGTCCCGGCTTCAGCCGGTCGCGCGTCGCCGGCTTCATACCTCACTTTGCCTTTTTTCAAGACTTCCTGAAGGAAACAGTCGCCCCAACGAAGCCGCTTCGCTACTTCGGACGGAGTTCTGACAAGCAAATCGAGTGGGAAGTCACGAGGGACGGCGTGCCGAATCCGCACGCACATTCGTTCTCCGTGTGCGCGTGTGCGGGGCATGATGACTAACAAGTCCAC
>CAYIIH010000236.1:0-13865 GCA_964363225.1 uncultured Verrucomicrobiota bacterium | reverse complement strand
TAAGAGCCTGTTTTAAAATTGCGTGGGGTCCTGCGGCGAGGGATTTTGGCTGCGGCCAAGGCGGCGAGGCCGGAGCATCCCCAAAGCGGGCTGTGACGACCGAGCCAACGCGGGCCGCAGACAAAAGACCCGCCGCCCGGAGGGTTTTCGCGGAAAAGGCTGTCTGGCTTCGTTGCTCCTCAGTCGAAGATCCGCCAGGGATATTCTCCTTCGTCGCGCCTCGCCCGGCAGCCTTTTCCGCGAAAACAGGACCCCACGGAATTTTAAAACAGGCTCTCAGGTTGCGCCCGCGCGCGGGAGCTGGGAAGCAGGCGGGTTCGCGCGTGAGCATTGGCCGGGGAGTCGGTCTAAAGGAGTGATGAAGGTCATCGGCGGCGGATGCCCCGATCTTTCGTCAAGATTTGCAGAAAAACAATTTGAAACCTGATGTTATGGGCGCCGTCCTTATCTTAGCTCCCGTGGTGATCGCGGCTTGGCCGGCTTTGAGCGCCGCCGTGGTGGCCGCCGCCGCTTCTTTAGGCTACGCTGTGGCCGACGAAGCCACTGAGAAGGAGCAAACCAAAACCAAACAAAAAGCATCCAACCAGATAACTCTGGAGATTCCGCAAAGTGAGATCGTCACCAACCAACTCGGACGCGAGCAACGCATTGCGGTCACCCGCAACGGCGTCACCGTCACGTTTTCCAGGGACGCCCGCGGCCAAGCGTCGCTCTGCGTCACCGGCACGGGGCAGACTGAGGAAGCCTTGCGCGCTTTGGGCGAGGAACTCAGCCACCGCGTGGTTCAACAGTATGTTTATCAAAAGTTGATCAACGAAATCCAGGCGCGGCAATTCCTGGTCGTCGAGGAAGAAGTGACTGCCGATCACTCGATCCGCTTAAAGGTCCGGCATTGGGATAATTAGAGATTTGTCAGTAGTCCGTAGTCAGTAGTCCGTTGTCCGTGGTCAGGGCGGGGCGATTGTAACCCTGGAACCGATGGCTCTCTACTGACCACGGACCACGGACCACGGACTACCGACAACTAACAACCAACAACTGACCACTGACCACCGACAACTGACTATGCCACAACGCGAATTCGAAATTACCATTGGCCCCGGCGGCACCGTCGATCTCCATATCAAAGGTTACAAAGGAAAAGGCTGCCTGGACGCCGTCAAGATGTTTGAAAAAATTGTAGGCGAAGTGAAGGCACAACGGGAGACGAGCGAGTTTTATGAGCCGGAAGAACTGGTGCATTACCACATAGAGCAGCGAAGTTGAAAAGAAAATGAAGGAAATGATGTGTTTTCCTGTGATCTGGACCAGCCTTTGGCCGGCCCAGGTTGGTCTGCCCGCCCGGCGGCTAAACCAGGGACGAGGTGGAACTCGTCCCTCCCAGCCGCCATGAGCAAATTCCCTTCGCCCTATTACCCGCCGCGCGCGCGGTGGTACAGCCGGTTTTATTATGTCTGGCTGGCAGCCAAGAACCTGTTCCATTTTGAGGGACTCTCGTTTCCAGGAAGGATGGCCTTCTGGCAACTCGTTTTGAGTGTGATCGTGCCAGGTTACTCCTTTTGCGCGCTGCGGCGGCAAAAGATCGGCCGCGCTATCCAACTCGGCTACGGATGGGCGGCCCTCGTTTTTGTTGTTTGGCTGGGTTACGCCGCCGCCAATCTCGCCATAGGCGCGATGATCGCTCTGCATGTGATCAGCGTCTTCTTTTTGATCCGCGCATGGGACATGGATTGGAGTTTTCGGTCGCGCCTGCTCCTGGCCTTGGGGACGCTGCTCTTGGTGGGTTTGGGCTTGTACCTCCCCCTGCGCCGCCAGATTGAGCGGCAGTTGATCATGCCCTTCCGCGTGGGCAACCGCGTCGTGGTCGTCAACACTTTCAAGCAGCCGTCAGCCATTCATCGCGGGGATTGGATCGCGTACAAGATGGACCGCTACTACGCAGGCAATGTCCTTATCGCCGCCGGCTATGTGTTGGGCCGGGTCCAGGCGGTGGCCGGCGACCGGGTGCGCATCACGCCGGAATACGTTCAGGTGAACGGCCGTGCCGCTCCGCGCCTTGCGCACATGCCTGCTGAGGCCGAATATACTGTGCCGGAAAAACATTGGTTTATTTGGCCGGACTTGCGTATATCGGGCTATGGCGCGGGTGCAGGCGACATTGCCCGGGCGTTTGCCGAAAACGCGCTCGTGCCGGAGACGCAATTTGTGGGCAGGCCATTTCAGCGCTGGTTTTGGCGGCGCCAGTCAGATTTATGAGTCGCTTTGGCAATCTTGAGTTTGCGGACGAGTCCCGGGAGCAATTCCGGGAAACGCCTCTGCAGAAGGACGAAGCTTTTTACCTGGCGGAGGCCAAGGCGGCGTTCGAGCGCGGCCGTTTTGAACAGGGACTCCGCGCCTATGCCAAGGTCCTGGAGTTCAATCCCCAAAATGCCGCCGCCTGGACCGGCCAGGTGCGCATGCTGATCGAGTTGGGCGAATATCGCGAAGCCAAGCTCTGGGCGGACAAAGCGCTGGAAAGCTTTCCGCATGAACCCGAATTGCTGGCCGCCAAAGCCGTTGCGCTGGGCCGGAGTGGTGATCTGAAAGCGGCGATGGCTTTTTCCGATGCCTCGATCGAAGAACGCGGCAACACGCCCTATGTCTGGCTGGCCCGCGGCGACGTGCTCCTGACGGCCGAGGAAAGGCGGGCCGATTATTGCTTTGAAAAGGCGCTGGCGCTGGCGCCGCACAATTGGTTTTTCCCCTGGCTGGCCTCGCGCATTTATTCCTTCTACAAAAAGTTCGCGCGCGCCTTGAAGCTGGCCCAACAGGCGCTGACGCTGGACGCGACTCAAGCGGTGATCTGGCTTCAGCTCGGCCGCTGCCAATTGGCGCTCGGTTTGGCAGGGCAGGCGCAGAATTCGCTGGCCCAAGCCCGCCAGATGGATTCCGAATGCCCCGAGACGGATGGGGCCATCGTCGAAGCAGCGAACCTCGGCTTCTGGGCGCGCTTGTCGGGCCGCTGGCGTCATTGGTTTCAAAAATGAGCAGCCCGCATCTTGATCAACTCATCGCGGCGGCCTCCGACGCCCGGTCGTCGGACCTTCATTTGATTGCCGGGGTGCCGCCCGCTTTTCGTGTCAATGGCGAGATCATTTTTGCCGATGAAGATGCTTTGACGGCGGAGGAAACAACCGACCTGGCCTTCAGCCTCCTGAGCGATGAGCAACGCCAGCAATTCGAGCGGGATTGGGAACTGTGCATTTCCATTCCGCATAGCCTGGCAGGCCGGATGCGGGCCACTCTTTACCGGCGCAATGGCCATCCCGAATTGAGCATCCGTTTTTGCGGCGACCGCATCCCAACCCGCGAAGAACTGGGGCTGCCGCCCAAAATCGATGAACTGGCGCGCAGACCCAACGGCTTGGTGCTCATCACCGGGCCGACCGGCGCGGGCAAAACCACGACGCTCAATTACATGGTTGATTTGATCAACAGCGAGCGCCGGTGCAAGATCGTGACCATCGAGGACCCCATCGAGTACGTGCACGACAACAAGCGGGCCATTGTCGTCCAGCAAGAGGTCCTGACCGATACACGCTCCTTCGATCGCGCCCTCATTCACGTGCTCCGGCAGGACCCCGATGTCATTGTCGTGGGCGAAATGCGCGATCACGAGACTATTTCCGCGGCGTTGACGGCAGCCGAGACCGGACACCTGGTGCTGGCCACGCTCCACTCGCCCAATGTGTCGCATGCCTTCGAGCGCATTACCGGTGTGTTTGAAGGCAGCGCCCAACGCCAGATCATCATGCAATTGGCTAACTCGCTGCAGGGCATTATTGCCCAGGATTTGTTGCCCTCGGCTGATCGCTGCCGCCGCATTCTGGCCTACGAATTGTTGATTGCCAATGGCGCCGTACGCAATCTCATCCGGGAAAACAACAAGCACATGCTCGAAACCACCATTCAGACGGGCGGCAAAGACGGCATGGTGCTGATGGATGCCTGCCTGTACGACCTGTACTGCCGTTGTCTGATCAGCTACGACACTGCCCTGAGCCGCGCGCGCAATGCGGATCAGATGACGAAGCGCAACGGTTGAATTATGTTGAGCGCCATTTGGAAAACCGTAACGAGCTTGATCGCGCTGTTGGGGATTGGCTGGTTCCTGTTTCGCCTGTTGCAGCGGAGCGAAGACCCGGCGCGGCTGCTCTTCAAGTGGATTCTCTCGGCGGTGATCGTGGCCGGCACAGCGGTTTTCCTGGTGAAAGTGGGAGGTTTGGGCAGTGGCGGCTCTGCCGCCGATTTCGGCGTGGCGTTTCTCATTGCGGGCACCTCAGCCGCGTGTGGACTTGTCTTGGGCATCATCTGGGCGCCCAACATAGGAGCCATGGTGGCGAAACCGTTCGTGTCGATGTTCGACGGAGGCGATGTGGAAGTTGAAGCACGCCCGTTTTACGCCGTTGCCGAAGCCAAACGCAAGATGGGCCTTTATCGCGAGGCCATCGCGGAAATCCACATGCAACTGGCGCGTTTTCCGGATGATTTTTTAGGGCTGATGCTGATGGCCGAAATCCAGGCGGAGAACCTGAACGATCTGCCGGGCGCGCAGGAAACCATCGAGCGGATTGTCCGCTTCGAAGGGCGCGCTCCGAAGAACGTCGCTTTTGCTTTGAATCGCCTGGCCGATTGGCACCTGAAGTTCAACCAGGACCGTGCCGCGGCGCGCGAGGCTCTGGAGCGGATTCCCGCCCTCCTGCCGGACACGGAACTGGCGCAGATGGCAGCGCAACGGATCGCCCACTTGACTCCCATGGAAATGTTGTTGGAGAAAAAGGAGCCGTCCCGCATTGCCCTGAGGAAGTTCGAAGACCGCATCGGCCTCCAGGACCGCGTGGAAACTCATGCTCCGATCAAAGACCCCGCCGCGCTGGCCGAGCAGTACGTCAAACATCTGGAGGAGTACCCGCTCGATAATGAAGCCAGGGAGAATCTGGCCATGATCTACGCGAACCATTATCAGCGGCTCGACTTGGCCTTGGACCAGTTGGAACAATTGATCGCGGCCCCCCATCAGCCGGCCAAGCAGGTGGTGCATTGGCTGAACGTGCTGGCCGATCTGCACATCAAGCTGGCCGGGGATGCCAACGCCGCCCGCCAAGCCCTGCAACGCATCGTGGATACCTATCCGAAATCGGCGGCGGCGGAGAATGCCCTGAGCCGGATGGCTTACTTGAAATTAGAACTCCGGCCGCAGCAAAAAAGCCAGGCCGTGAAGCTGGGCACTTATGAACAGAATATCGGGCTGAAGGGTCGGGAGCCTTAGCGCAACCGCAACGCGATTTGCTTGTCGATTTCGCTGGCCAGGTCGATGTCTGAAGTGCCGCCTTTCCTGCGCGCCTGAACGACGACGCGGCTGATCTTGGGTTGGACTTCATCCACCTTGACCCAGACCGTGCGGGTATCGATTTTGGCTTCGAGCATTTTGGTGACGGTATTCTCGCCGTAGAGCGTGCCGTTGAACTTCAGGACTTCTTTGGCGGCGGCAAAGATTTGGTCCACGGGACGTTCGTAGCGGCTTTCGATTCTATCTTTGACAAAAGGAACCCCTGCTCTCATGTGACCGTCTGGAGTGGAGTAGCAGCCGGAAAAAAGAACCACCAAACAACTCATGGCGAACAGCGCTGACAAATTCGTTTTCATTGCGATTCATGCAACCACACTGGTTCCCACCGTCAAGCTTTTAAGGGAAAGCTTTTGAGGGAAAGGTTGTTTCAATCAGGCCTAAGCCAATTCCTTGCAGTGGCGAATGCGAAATTGAGTTCAGGCGCCGCGGGCCATTTGTCGTTGTCTGCCACCCCGGGCACTTGGTTAAGCGTCGCCGTCTTCTTTTCCAGGCGTGCCGGCCCGTTCAGCCGGAGTGCTCTTGGGCAGCAATCGCGCGATGACCACCAGCAACGCCGCCACGACCAGTCCTAAGACACCCCAAAAAAGGAAGCCGGTCAGTCCCGTCGCCGTGGACGTTTCGCTCCAGGGCAATTTCTTCAGTTGCTCTTCCCCCGCCAGGGCGGCCGCAGATTTTTCCGAGGTCAATAATTGGCTGCCGACCAGGCTCAAGTCGTACTGCGGAAAACCGGCTTCCCGATTTCCGTAATACAAAAACAGGTCCGAGCTGGAGGACGCCTTAAACAAAAGGCGCGTCGCCGGGTAGAACACTTGAAAGTTACCCAGTTTGATCGCGGGATTATCTTCGTTGTTCGTCTCAAGAAAAAGGGTGTCGGTGAAGGGCCTGTTCGACAGGAAGAGGACCAGTTGATTGGTTGGCTGGCCCGGTGTTTGCACCCAGGAGGCCTGGCCGAGCGAACGGACATACTTGGCGCCGCGTTCGTCCGTGGCTTCCTCGGACAATATCACTTCGCGCCTGAATAAAGGCGTGCTCGAAGCACAGGTCAGCCGCGTCAAGGGCAGCGAGGCGTGCAACAGTTTGACGGACCAGCGGCTGGTTTTCGGCGTTTTGGGGTCATTGGCTGGACCCACTTGGGGCATGATCGCGCGCGTGATCGAGGTTTGTTCCAGGATGTACGAAACCTGCTTGCCCTGCCGCACCAGCCGCAGATCCTGGAAACCGGCCTGCGCGTGAGCGAGCGTTTCCCAATCCAATTCAAGCTGCTGCACGCCGGTCCGAGTGAGTTTGACCTGTTTGCGATATCGCCAGGAGGAAGTGTCCAAGTCGGTCCCGCTGTCACGGAGTTCCGGGAGTGTCTCCGCCTGGCGGTAGGCCGGATTGGCGGTCAGGGCCGTGACGGCCAGGGCAGAAACTGCCACTTTCTCGAGATCGGAACCGAGGGCCGCCAGGTCGTAACGCGGCGCCGGGCATTGCGCATGGCCGGTCAGCAAATGGTACGGGCTGCTCTGCGGCGCGTGAAAGACGACATAAACCGGACGCCGCTCTGCCGTGATCCCGGTGATGCGGAGCGGCGGGCTGTCGTGGTTTTGAATCAAGAGCAGCAAATCGTTCGACGGAACGGCGGCCTCGACAGAAAAGGAGAGGTTTGAAGAAGCCGGCTGTCCCTCAATGGCCAGGCGATAAATGGTGCCGCGGGCCAGCGCCTGCTCGATCACTGCGTTCTCCGAAATCCGGCGGACGGCGGCTGTCACCTCGCGCGTAAACAGAGTGTCACTCGTCTCGATGCGCAATCGCGCGAGCTGCAGGTGGGCTGCGCCCAGGTTCAACGTCAACCGCGTTTCTCCCGGATTCTCGATTCGTTCGGCGATGGCGATGAGCACCGGTTCCAGCGGGGACGGTTCAAGCGCCGCGCCATGAATTCTCGCGCCGGAGAAGGGCACCGGTTCGGACCGGCGGTCATCCACGGTCAGCCGCAGAAAGGGCCAGGCTCCGGGCGGAAAAGCCACGTAAAGCTGGCTCGGCCCGTAGGCCTGACGAAAGATCGGCTGGCCTTGGGCGAGCCTTTGCCAGGTCTGCCGATCGCGAGACCCTTCGACCCGGACTGACTTGATGAAACTCCGGGCCGGCGCGTTCAATGTGACACCTTCAACGGGCTGCGTGATCCCAGTTTCCAGAAGAATGCTCGTTTCGCTCGCAGCCAAAGAAATCTGGAAGGAGCGGGCGTCCCGCACGACTTTGTCCACCGGGCGTGAGCGCTCGACATGGTAAGGCACTTCATGGCCGGCGTCGTCAAAGATGCGCAAATCCTCGAGGCCGGGCCGGGCTGCGCCCAAAGTCTCGGCCGGCAGACTGATCTTAACCAGCCCGGCTTGGAGCACCTGCAGTTGTTGCGCGTTCTTCCATTCCGAAGAAAAGTTGGCCGCCAGGAGATTTGTCGCGAGCAGACAGCCGGCGCCCGCGACGAGCGACAAACCGGTGAAACTAATTTTCATTTGAGGACTCGGATTCTTCCTTGCGGAGCGCGGCGGCAAAGAACCGCTGGTAGAGGACGGAGGCCAGAATGGAGATGACCGCTACGCCAACAAACGCGCCGATGCGATAGAGCTCGCTCAACCGGCTCAGGTCGTGGAAGAACAACTTGAGCAGCGTCACGCCCAGCAAAGCTACGCCCGCGTAACGCGCCGGTCGAACCCCTTTCAGAATCCCGGCACTCAACAATCCGATGGCGAACAAGCCCCAGGCGATGGAGTAGGTCATGTCCCGGGCAAAGTTCCCGGAAAACTGGAACGTGAGATTCGGTCCTTCAGCGAAATAATCGGCGATTTCAATGTTCAACAGCAGAAAAGCCAGGATGGTTCCAAGGCTGTAGAGCAACGGCGGCGCGCTCCAGCCTAAAACCATGTTGCGAGGCGGCGCGAGCAAACGTGCTCCGGCCATCAGGCAGACCGTCGCGATTCCAAAAGCATAAAGATACCAGTTGAGGATTGGGGTTTCGCTGCGCGGATGATACCTCAAGACGGCCGGATTCAAGGCCAGCCGAACAAACGCCACGATGAGCAAGGCCATTCCCGTGAGCCGCAGACCCGGATGCGGCACGCGATGGAAAAACCAGAGCAACGCCGCGCCTTCCAGCGCCCAGCCAATCGTGATCCACTGGCGCTCAAATTGAATCGGGAAAATGAGCGTGACAAAAAACAGTGTGCTCCCGCCAAACCAGGCCAAAAGAGTGTTCCTCTGCGCCTGAGCCGGAGAAAGCCGTCCCGCCAGCCAGATCAACCCGAGCAACGGCGGCAGCGCGAAAGCCGCCGGCAAAAGACCCAGGTACGAATTGTGAAATCCGAGCGACACAGCCTGATACACCAGGTAAAAATGAAGCGGGCCTGACAGAGCGGCTATTGCCCAAGGCAGCGTTTGGTCCAGCCGGCCTCTTCGGAAGACAAAGGGAAAAGCGGTAAAGACAGCATAAAAAACCAAATACCAACCGAGCGGCAACAACGCCAGCTCGCGCTGAAAATGCGCGTTGTGCCAGGTGTGCTCCAGAGCCAGGACGCACGCGAGGCTGATGGCCACCAGCCAGTTGACCCCGCTCCTGTGGGCGAGCCCGAGAAGTAGCACGACCAGCAGCAGGGCCAATCCAAATACCGGCGACGGATTGGCCAGCGGCAGCCGGATCGTGACCATCATTAACAACAAAAATGGCAGGATGGCCGAGACGGCAGGGAGTTGCGCCTGCAGCTCCGAAAGCTGCAGGCCGGCCGCCAGATGCGGAAGGCCGGGTTCACCTCCACTTGCGGGCGAAACGGCGCCCACGCTCTGCCATTTAGGAATGAGCTTCCGCACCGCAAGAATCCCAACGACGAAAAAGAAAACTGCGAATCCGCCGATGATGGTGAGCGTCGGAGACAGGCCGGTCAACTCGGCCGGAATTTTCAAAATCCACGCTGCCGTGACAATGATTGTCAGGAGCAGCACAGCCATGATCGAAAGCAAGGAACCGGTCAGCACCGCCAGTCCGATGGCCAGCAGATCAATCAGCAGCACACACGGCCAGACCAGCAGTGAGACGACCTCGCTCTTGATCAAGGGTATCAGAACCAGCAGCAGAGCGAACGGCGGAAACAGATGGCCCCACCAAACCGGCGCCACGCCAGGACGCAACCGTTGCAGCACGATCGGCATGGCCGAGTGCAGCGCCGAAAAGAAAAGATAAGAGCCAAGCGCCCAAGCCAAGAGCGCATCCGTCAAGTGTCCCATCGTCCACGAGGCCAAAAACAAAAAGACGACCGTCCCTGAAACCAGATGAAGGTTGAATAAGCCGGTCTGGAGAACGACCAAAGCCAGCAAACAGAGATCGGCCGCCAGCACAAAGGTGAAAAGCGCGCCGGGCCTTGCTCCCAGGCCGGGGTAGCCAAGAAGGTAAAACGTGAATCCCATCGTGATAAAGGGCAAAGCGATCGCCGACGCCGAAAGCCACGGGTTCGCTTGCTTGATCTTTTCGGCCCAAGCAAACGCCAGCAGGAAAAGAAGATCGAAGCTGGCAAAGATGCCCAGAGCAACGAACACCTTTTCTTCCGTAAAAAAATTTGCGGCCCAGCCCATCTGCATCAGGAACGTGCCGATGGCGCCCATGAGAATCAGGAAATGCCAGCGCCGGTGGAACGCCACCGCCAGCAACCCGGCATCCAATATCGCAATGTAGCCGAACAGCCCGAAGGGATTATCGACGCCTGTGGAAAGCAGCGGCGGGGTCAGAAAGCCGCCCACCAATCCAAGGATCGCCACCACCTGCGCTTCCATTCTGACCGCCAGCAAAAAGGCGGTGGCGGTGATCAAAATCATGAGCAGGAAAGTCGGCCACAAGCCAAAGAAGGGGAAGTGGTAAATTGACCGGCAGGCAAAAGTCACCGCATACAAGATTACTGTGCCCGTGGCGCAGAGCGTTTGCGACGTCACCGCATACTCCCGGCGTTTCAAGGCCACGCCTCCCACCACCAGCCCCAGGCCGCTCAAGAAGCCAAGCGCGACCCGAATCTCGGGTGAAATCCAATTTCTGTCGAAAGAATACTTGATGAAAAAGGCAACGCCCAGAAACAAGGCCAGACCGCCAATCCAAGCGAACAACTTCACGCCCAGGAACCGTTCCCAATTGATTTCGACGGGTTCTTTTTCCCTCGCTGGACTTCGGCTCGTGGTGACGGGAGCAAGCGGCGGCATGAACGCTGGTCTGGGCAACGCAGGCGGCGTGAGGCGCGGCTGAGGCGGCGCATCGACAGGCAACGGCGCCGGAGCAGCCACAGAAGGCGTTTCGGCCTTCCGCGCCGTGACCGGCCCAGCCCAGGCTGGCGTTTCAGGCAAACGTGCGGCTCCGCCGCTTGCCGGGACCGGTGTGAGTGTCGGCGAAACGGGCGGAACTGCCGGAGCGCCAAAGCCTGTGGCAGGCTCTGCTGCGGAAGGTTCTTTTGTCAAGGACTCCTCCGCCGTGCTCGCATCCAACGTCGAACTTGGAGCGGCCTTTGCCCCTTTGTCCGTTTCTTCCTCCATTCGTTGCTTCAGCCTGGAGAGATCGTAACTGAGACGGTGGACCAAGTGCGAAAGCTCATCCAACTGGCTGGAAGTTTTGATCGCCCTGTAAACAAGCCACGCCGGCACACCCAAGACGACCAACAACACCGCGACGATGATAAGGGCTCCGTCCATCTGAATATGGCTTTCGTTTTCCGGACCGTGCCTGCGATTGACCAGTTTTTACGCTTCCCATTCAGGAATAGCAAGCCCCCTCACTTCCACTTCAACGCACTCAGAATGTTCGAGAAATCGTCCGTCCAAACTTTTGGTTCTGAGCGCCCCGGCACGGGCAACCAACGGGAGCTTTTGACCAGTCCGCCCAAGTTCTGGGATTTCCGCGCCAGCACCACCCAATGGGAGGCGTCCTTGCCCTGCCGCGTGTCGTCAAACATGTCATCCCAGCCGTAGCAAACCAAGCCGGCGTTCCTGGCCAGATCGCCCACCACCGGCTCCAGTTCCAGGTAGCGATTCGAGATGTGGAAAGCCAGCATTCCATCGGGGGCCAGTTTCGAGAGATAAAGCTCCAGGGCCTGCGCCGTCAACAGATGCACGGGAATGGCGTCGGAACTGAAGGCATCCAGGACGATCAAGCCATAGAACGCATCCGGAGCTTCGCGGAGCCGCAGCCGCGCATCCCCGAGCACCAACTTAGGTTTGGCCTTGGCGCAGTGCGACAGGTAAGTGAAGTAGTTGGTGTCGGACGCAATGCGGACCACCAGGGGATCAATCTCATAATAGGTCCATTCCTGGCCTACCGTGGCATAACTGATCATCGAGCCGGTCCCGAGTCCGATGACGGCGACCCTGGCCGCGGCTGGACGGGCATTGAACTGTTCAAAAATGCCGCCCAACGGTCCGGTGCGATGGTAATAGGCCAGCGGTTCGCATTGGCGATGGGAGGCGAGGAACTGGCGGCCATGGAGTGTGTTGCCATGAAACATGCGCCGAAACGTGCCGGCGGCGTCACGAGTCACGCGCGAAACACCAAAGAAATTTCGTTCCCTGAACAAGGTCTGGCCGCTCGTTCCCAGGAATAATCCACCGCACAACAGGATCGCCCCCAGGCCCAAACCAAAGCGGACGGTCCGATCTACAAACGTGAAGCCGATCAGCGCCGGCACACCGATGACGACGGCATTGCGCAGATGAACGGACCGAAACTCGAAAAAGGGAATCATCAATGCCAGGCCGACGGTCAAGGTGCCCAACAGAAGGGGCAGGGCGAAATCCAGCCAGCGCCTGCCCGCGGCGATTTCCCCAGCAGAATCACGCGGCCTTAGCAAACAGGCCAGCACGAGTGCCAGCGGGTATTCGAGGACGGCATTGAAAAGGTGCGGGGCCAGCAAGGCATTGAACAAGCCGCCCAGCACGCCACCGAGCGATATCCAAAGGTAGAATTCCGTCAGATGCGCGGGCGCCGGCCGGTCTTCGGCCAGCCGGCCATGACAGAGCAGCGCGGCCAGGAAAAAGACCAGAAGATGACAAACCATCAGCAACCAGACCGGTTGCGTGGCACGGGACAAAATCAGGAAAGTCAATCCCAGGGCGCCGATCGGCAAAGCGCGCGAGAGCCAGCGCAATGACACCAGCCGCCGCCGGCTGAAGGCCAGGATAAACGTCAGCAGATAAATCGCCAAGGGGATCACCCAGATCAGCGGAATGCTGGCAATGTCCGTGGTCAAAAAGTTGGTGACTCCCAGCATGAGGCTGGAAGGAACAAAGGCCAGAAACGTCCATTTTATTTGGCGCCGGAGCGAGAGCGGTTCTGCGGGTGACTCGCCGGTCACCGCCGGCTCCTCCGGGGAGCCGTTGGAACCGGGTTTTGGCACGGCAAGAGGATGCCAGCGCCAGAGGAATGCTGTGCAGCATAAACTCAACAAGATGAGGACGGCATAGCCTCCTGCCCAAACCCAGCTCTGCGTGCGCAACCGTAAATTGGGCTCGATGATTACGGCGTAACCGAGCAGTGCAATCAAACTGCCTAGATTGCTGACGCCGTACAAAAAATAGGGGTCTTTGGCCGCAGGATGCCGCGTGTTGGAAAACCATTTTTGAAAAAGGGGTCCGCTGCTCGAGAGAATGAAAAACGGCCCTCCCACGATGGCGAGGAGACAGCCTAGCAACCACCAGGAAGGGTCCGATTCCGGCGACAAGTTGGGAAGATTCGCTTCAGAAACGGCGACGGGCAGAAATGCGGCTGCCGACAGCAGCAACGCCAAATGCACAACCGTCTGGGACCGCGCGCTCAACCGAGACGTCAGGAGATGCGCATAAACGTAACCGGCCAGCAACACGGCTTGAAAAAAGACCATGCAGGTGTTCCAAACCGCCGGCGCGCCGCCCCAGAAAGGCAACAACATCTTGGCCACCATTGGCTGCACCCAAAAGAGCAGGGTGGCGCTGACAAAAAGCGTCAGACCGAAGAGGAAAGGCACGACAGCTTTTTCAGTGGCAGGAATTTTCAGATGGCAGGTCCGTTCGTTCTTTGATCGCGGCTTGGATTTAAGTCAGAAAGCTCGATTCACACAATGTAAATGTGGCGATGACCCTCGGGACATTCGGGGTGAAACCTGCCGGTGAAGTGCGGGCGGCCTCTTCTAAATTCGGCGCAACAATTATCTCGGAACTTGCTTTTGGATAACGACTTAGATTGGATGGATAGACGAAGAACTGACCGGGTTTGGATGACCTTGGACAGCATCCACGATTTCAACATCGAGCCTCGGGGCCATGAACCGGGTGGCGCAGCCGTCCCCGGCTGCGAGTTCAAACGGCGTCTCGCCGCCGGGAGTTTCGCTAGGTGGGACGCCAGAATACAGCCCACATTGTCAAGCTCATGCTATAGCTGACCCTGCAATGGGGTGGTGTGTCAACTGGAATTTTTTCTTTTCATTCAGTTTTTTCAAATCGA
>CAYIIH010000235.1:0-13916 GCA_964363225.1 uncultured Verrucomicrobiota bacterium | reverse complement strand
CCCGACCTCTTCAAGGGCTAAAAAGTAGTCAGCGGGTTTTTCAGCAGAATCAGTATGTACATAGGCCCCCCAGGAATTGTCCCAGCCGGCGACAACTGGCTAGCACTGTCTATGGTTACGATGTTGAGTCCTCCTCCGGTAGTGACCGAATAAGCCCGTCCCCCGTCGAGGACGATACGCTGCATTTGGCCAAGGGCACGATAGGCTCGAATCCAAGGTCTGTCCGGAGTTGTAGTGTCGGCCACTTCAACACCGAAGTCGGTTGCAAGGAACACGGCGTCGTTCGTCAATGCAAAGTTGCGAACGTAGTTAGCAGGTTGACGGTAATGGGCAGCCAAGGTGGGGTCTGCTGGGTTCGCGATGTCGAAGACTTGAAAGCCTGCTGTTCCTCCCGCTACAAAAGCGTGTTGCCCAACAACGGCGACCTGGCTCTGGTAGCTGAAACCTCCGCCGATGTACTCTCCCACCGTGCTCGGCGAGCCGGGTATAGCCGGGTTTACGATCGCAAATCCATCTCTGCCCACCAGATAGACGTTGCCGCCACTCAGAGCAAGGCTTTGCATCCATCTGCTGTACGTCCCGAGCAGAAATGGAGCGCCCGGATCGCTCACGTCAATAATCGCTAAACCGTAGTAGGCTTGAGCCACGTACGCCCTGTTGCCCGAGACCGCCACCGAGGACAATGAGCTGCCGACAGGGTCGGAAATGGGGAGCAGACCGCGAAGAACCGGGTTGGCCGGAGTCGTCACATCTACGATTCGCAAGCCGCCGCCGGCCAGCGAGAAGTACGCGAAAACCCCGTTGGCATTGACAGCAACCGCAACGTCCACTGTTTCTTCACCCCAATTGAGCGCCCCGATTGATCGGGGCGCCGCCGGAGTCGCGATATCAAGAATCTGTAGTCCCCCAACACCATCCGCTACGTATGCTCTCCCGCCCAGGAGAGCGACCGCCTGGGCCTTTGCCGGGGTGTCGCAAAAACCCCGCACCTGTGGTGCCGACGGAATGCTGATGTCCACGATTTGAAGACCTTCCTCGTTGTTGGCCAGGTACGCGTAGTTACCTGATATGGCGATGTCGTTTACGGTGTCGCTCAACAGCAGCCCCGTCCCCACGGGCGTCGGGATCGAAGGAGTCGAAATGTTCATCACGACCAGGCGAGGGCCTTGCCCGATGAAAGCGTAATTGCCGGAAACGGCAGTACAATTCATGGTGCCTCCGATTTGGCCAGCCAACTCCAGGTTGGTGCCTCGAACATTGCCATAGCGGAAACCATTCGGACTCGTCACGCTGCCGCCCGCAGTTTGCACCGACACCGACACGGAGCCATAGACGGAGCTGGAAGGCGTGAGGCAGGCAATCTCGGTCGGGCTGAGGACGACTATGTTGGCAGCCGGGAGGTTCCCAATCAGGACTTCGACTGGGGCGACGAAGTTCACGCCGTCAATGGTCAACGCGGTACCACCTGCCAGCGGTCCAGCGCTGGGACGAATCGCTGCGATCACAGGTTGCCCAGCGGGAGGGGAGTAAGTGGCGGTCAAGAATGTGGCCTGACCGGCGCGAATTTCCACGTTCTGGCTTGCGGGTGGCGTCCAACCGGGCGTGGCGTCGAAGGTGACCGTGTAGCCAGCACCGGGCGGCAGGTTGAGGCTGGCACCGCTGTTCTGCGGGGGGCTGCCATTGACATGCCATTTCGCTCCGGCAGTCACGGCGTCCGGCGGCGTGAGTGTGACCATCAGACTGCCTGGCGTTGCATCCTGCGTGTAGGTGGCGGTGAGGTTGGTGTCGCCCCGAACGAAGTTGCCGCTGAAGGCCGCCGGCCGGAACCAGCCGGGGGCGTCTAAGAATTCGATATAGTGGTCGCCGAGAAATTGGCCGGTGAGTGGCTGGCCGCTGTTCTGCCAAGCCTCGCCATCAATGCGCCAACGCGCGCCAGCAGCGGCGGCTCCGTCGGGTTGCAGTGTCATGGTAATGGTAACTAGGCTGGCATCGCCGGGAGCCCAGTTGGCAGTGACGGTCTTGTCACCGTCCATCACGAGGTCAATCCGGGTGGTGGTTCCGGAAGCGTCGCCGCTCCAGTGGTCAAAGTGCCAGCCGGAGTCGTTACTGGCGTTGAGGCGGACAGTTTCGCCGGGGGAGAAAGTGCTCTTGTTCGGATTGCGATAGACTTGGCCGTGATCGCTGTTGATGTTGAGCGTGTAGGTGGTCGCGACGACAGGCGTGTAGGTGGCGGAGTCGGAAGTCGTCGCGCCGCTGGTGATGGTGACGGGCTTGTCCGCAGGCGTGGTGTAGCCGGCGACGGTTTTGAAGGAGACGGTGTGCGGACCCGGTGTCAAGCCGGTGGCGGTGTCGCCGTTGTTGCGGTAGCTGCCGCCGTCCACGCGCCATTGGGCACCGGCGGACACCGCGCCCGACGGTGAGAGATTAACCGTTAGCGAACCGGTGTTGGGCGGGGTGATAACGGTGTAAGTGCTGGTGTCGGACGTGTTCACGCCGCTGCTAATGGAAACCGATTTGGCCGCTGGTGTCGTGTAGCCTGCGACGGTTGTGAACGAGACGGTGTGCAAGCCCGGGCTCAGTCCTGCGACGGTATCTCCGCTGTTGTGATACGTGCCGCCGTCCACTCGCCATTGCGCACCGGCAGACACCGCGCCCGACGGTGAGAGATCAACCGTTAGCGAACCGGTGTTGGGCGGGGGCGTAGTTACAGTGAATGTGCCCAAGTTGGATTCCTGGCTACCGTTAATCACCTTCACGGTCCAATTTCCCGCGCTCGCCACGATGATGTTGTAATTAATCTCGTTGGCGTTCACGAAGGTCAATCGTGCGGGATCGGACGCTATGCTGCCATTGAAGAGCAGCGTGGAACTGCTCGTGAAGCTCGTGCCAAAGATTTTGATGCGTTGTTGCGACGTTGACGTCGCCAGTGTGGAAGGAGAAACGGACGTGATGGATGGGGCGGCAGGCGGCGGTGGAGAAGTAAGGCCAACCTTGGCGGCGTCACTAAAAAGCAAGCCGTATTGACCGCTTGCTCGAACAACGTATTCCCCAGTCGTGGATTGGCTGGCGCTGAAGGTGTAGCTGCTGCCGGTAGCGCCAATTTGCTGGCCGTCTTTGAACCATTGAAATGTGTCAGCACGCACGGTCGTGACGGAAAGGGTCACACTCTTACCCGCCGAAACGTCTTGCGAAGTGACGGGTTGAGTGATGAAGCGCGGCATACTGAACTGCGCTTGAAATAGGCTGCGAAACCAGCCGACTTGGGCAGCGTCGTAAGGTGGGCCAAATAATCCAGTCGGCACGCTTGCTGTTGGATTGAGCGAAAACCATGTGGTGTCGGCGTAGAATTGAATTGGGCCAGAGTGGTAGTCGTAATGGATATCAATTCCGTCAGGAAGTCGGTAGGGCCAGATGGATAGGGTCCATTCAACTTGAAGGTTAGATCCTTTGGACTGCCAATTGAATTCCGATTGAGTGCCCAGCGTGGGAAGAGTTGGAATGCCCGGAATAGAATCGTCAGCGTAATAGTTTTCCAAAAGACGGATGCGATCATTTCCGCTCCATTGAGCCATCTGCGACATGGCGTTCACAGAGAAAAGGCCTCCTGATGGCGCAAGCACTTCAGGAATGAACGGGTCAAGCAGTGTGACTTGCACGACAACATAGGGCCGATTCGCAATCAGCCACTCAGCAACCTGACGGGCGCACCATGCACCCGCGCTGTGAGCGATGAGATGAACGCGGCGCAGCGATTTCGGCAATCGTGGCCCCAAGCTGTCCCCGTGCGCACGAGCATTGATCGCGGCTTGCGTGGCCTGGCCCAACGCGACGCCCTCAAAACCGATGAAGCCTGTATTGGCGTCTTCTTCCCAGTGGTAGAGCAACAACGACCACGGTTCCGGCGTGTTATGCGTGAGCGCTGTCTCCAGTTGGCTGACGACGTATGCCCATTCGTCTTCTTGAACATATTTATCTGTCTTGGCCGGAGTGAGTGGGCCTGGAGGATTCCACCCGTGGATGCAAATGACAAGGTTGCGCGTGCCGTCGCCGATCTGGCCTCCATGCACCGCATCGTCGAGCGGTGGCGGCGGATTGAGACGCTGGCCCAAGAGTGGGGTCCCGGTTGCCAGAATCAGGACAGCAGCAAGCGAATAGATTCGGAGTGGCTTCATAGTTTTCTTTATATCACGTTTGCCTCGGAATCTCGACACAAAAGACACGGGGACTAAACGCTTGATTACACGGCATTCTGCTAACCTAGCGGATATGCGATGTCAACGACATTAACTCTCATGCTCACTGTTCATGAGTGAGCAACCGGGAAATCTTACGTCTAATCGGACGGAACATTCGTGAAGCTCGCCAAAGGGCCGGGCTGACTCAGGAATGTCTGGCCGAACTGGCTGACGTCCATGTGCAGACCGTCGGCGCGATTGAACGGGGCGGTTTTCCATTTGCAGTGACCACTTTCGCCCGGCTTTCACAATTCCTCGAAATCAGCCCAAACCGCTTGCTGGATGGGCTGGACTCACCCGATCCACAGCGCACAGCGCGTATCAAGAAGGCGATGGCGCGAAAGCGCGCTCCTGTCCGACCCAAACAATGAGTTCGGCGATTGCCGAACTCGGCAGGCGAGGACACCCGCGCGCCGCTTGGGTTGCGGCTGCGCCGCGCTGTGGTCTTCTTCCGTTTACATTTTGCCGCGGTCCAAGCCAACGGCTGTTTTCAGCCCGCGATCAGGTTCCAGAAGCCGCCGAGCTCACCGTGCGCGCTTCCAGAAACACTTTCAGGTCGGCGGCTGCTTTTCCGCCGAAACCGGGGACTTGCGCGATTTGCTCGACGGTGGCCAGCCGCAGGCGCGGCACAGAACCGAATTTTTTAAGAAGCGCCGCCTTGCGTTGCGCGCCGATGCCGGGGAATTCGTCCAGGATGCTCTCCGAGATTCTCTTCAAGCGCAGTTGCGCATTGTAGGTATTGGCAAAGCGGTGGGACTCGTCGCGTACCCGCTGCAACAGTTTTAAGGCGCCGGAATTGTGGCTCAATCGCAAGGGTTCGCTTGCGCCCGGCTGAAAGATTTCCTCGAATTCCTTCGCCAAGCCGATCACCGGAATGTGGCTTAAGCCAAGCTTGGCCAGCTCGGCACAAGCGGCATTCAACTGCCCTTTGCCGCCATCAATCAGAATCAAATTCGGAAAAGACTCCGAGTTAAGAACTTGCGGCCCGGCATGACTTTGCTGAACCGTGACTGCTGCTCCTGCCCTCTCCTGAGTTCCGTCTTCGGGCTTCGGGCTTCTGGCTTCCGCCTTCCGTCTTCCGTCTTCCGCTTCGTTCAACAGCCGCGTATAGCGCCGGCGCACTGTTTCGGCCATGCAGGCAAAGTCATCTTGGCCGGTGACAGTCTTCATTTTGAAGCGCCGATAATTCGAGCGGTCCGGCCGGCCATGGCGGAAGCTGACCATGGACGCGACGGCGAACGTGCCGCTGATGTTGGAAATGTCAAACCCTTCGATCCGGTGAGGTGGCCCAGGCAATTGCAGGAGCCGGCCCAGTTCGGCCAAATCGCGTTGCGGATCGATGGCCATGGGCAAAGTGTAGGGCAGGCGCTCGAATTTCTCGGTCTTTCGCGTGGTCTGGCGCAGGTCGGACAGCAAGTCGCGCAATTGGGCCGCCTTTTCAAAGTCGAGCGCGCCGGCGGCTTTCCTCATCTCCTCATGCACTTGCTTGGCCATCTCTTCGCACTCGCCGTCGAGAAATTCGCAGGCCGCCAGCACCTGCTGCAAATATTCCTCCCGCGTCACATTCCCGAGGCAGGGCGCGGTGCAGACTTTCAAATGGGCATAGAGGCAATGCTTGTAATCGTTCTCGGTCGGCGTCAGTGGCCGGCAGCCGCGCAGATTAAACTTGTGCCGCACCAGGTCCAGCGTGCGGCGCAGCGCCCCTGAATTGGTGAACGGCCCAAAGTACCGCGCGCCATCGTCCTGCTTGAAGCGCGTGAACGTGAAGCGGGGGATCGGGTCGTTCAGGTTGACTTTGACCAGCAGGAAACGCTTGTCATCGCGAAAGCTGACATTGTAACGCGGGTGAAATTCCTTGATCAGCTTGCCTTCGAGCAAAAAGGCTTCCGGCTCGCTGCGCACCACGTGCACGTCAAAATCGTAAATCGCTTCGATGAGGGCTTGAAATTTCAAATCCCAGCCCAGCCGGCGGGAAGGATGAAAATATTGGCTGACCCGTTTGCGCAGATCGCGTGCTTTGCCCACATAAATAACCGTGCCAAACCGGTCTTTCATCAGATAGACACCGGGTTTGTGCGGCAATTGGCTCAGTTTGCTGCGAATCGCATCCGACTCAGGCATGCGGACAGTATGCCAGAAGGAAGCCGGTTTTCAAAGCGCGAGTCCCAGACCTAGGAACACGTCAAATCTAAGAGCGCGTACGGAAATTCCGGACCGTCTGTTCGTCCTCGTTCACGTCGTCCTCCTCGTCCTCGCAAACAAAGACAACATCGAGGACGAGGAGGACGAGGAGGACGATGTCCAAAAACGATTTTCCGCACACGCTCTAACTCTGGCCGAGCCGCGGATTCTCCATAAACGCGTAGCAAACGATATGGCACACACCCATGTGCGCGTCCTCCACCCGGCCATAATGGTCGGAATCGATGACGATGACCGTGTGCGCCAATTCAGCCAGGCGGCCGCGCTTTGCGCCCACCAATGCCACTGTCTGCAGGCCATTCTTGACCGACCACTCGATGGCTTTGACTACATTCGGCGAATTGCCGCTCACGCTCATCGCCAGAACCAGATCCCCGGCGCGGGCGTAATTCATGAGCTGCCGCACAAACACGTCTTCGTAAGCGTAATCGTTGCCCAGCGCGGTCATCCAACTCACATTGTCGTTCAAGGAAAGAACGCGAAAACGCTTGCCCAGCTTGTCGGAGGCGCCCTTGCCCAGATCGGTGGCAAAGTGCGAGGCATTGGCCGCACTGCCGCCATTGCCAAAAACAAAAACCTGCCGGTCCTCTTGCAGGGCTTGCCGCAGCTTTTTAATTAACTGCGCCACGGCTTCCGACGGAATGGAATCGAGAGCGGCTTTTTGAGCTTTTACGTAATTGCTGATCCAATCTTTCATGGAGAGCAATTATCCAGTCAAAGGCTGTCGCCGCAAGCTTTAGTGGTCAGGAACATGACGAGTTAGCTTGCTGCGCCAAATGCAAGGCTCCGACCGGCACGGCATCTTCACCCAAAGCAGACAAGGCTAGGCGTGGTCCGGGCAGAAAGGCTTCCATGATCAATGGGCGCAATGCGGCTTTGACCGCCACCCGCAGCGGTTCCCCCATCAGGGAAAGGCCTCCGCCCAAGACGATGATCTCCGGGTGGAACAAATGCACCACATGAGAAAGACCGAAGGCCAGGTCCCCAGCCGTTTCCCGCAGCACTCGCCGGGCAGCGGGGTCGCCTTGTTGCAGGGCGGCGCTCAGATGCCTGGCCTCGCCACCCACTGCATCGCCGGCCAAACGGCTGAGAGCGCTCTGCGGTTCTTGAAGTTTCATCTGGCGAATGCGGGCGTCCACCGCCCAGCCCGAGCAGCGCGATTCCACGATCGTTCCCTGACGATCCAGCCGCACGTGTCCGATTTCCGCTTCGCCTGGTGTGGCACCGTGATAAATCCGGCTATCGACCACCAATCCGCCTCCGACACCGCTGCCAAGGGTGACGTAAAAAACAGGACTGTAATTTTTGCCGGCGCCGGAGCGCGCTTCGCCCAGCGCCGCCGTATTGGCATCGTTATCCACCCGGACCGGCGCGTGCGTCCGCTTCTGCAACCAATCACCCAGATCGAATTCGGACCATCCTGCCACCTGGTGAGAGCAACAGATTCTCCCTCGACGCCAATCGACCGGGCCGCCAAAGCCTGCGCCCACGCCGGAAAGCCGTGCCCCGGACAACAACGTTGGCAGTGTCGCCCGGATTTGGCGGCGAATGCCCTGGCCTCCCAGCTTTGGATTCACCGTCAGACGCCGGCGCTCCACAATTTTTCCAGCGAGATTCCCCAGCACCATCTGTAATTTGGTGCCGCCGATCTCAATGCCGAGATAAAGTTCATTCATAGTGGGGGGGAAATGCTTAGCGGTCAGGCGTCGATGTCCAATTCATTTTGCCTCGATAGTCAGCTTACGGTGACTTCTAGGGCATTACCGTCTGGCCAGTTCCTCTTTCAATTCCTGCTTGTAATCGCGGCTGGGCAGGCCGTAACCGGCTTTTCGCTGGGCCAGCGCCGGGACGATGATTTCCTGGCGCACGTCAATCTCCCGGCCATAGAGCAACGGCCACAGCCGCCTGGTATTCGTGCTGAAGTCGGGGGCGCCTTCCTCGTCAAATCTCGGACGAAAGAGGTCCACCGCCAATTGCAGCTCCGAGATCAGTTCCGCCTCGGTCGGATGGCCGGTTTTCTTTAGGACCACCCGGAACGCTTCCAGGTCTTTTTCCTCCAGCCGGTTTAATTTCGCGATGAGAATGTCAATGGGATGAGGAATGACAAACGTGCAATTTCCTATGCGAACGGATTGAGATCGAGTTCCCCAAAGTGGGCTGGTTTGAAAGTTCAGCGCCGATGAAACTTGAACGTAGAAATCGGTGTGAAGTTTGTCCATGCGGGCCGCAGCGACGAGTTCTTGCAGGCTCGCATCATCGCAAAAAAGGTCGATATCCGCACTCAAGAGGGAAGGGGCAACGGTCATTTGGATGGGGGCGGAACCAAACACCGTGATGCTAAAACGCCGATCCTGCGGCAAAAGAGCGGTCAGCTTCTTCAACACCCGGCCTGCAGGGGTGTCCAGACTAATTGTGTTCGCCCAGAGTTCTGTAGCCATGCGCGCGCGCGGTTAGGAAGGCAATCGCTTGATCGATCAGCCGATTCGTGACGCCAGGATCATCGGCCAGCCTGGCGGCCAGCGCCCGGTCCCGCGCATTCCACGGGTACCGCTCCTTTTTCAGAAGCAGGCGCGCCGCGAGGCGCGATTTCCGCCAGCAACGATCCATTCTCGGTTCCACAACCCTCAAACTGTAACGGATTGAAGAGGCCTTCGCAAGCGTCCCCAACATAGCTGCTGGCCGCCCGGAGATGAAATAAGATTGTGTTTTGCGCGTTTAAGCCTTAAACAGCCGCGCAACATGGACATTGTCGTTGCTGAAAAGACGCGGCGATTCATCGCTGCTGCCTGGTCGAGCGCCACCCGATGAACGCATGACTCTCACTCCGAACAGCCGCATGGCGGCCGTGGCCTTGAGTGTCGTGGCTTTGGATCAGTTAACCAAACGCACGGTCCTTGAGTACTTGGGTTACGCGGGGCAAAAGATCGTCATCGACGGCTTTTTCAAGTTTGTGCATTGGGGCAATACCGGGGCCGCCTGGAGTCTGTTCCATGGCAATAATGAGCTGCTGGCCATCATATCACTGGTCGCCTTGCTGGTGCTCTTTCTCAGCCGCCACTATTTTGACTCCGGTGCCTTGCAGGGACAAGTGGCCTTGGGCCTGATCTTCGGCGGCATTGTCGGCAACTTGATCGATCGCCTCTCCGTCCGGCACGTCATTGATTTTATCTACTTTTACTTGCAGCAGCGGGATGGCGGGGAAATCGGCTTTCCCGCGTTCAACGTGGCCGACACGGCGATATGCACGGGTGTCGGGCTGCTGTTTCTCCTCTCGTGGCAGCGCGATCACGCCAAGGCCGGGGGCAGCGAAAGCCATGAGCCAAGCGCCAAGAAGAGTTGAACCTCCCCTGCCAGCGAAAGGCGCTCACAGTGGAAGCCGTCTCGATCTCAAAATCCTCGGACAGCAAGGCAGGACTTGACCGCCGAACACTCTCTCTTTTGTTTGGCTTGTTTCCTGTGTTTAGCGGGCCGTGTCAGCTTTTAGCGTGAGCGCTCTGCCCCCCATTTTCATTGCCGGACCAACCGCCGCCGGGAAATCGGCCGTGGCCGTGATCCTGGCTGATCTCTGCCACGGCGAAATCATCTCCGTGGATTCCATGCAGGTCTATCGCGGTCTGGATATTGGCACCGCCAAGCCCTCGCTCGCAGATCGCCGGCGCGTGCCCCACCACTTGATCGATGTGGTGGAACTCACCGGCACTTTTGATGCCGCCAAGTTCGTTCTGCTGGCCAGAAGAGCGCTGTCGGAAATTCAGGCCCGAGGGCGCCAAGCCATTTTTTGCGGCGGCACCGGCCTTTACTTCAAGGCCTTCCTGGAAGGGCTGGGCGAAACGCCTCCTGCTGACGCCGCCCTGCGAGCGCAATTGGAAGCCACTCCTCTGCCGGAATTACTGCGCGAATTGGCCGAGCGCGATCCTGTGACTTTTCAGAAGATCGACCGGCAAAATCCGCGCCGGATCATTCGCGCCGTGGAAGTGATCCGGCAAACGGCCCGGCCCATGTCCGAGCAAATTGCGCCGTGGCAAGAAGCGCACGCAGGCGCGGCCAACGCGACCGTGCTTCCGAAGGCCACCGCTGGTTTTCTTCTCGGATTGACCCGCTCACCAGACGACTTGCGGCGGCGCATTGAGACCCGCGTGGATGAGATGTTCGAACGCGGATTAGTCCAAGAGACGGAACGGTTGTTGCCCCAGGGTTTGGCACAAAACCGGACGGCCCTCCAAGCCCTCGGCTATCGCCAGGTCACGGAATACCTGCAAGGAGTCCGGTCGTTGCCTGAAACCATCGCTTTGGTCAAGCAGCGAACACGGCAGTTTGCCAAGCGCCAAAAAACCTGGTTTAAGTGGCAAATGAAGCTGACGTGGTTGGAATTGCAGCCGCACGACAATCCGGAGGCCGTGGCCGAAAGAGTGGCCCGCAGTTGCGGTCCCGGCGCGGACGGCTATATTGGCGGCACCAGATTTTGAAAGCCTTGATCTTAACCTCGCCCAAAAGGCCGGAACGCGTGTTTCTGGTCGGCGTCGAACTCAAATCCCGCGCGCGCTGGGAGGTGGACGATTCCCTGAACGAACTGGCGGAGCTGGCTTCGACCGCCGGCGGTCAAGTGGTCGGCGATGGCCAGCAAAAACTGGAGTCGCCCGTGGCCGCCACGTTCATTGGCTCGGGCAAAGCCGCCGAATTTGCCCAAACCTGTCGGCGGAATGAAGTCGATACGGTTGTTTTTGACGATGAACTTTCGGCCGCGCAAAGCCGCAACCTGGAAAAGGTGTTTCAATGCAAGGTGCTCGACCGCACGGCGCTGATCCTCGACATTTTTGCGCAGCGCGCCCGCACCCGTGAAGGCAAGCTCCAGGTCGAACTGGCGCAGTTGCAGCATCTGTTGCCCCGCCTGACGCGCTATTGGAGCCATCTCTCCCGCCAAAAAGGCGGCATCGGCATGCGCGGTGAAGGCGAAACGCAATTGGAAACGGACCGCCGGCGCGTGCAGGAACGCATCGATAAAATCTCCGAGGAACTCGACACCGTCCGCCGGCAACGCGCCACGCAACGACAAGGCCGCCAACGCAGCCACTGGCCCCTGGCCTCCATCGTCGGCTACACCAACGCGGGCAAATCCACGCTGCTCAATGCGCTGACGGGCGCCGCCGTGCTGGTGGAAGACAAATTGTTTGCCACGCTCGATCCCACCACGCGCCGGTTGCGCCTGCCCAGCAATCAAAACGTCCTGCTCTCGGACACGGTAGGATTCATTCGCAAGCTTCCCCACCGGCTGGTGGAGGCGTTCAAGGCCACCCTCGAAGAAGTCGTGCAAGCCGACCTTTTGTTGCACGTCGTCGATATCAGCCACCCCAAGGCCACGGAACAAATCCAAGCGGTCAACGCGGTGCTGGACGAAATTGGCGCACCCGGCAAGCCGACGCTGATGGTGCTCAATAAGATCGACCGTCTGGAAAGCGCAGATTTGGTGAAACGGTATTGGGGACTTTACCCGAATGCCGTCGCCGTTGCAGCCATCACCGGCACCGGCCTTCCCGCCCTGCTGGCCGAGCTGGGGAGTCTCTTGCGGCCGAGTCGTGAGTTTGTCGAATTGGCTGTGCCGCACGAGGCCTCGGCCGTCATCGCCCGCCTCCATCATGTGGGCCAGGTGATCGAACGCGATTACAACGGCCGGAAGGCACGTTTCAAAGCGCGCATTCCGCCGCATTGCCATGCCGAGTTTGCCCCGTTCATCGTGCAGGAGCCACAGAAGACATAGAGTGGAGGTCTCGCAGATTCCGGATTCGGGAGCCTTTTGATTTGAAATTCCACCTCCTTGGTCTCAAACTGCGCGGGCTTGACCATGAGCCCAAATATCCGCATCAAGGATTTGCCCAGCCGCGAACGGCCTCGGGAACGCCTGGTCGAGTCGGGAGCCGAAGCGTTGAGCAATGCGGACTTGATCGCCATTTTGCTCCGCACCGGAACCCAAGGCGCCAGCGCCCTGCATATCGCCGAAGCGTTGCTGCATCGCTTCGATTCGCTGGACCGCCTGGCCCGCGCTTCTTTGGATGAATTGCAGCAAACCAAAGGCATTGGCCGCGACAAAGCCATTGCCTTGCAGAGCGCATTCACGCTGGCCCAGCGCATGGCGCGGGAAATTCGCCAGGAAGCGCCGCTGCTCGACACCCCCGAGCGGATTGCCGACCTGTTGCGCGAGGACAACCGGCTCTACGGAGTCGAGCAGTTCCAAGTCGTGCTGCTCAACACGCGCCGCAAATTGATCCGGATTGAAAGGATTTCACAAGGAACCATGGACACCATCCTGGTGCATCCGCGCGAAGTGTTTCGAGCCGCCATCACGGCCAATGCCTCGGCCATCGTCTTGGTGCATAACCACCCCAGCGGCGATCCTTCCCCATCCGAAGCCGACATCAAAGTCACACGGGATTTGATTCGGGCCGGACAATTGCTGAAAATTGATGTGCTGGATCATGTCATCCTGGGCAGCAAAACGAAGGAGCGCTCGCAGGATTACGCTTCTCTCAGGGAACTGGGCTACTTTTATTCGTGAACCATGATTCATCCCACCGCTCTGATCCATCCCGAAGCCCAAATCGATCCCAGCGCCAGCATCGGGCCGTATTGTGTGATTGACCGACAGGTAGTCCTTGGGGCTCATTGCGAACTCGGCCCCCAGGTCCACCTCACCGGCCACACCGTGATTGGAACCTACAACCGTTTTCACGCCGGCTGCGTGATTGGCGATGCGCCGCAGGACCTGAAATACAAAGGAGAAAGCACCGGCCTGCGCCTCGGCGATCACAATATCTTTCGTGAGCACGTCACCATCCATCGCTCCAACAAAAGCTCCGAGGAAACCGTCATCGGCTCCAGTAATTTCCTGATGGTGAACAGCCACGTGGGCCATAACTGCCGCCTCGGCCATCATGTCATCCTGGCCAATGGCGCGCTCTTGGGCGGCCATGTCACCGTGGACGATCGCGCCTTCATTTCCGGCAATTGTCTGGTACACCAGTTTGTGCGCATTGGCACCCTCGCGCTCATGCAAGGCGGGGCTGCAGTCAGCAAAGACCTGCCTCCCTTCACCGTGGCCTGGGGTGACAACAGCATTTGCGGATTGAACACCGTCGGGCTTCGCCGCGCCGGCTTCACCAGCGAGCAACGCCTGGAATTAAAGCGGCTTTACCATGCGCTCTTCAGAAGCGCGCACCATCTCGGACAAGCCGTGAAAGCCGCCCAAACGGAGTTCGCCAGCGACTGTGCCCGGACCATGATTTCTTTTATCCTCGGCAGCAAACGCGGCGTTTGCGCGGATATCGGCGCGTCGGTGTTGGAGGAGGAATAAAGCTCCTTGAGTGTCGCCGTCGGTTTAGCCGCCGCAGAACACAGCGGCGCAGCGGAAACCAAGAGCGTGTAGGGCGAGACTCCGGCGAGCCGTGACTTCTTGGTGGACGGGAGTCCACGGCTCGACGGAGGCGC
>CAYIIH010000234.1:0-13948 GCA_964363225.1 uncultured Verrucomicrobiota bacterium | reverse complement strand
GCGCTGGTGCGCCGACATTTTTGTCGGCCGTATTCGCGCGCAAACGCCAAAGCCGACAATAATGTCGGCGCTCCTTTGGTTGCGGCTTCGCCGCGTTGCGGTCTATGCCGACTTGATCAAAGTGCGGCTGACGAGCTTGGTGATGCTAACGGCGCTGGTCGGCTTTTACATCGGCGCGGTGGGGCCGATGGATTATGGGTTAATGTTTCACACGTTGCTCGGCACGGGCTTGGTCGCCAGCGCGGCGGCGGCCCTCAACCAGTTGCTGGAACGGGACTATGACGCCCTGATGAAACGCACGGAGGATCGGCCCCTGCCTTCCGGGCGGCTGCAACCGGAGACGGTGCTGATATTCGGCGGGGTTTGCGCCGGAGCGGGATTGATGTATCTGGCGCTGGCGGTCAACCTGCTCACCAGCGTCGTGGGCGCGATCACCTTGTGCAGTTACCTGTTTGTTTACACGCCGCTCAAACGCATCACCTCGCTGAACACGGTCGTGGGAGCGATTCCGGGGGCGCTGCCGGCCTTGATGGGTTGGACGGCCGCCCGCGGCGAGGTGACGGTGGAAGGCTGGGCGCTCTTTGCCATTGTCGCATTTTGGCAACTGCCCCATTTCATGGCCATTGCCTGGATTTACCGGGAAGATTACGCGCGGGCCGGTTTTGCCATGCTGCCGGTGCTGGACCCCGACGGACAACGCACCGGGCACCACGCCCTCAGTCATGCGTTGGGTTTGCTGCCGGTCAGTTTGTCTCCTTTTGTGTTCAAACTGGCCGGGCCGATCTACCTGGCGGGCGCCCTGGTGTTGGGCGTGGCGTTTGTCTGCTTTGCCATCCGGTTTGCGCGGCGCTTGACCGTCGAGCGGGCGCGCCAACTGTTTTACATGTCGCTCATTTATTTGCCGTTGTTGCTTGGGATCATGGTGTTCGACAAGGTCAAGTGAGCAGCCATTCTGCCATTGACAGCCGCAGTTGAGCGACGTTAATTTGCGCGCTCGAAATTTCCGGGCCCAAACAACCGTCTGAAGTTGGTCAGCGGAAGCTGAAAGCACGACAAAGAAAAAAATAATGCAGCCAGTTACAACCGAAGCACACGCTCACACTGTTCATGAGTCGCATCATGAAGAGTTGGGCTTTTGGCGAAAATATGTTTTCTCGACCGACCATAAGGTGATCGGCATCCAGTACGGCATCACCGCGCTGTGCTTTCTCCTTTTTGGCTTTGGGTTGATGATGTTGATGCGCTGGCAGATGGCTTATCCCGGCCGGCCGATTCCGCTGTTTGGCCCTCTTCTGGAAAAAGTCCTGGGAGCGGTTGCTTCCGGCGGCGTTATGTCGTCCGATCTCTACAACTCTTTCGGGGCGATGCATGGCACCATCATGGTCTTTTTGGGCATTGTTCCTTTGGCCTTTGCGGCGTTCGGGAATTTTGTGGTGCCACTGCAGATCGGCGCGCCGGACATGGCCTTTCCTCGGATTAACATGGCCAGTTATCAGGCGTATGTGGTGGGCGGGGTGATCATGGTGGTCAGCTTTTTTATTCCGGGAGGCGCCGCCCAGGCCGGGTGGACTTCCTATTCGCCTTTGGCCACGATCATCAAGACGCAGGGCCAAACCTTCTGGATTATCGGGATGGTGTTCCTGATTACGTCGTCTTTGTTGGGCGCCGTGAACTTCATTGCCACCATCATCCAATTGCGTGCGCCGGGCATGACGTGGATGCGGCTGCCCTTTTTTGTCTGGGCCCAATTTGTGACGGCTTTCATTTTGCTGCTGGCTTTTCCGCCGCTGGAAGCGGCGGCCGTCATGCAACTCATGGACAAATTGGCGGGAACGAGTTTCTTTCTCCCCACCGGGTTGATGGTCTCCGGCCAGCCGCTGCCGATCAGCGGCGGGGGCAGTCCTTTGTTGTGGCAGCATCTTTTCTGGTTCCTGGGGCATCCGGAAGTGTACGTGCTCATTTTGCCGGCCATGGGCATCGTTTGTGAAATCATTGCCAACAACACGCGCAAGCCCATTTGGGGCTATAAATCGCTGGTCTATTCTGCATTGGGGATTGGCTTTCTATCCTTCATTGTTTGGGCCCATCACATGTATCTGACGGGGATGGGGACCGCCATCAGCACCTTTTTCCAGACGACAACCATGATGATCTCCATACCGTCGGTGATCATTTTGTCGGCTCTCTTGATCTCGCTTTGGGGCGGCTCGATTCGTTTCAACACCCCCATGCTCTTCAGCCTGGCTTTTCTGCCCATGTTCGGCATCGGTGGACTGACCGGTCTGCCGCTGGGATTCAATTTCACGGACATTCATTTGCACGACACTTACTACGTGATCGCCCATTTCCATTATGTGGTGGCGCCGGGAACGATCTTCGCCTTGTTTGCCGGGATTTATTTCTGGTACCCCAAGGTCACCGGCCGGCTCATGAATGAGTTTTGGGGCAAGGTGCATTTCTGGCTCTCCCTGCTTTTCATGAACTTGATTTTCCAGCCGATGTTTGCCCAAGGGATGGCCGGCATGTTGCGCCGGATGGCGGACGGCGGGGCGAACTATTCGTTGGCCAAGGAGCCGGGAGCGTTGGGCGCTTTGAGCGACTCCATGATCCACGCCAACACGGCCATCTCCCATGCGGCTTGGTTGCTGGGACTGGCGCAGATTCCGTTCATCCTCAATTTTTTTATCAGCCTGAAGAAAGGCCGGAAAGTGCCCAATGACAATCCGTGGGAGTCAACCACGCTGGAATGGCAAACGCCGACTCCGCCGCCGCACGGGAATTTCGCGAAGGCGCCTGTCGTTTGTCGTGGCCCGTACGAGTACAGCGTGCCTGGACACGCGACCGATTTTACCCCGCAGAACGAGCCGGTCAATGCTCGCTAGAAGTCAACTCCATGGAAATACCTTACACAGTTCATGCCCGCCCGGACACCGGTTTGTACAATGCCAAGCTGGGTATCTGGCTCTTTCTGGCTTCTGAAGTGATGTTGTTTGGCGCTTTGTTCTCGACTTACATTTTGTTGAGAGTCGGCGCCGCGCCCGGTACCTGGCCGCACGGCTTGCTCAACGTGCCCATCGGGACGCTCAATACGATCGTGCTGATCACCTCCAGCATCACGGTGGTGATGGCTTGGGCCTCGCTGAAAATGAACCAGTTCAGCCGGTTCAAGCTGTTTCAAGCGTTCACCATCATGCTGGCGATGACGTTCGTCATCATAAAATCATTCGAGTATCACGACAAGTTCACGCACTACGAAGTGATTTTGAACGACGGTAAAGTGGTGGATGGCCACCTGGTGGAAAAGACCCAGGAGCACGTCGTGATTCATCCGGCAGCGAAACACGGCCAGCACGCGGCGGAAGTCAAAATCGAGACATCCCAAATCAAGAAGATGGAGAACTACGGGCCGTGGCACAATACGTATCTGGCCATTTACTTTACTTTGACGGCCTTGCACGCCTTGCACGTGATTGGCGGGGCGCTGGTTATCGCTTATCTGTGGGGTCCGGGAAGTCAAATGTGGAAAACCGACCCGGAACGGTTCACCAATCGCATCGAAGTCTCCGGACTGTTTTGGCACTTCGTCGATCTGGTCTGGATTTTTCTGTTCCCCGTCCTTTATCTGCTATAGGAATCGTTATGAAAAATGATCAACACTCACATCACGAGATCAGTCTGGTCGTGCGCCGGTACCTCTTTGTCTTCGGGGCCCTTCTGGTCGGGACCATTGTCACGGTTCTGGCCTCGTTCATTCCCTTCGGCATCGTGGCGGTGAACGTGGCGGTGGCCCTGTTCATTGCGACGGTGAAAGCGTTTCTGGTCGCCGGTTATTTCATGCACCTGATCTCAGAGAAAAAGATGATTTACGGCATTCTGGTGGCGACCGTTTTCTTCTTTGCCGGCCTCATGTTCCTTACGGTGTGGGCCATGCGCCCGGCCAGTATCGTGCATATTAAAAATGTCCCTTAAAGCAATCCATATCGTGTTCATCACGGCCTCGACGCTGCTGGCCTTCGGCTTCAGCGCCTGGTCCTTGAGAAACTTCTTCCTGAACGGTTCCATGCTGGACCTGTTTTTTGGCGTGGGGTCCCTGGTCACGGCCGCCGCCTTGATCTACTACGGAAGATATTTCCTCAAGAAACTCAAGAACATAGATTACCTATGAGACACCGCCGCACGATGACAACCCGGGTAGTTCTGGCCGGGCTCTCCCTCGGATTGTTTCCGACGCACGCTTTTGCCTGTGCCGTCTGCTTTGGAAAATCGGACTCGGCGATGGCTCAAGGGATGAACATGGGGATTTTCTCCTTAATGGCCGTGATCATCTCCGTCTTGGTTGGCATTGCCGGGTTTTTCGTCTGCCTGGCCAAAAGAGCCGCTCAGGTAACAGCAGCCGCCGAGGCGACACCAATGGACCAAACCACACATCACGTTCTCGTAAATGACTAAATTGCTCGGATTGCCGTTTTTGGCGTCGGAACACGGCGCGAAGGTGGATCACCTGATTCTTTACATGCATTGGCTGATGGGAGTCCTCTTCATCGGCTGGATGGCTTATTTTGTTTATGTTCTCATCCGCTTTCGAAAGTCCAGGCACCCGAAAGCCAGCTACCAGGGGGCGCAAACGCATGCGTCCTCTTACCTCGAAGGCGCGGTGGCCCTCGTGGAAGGGATTCTGCTGATGGGCTTCGCTATTCCCTGGTGGGCCGAGGCGGTGGACAAGTTTCCGTCGGAGAAGGACGCCACGGTCATTAGTGTTACGGCCGAGCAGTTTGCCTGGAATTCTCGTTATCCCGGAAAGGATGGCATTTTCGGCAAACAGGATGTCCGATTCATCAGTGCCAGCAATCCTCTGGGCATCGACCCGCAAGATCCCAATGCCAAAGATGATATTGTGCCGCCACTCAACGAAATCACCGTGCCCATCAACAAGCCGGTCATCGCGTATGTGACATCCAAGGATGTCATCCACTCATTCAAGATCAACGCGCTGCGGGTGACCCAGGACGCCATTCCTGGCATGAAAATTCCCGTCTGGTTCAAGCCCACCCATGAAGGGCAATTCCTCATTAATTGCGCCCAATTGTGCGGCAATTCCCACTATTTCATGAAAGGCTATCTGAACGTCGTCAGCCAGGAAAAGTACGACCAGTGGCTGGCCGAAAAATCCAAAACCGCCGGCGGCGCCGCTACGGGCGGGTTCGAATAAACCTGACCTGAAACCGAATATTCGGTGCAGCGCAACCACAACCACAGGCCGACTCAGGGAAAACCGCAGAGGCGCGAAAAACGCAGAGACAACCAGAAGACTCCTCTCGGCGTCCTTCGCGCCTCTGCGGTTGAATCCGTGCGCGAAGAACTTGCGCGGGCAGCGAAGACTTTCACAGGTAGTATGGCAGTTCAGTGAGGCCGCAACCAAAGGAGCGCTGATTTCCAATCGGCTTTGCACGGTGGAGCGGTCTAAAGCCGGCTAAAAGCCGGAACTCCATACCCTCAGCCTTCGCAGAAAAAGAGGGCAAACAAGAAGCTGTTCTTTCGCCCTTACCGTGGCTAAAAATGAAGGCACTTGATCCGATGAGTCCATATTCACGCAACCTTCAAAGACTGGTCTGGGGCTTTCTGGCCTTGGTCATCCTGGCCATTGGCAGCGCTTTCGTGTGGTCCCGGCTGAAACAGAACTCATCCGCCACAGAGCCGCTGCCCATTTACGGGCAGGTCCAGGATTTTGTGCTGACAAACCAGTTGGGCGAGTCGTTCTCCAACGCTCGCTTGCGCAGTCAAATCTGGATCGCGGACATTATTTTCACCCGCTGCGCCGGGCCTTGTCCGGTCATGACTCACCAAATGAGCTTGTTACAAGCTGCTTTGGCCAAGGAACCGTCCGTCAAGCTGGTTTCATTAACGGCGGATCCCGAGTTTGATACTCCCGGCGTGCTCAAAACGTATGCCGACGGATTTCAAGCCGAGTCCTCGAGATGGTTCTTCCTCACCGGCCATAAAAAGGAGATTTATCGCCTGGCGCAAAACGACCTGAAACTCGCCGTAGCCGAAGAGAATCCGGCCACTCCCGTTGAGGAACGGTTCATTCACAGCACGCGGTTCGTCCTGGTCGATGGGAAGGGGCGTGTGCGCGGCTTCTTTGACAGCGAAACGGCCGGCGCCAACGAGCAGATGCTCCAGGCGGTCCATCGTCTGCTCTCCGAGAAGCCATGATCCTCGAAAAAGCAGTTGGAACCACGAAATACACGAAAAACACGAAATGAAAAATACGTGTAAGAGCGAGGCCATTCACCCTTTGGGTGAGGGGCGGCTTTTGCCAATGCGGTTCTGTTTTCGTGTATTTCGTGTATTTCGTGGTTTGAACTCCCGGTTTTAGGATGATCACCTTTTCCGATTTGCCGGCGGTGAACGCCTTTCTAAACGGGCTGAGCGCACTTTTCTTGACGGCCGGATACCTTTTCATCCGGCGCAAGAGGCAGAGGGCACACCGCAATTGCATGATTGCGGCGGTGGTCACTTCCACCCTTTTTCTCGTTTGTTACCTGACCTACCATTCGCAAGCGGGCCGGACGATTTTCCGGGAGCCGGCCTGGTTTCGTCCGATTTATCTGAGCATTCTGCTCACCCACACCGTATTGGCCGTCGTGATTTTGCCTTTGGTGGTCATGACATTGAATCGCGCGCTCAAGGAACGGTTCGAGTTCCACAAGAAAATTGCCCGCTGGACCTGGCCGATTTGGATGTACGTCTCGCTCACCGGCGTGCTGATCTATCTGCTCCTTTACCAAATCTTTCCGCAGCGCTGAGTCGTCATGACCATCAAGACAGCAATCTCGCCACCACGGAACTGATCGTTTTGCCATCGGCTCGTCCGGCTGCTTTTGCCTGCGCCGCTTTGATGGCTACTCCCATCTCCTTCTTGCTCGTCGCGCCCGTCTCTTGAATGGCCGCGCGAATCAGTTGCTCCAGTTCCCCCGGCGAAAGCGGTTGCGGCAGGAAGGTTTCCAGCACGATGATTTCCAGCCTTTCCTTCGCGGCCAACTCTGGCCGCCCTCCTTTTTCACTCACGGTCTCACTGGGAAGTATTGAGGTTGCGCAAGGAATCGCGGACTTTGGCGGCCCGTTCGTAATCTTCACGCCGCACCGCGTCTTTCAAGGCGTTCTCGAGCTTCTCGCGCTCGGAGAGCGGGCGGGTCGATTTGATTTCATGGAGCCACATTTCGAGCGACTGCACTTCGCCGCTGTGCTCCGCCATGTCCGGATGCGCATGCTCCCGGTAATAGGCGCGGATTTTCTCCAGGCCCTGTTCCACGGCGCCGATGGCCTCCTCATACTGACCGGCTTCCAGCGCATGCGATCCTTGGGCCCGGATTTGCATCATCAAGAGTTGCGGCCGGAGTTGTTGCAGCGACCAGGCCAGTTCCTCCGATTCGGCGTATTGCTGAACCAAGTCAAAGACCTTCAGGTTGCGTTCCGTATCCCGCACCACCCCCGCGTAGTCCTTCAATTGAAAAAGGCAAATGTAGCGATGATGGAACTGAATGGCTTCCTGTTGCAGCCGGGCGCATTCTTCCGCGCTCAATTTAAAAGCGTCATCGCTGCCGTCGTGCTTTTGGCGATACTTGGCCAGCTTGGCCAGGTAATGTTCGAGCAGCGTATCGTGTCCGAACGGTTGCTTGCCATCGGGCCGGCCGCTGGCGTTCATTTGCAGCAGTCCCAAATCGACGCGCAACTGGATCTTTTCCTGGCCGTCCTTGCCGGTAAATTTCCTCACGACAATGTCCCCTGCCTGGTACTCCCATTGGTCCAGCACGTGTGAAATGTCGAAATTCATGGTCCGCACTATGAACCGATGTTTTCGGCAAGTCAATGCAACGCGACACCGATTGCTTCTTGTTTTGCAGGCCGGCTTCGGCTTAGAAAGTCTCATGCCCAATTGCATCAGCCTGACGGTCCACTGCAGCCAATTCCCGGCTCAAGTGCGGGCGGATTTGCTGCAATCACTGCGCTCGCGCCAGATCAATCACAAGTTCCTGTATGACAGCGTCAAACAAGCTCAAAAATGGCTGGCCCTGCACGAAGCCTATTCTCCCTCGCGCACCGATCCGAATGGCGCGGAGATTTATGACCTCAGCCTCCAGGCGGCCGCGGCAGCCTGTGCCGAAGTGGCTCTAGTCCATGTGATTGGCCTGGGTTGCGGCGGCGGACAAAAGGAGACGCGATTGCTGCAATGGTTGAAGCAGGCTGGCAAAGCCGTTGCCTACACTCCCTGCGACGTCAGCACGGCCATGGTTCTGGCCGCCCAGCAAGCGGCGCTGTCAACCGTGTCCGCAACGGACTGCCATCCGATCGTGTGTGACCTTGCGACGTGCGATGAGCTGGCGGCGTTGCTCGATTCGCTGGCCACGGGCGGGGCCGCGCGGCTCATCACGTTTTTCGGGATGATGCCCAATTCTGAGCCGGACCTGATCTTGCCTCGCTTGGCCGGCATAGTGCGGCGGCAGGACATTATGCTCTTGAGCGCCAATCTCGCTCCCGGGCCGGATTACGAGGCCGGAGTGCGGCGCGTCCTGCCACTTTACGATAACGGTCTGACCCGCGATTGGCTCCTGACTTTCCTCTTTGATCTGGGAGTGGCGCCCGCCGACGGTGAACTCCGTTTCAGCGTGTGTGATTGCCCTGCGGGATCAGGCTTGAAACGCATTGAAGCTAATTTTCATTTTGTTCAGTCGCGCGCCATGCAGGTAGCTGGGGAACAGATCGAATTCCAAGCCGGCGACCTCGTCCGGCTTTTCTTCTCTTATCGTTACACGCCGGACCGTATCCAACTTCTGCTCGGGCCATACGGTCTGAGCGTGCTGAAGCAATGGATTACGCGGTCCGAAGAGGAAGGCATTTTCCTGTGCCGCCGCACGGCATGATTAAGGCACCATGCATGGTCGGCCTTACCACACCTTCAACGTATCCAAAACCGCTTTGACTTTTGCGACTTCGTGGGTGCGAAACAAATCGGTTTTGCCCAGCGCGGCCAGCAAGGCAAAAAACGGCTCGGCGCTGCGGACCTCTTCCCGAAAGTATTCAAAGGCATGAGGCAGCGCATGGCACACGGGGAAGCCGAGCGTTCGTAATCGAAACGTATTCAAGAAGATCCGCATCTGATGCCGCACGCGCGTCGCGCTGTCCCGGAGGTTGCGATAGTAAAAGCCCAGCCCGGGATCGAGGCAAAGGCGTTCGACGTTGTGGCGCGCGGCGATTTCAATCTGGCGCTCAAAAAAATCGCGCATCCGGCTGATAGGGTCCGCGCTTAGATCGAAGTCGCCCACTTCACGCACGTTGTTTCCCTGCACGTAACATACAATCACTCCGGCGTCATGCGCGGCAGCCAGCCCGTAGAATTCTTCGCTCCGTTCCACGCCAGTCAGGTTGAGAATGTTCGCGCCGGCCTCCAGGCATTTCCGGGCCACGGTGGGTCGATACGTTTCCACCGACACCAAAACGCCGGAGTTGCGCAAACCCTGGACGACCGGCAGCAGTTTGCTGTTTTGCAGGTCGTCATCCACCCGCGCGGCGTGGACTAAAGTGGATTCCGCTCCGACATCGATGATATCCGCTCCCTGCGCGCTGAGCATCTGGCCGCGCTGGATAGCACTCTCGGATGTCAGGCAGACACTCTCGCGGTACCAGGAATCCGGGGAGAGATTGACGACACCCATGATAACTGGCTGCGAGTTAAAGGCGAAATGCTTTCCGCCCAAGGAAAACTCCCGCACGCGCGCGTGGGCGGCGGCGCCATGTTTTGCCACCAACTCGGCCAGTTCTTCCAGGTTTAGCATGGGAACCAGTTTAACGTCTGTGGCCGCAACTTCGATGCAAAAAGATCAGATTGACCGATTTCAACCGGCAGCATAAACCAACAGGCGAATACCTGGACGTTGTTGCTTTTTCCAGTCTCGGTGGTCGTCCCCGGCAATGGCTGGGCCCTCGGAATCAGGCAAGTTATGCGCTTCTTCAAACAATATGTATGCTTCGGGTGCATGAGCCTTTTGTCACTGGGTTCATTCGCCGCCACCTACGACCTCGTCATCCGCGAGGGCGCCATTTACGACGGCAGCGGCGGCGCGCCCTTTGTCGGCGACGTGGCCATCAACGGCGACACCATCGCAGCGGTGGGAGCGCTGCCCGACGCTCAGGGCCGCGCGGAAATCAAGGCCCGGGGACTCGCCGTCGCCCCTGGTTTTATCAACATGCTCAGTTGGGCCAACGAAACTCTGATCGAAGATGGCCGCTCGCAAAGCGACATTCGCCAGGGCGTGACCCTGGAAATCTTCGGCGAGGGCGAGTCAATGGGGCCGCTGAATCGGGCCATGAAAAAGAATCTGGTCGAACAACAGGGCGACATCAAATACCCGGTCAAATGGACAACTCTAGGCGGGTATCTTGAGCATCTGGTTCGGCGTGGCGTGTCGCCGAACGTCGCTTCCTTTGTCGGCGCCACCACCGTGCGCGTCCACGAGATTGGCTACGCGGACCGTCCTCCTACCAAGGCGGAACTGGCGCGGATGCAAAAGCTGGTGCGCCAAGCCATGGAGGAAGGCGCACTGGGGATCGGCTCTTCGCTGATCTATGCGCCGGCTTTTTATGCGCAGACAGACGAACTGATTGCGCTGGCCAAAGTGGCTGCTCAGTATGACGGGATTTACATTTCCCATCTTCGAAGCGAAGGAAACCGCTTGCTCGAAGCAGCCGACGAATTGCTCGCGATTTCCAGGCAAGCGAATATCCCGGCGGAAATCTATCATTTGAAGGCGGCTGGCCAGCCCAACTGGAGCAAACTCGACGCCCTCATTCAAAAGATCAATGCGGCGCGGGCCGAGGGATTGAAAATCACCGCCGACATGTACACCTACACGGCTGGGGCGACCGGCCTCGATGCCGCCATGCCGCCTTGGGTGCAGGAAGGCGGCTACACAGCCTGGGCCGCGCGATTGAAAGACCCCGCCATCCGTGAGCGCGTCCGGCGCGAAATGATCACACCGACCGACAAATGGGAGAGCCTCTACCTTGCGGCGGGATCGCCCAGCCAAGTGCTGCTGGTTGGTTTCAAAAATGAAAAACTAAAGCCGTTGACCGGCCAAACCCTGGCCGCAGTGGCCCAGAGGCGCGGCAAATCGCCGGAAGAAACCGCGATGGATTTGGTGATCGAAGACGGCAGCCGCGTCTCGACCGTTTACTTCTTGATGTCAGAGCAGAATGTTCGCAAAGCAGTCGCGTTGCCTTGGGTCAGCTTTGGGTCGGATGAGGGAGCGCCCGCGCCCGAAGGCGTGTTCCTCAAGTCCAACCCGCATCCGCGCGCCTATGGCAATTTCGCCCGGCTCCTGGGCAAATATGTTCGTGATGAGAAAATCATACCTCTGGAGGAAGCGATTCGACGCTTGACCGCGTTTCCAGCCGAGACGCTGAAGCTCGACCGGCGCGGCGCGTTGCAGGCGGGCTATTTCGCCGACGTGGTCATTTTTGACCCGGCCAGGATTCAGGATCATGCCACGTTTGCCCAGCCTCATCAGTATTCCGGCGGCATGGTGCATGTGTTCGTCAATGGGACTCAGGTTTTGAAAAACGGCGAGCACACCGGCGCCAAGCCCGGCCGCGTCGTGCGCGGGCCGGGGTGGAAAAAGAGATGAACCCTGCGTCCACAATTGCGCAAACGTCTAAACAGCGGGAAGGCGTACTGCCTCCGTCGTCATCAAAACTGTGAAAATGCTGAGCAATCTGAAATCAAAATGGCCGGCGTTGACTGTATGCTGCGTCGCGTTACTGACCATGTCGATATCGGCTGCCGCTCCTTCCGCCAAAGCCCTTCATCTCTCCCACGCTGAATACGAAGACCGCGTGCAAGCCGTCTGGAGCGCGCAAATCGTGGCCGTGCTTTTGACCTGGCCTTTTGAACACCAGACCGCTTCGACGCTCTGGATCGATCATTATCCGCGTCAGTGGACCAACGCTCCGGTGGATGACGATTGGTACTACGAAATGTGCGCCGTTCGCGGCTTCGAAAAGTACGGCATCGGCATGACGGCCGGGCAGTTGGGCGAGCAATGGAAAGCGAACGCTTGCGGCTCGTGGGGATCGAGCGAACAAGCGCGCTTGCTCCTGGCTCGCGGCGTCAAAGCGCCCGATAGCGGCCACCCGCGTTACAACCGCCTTTGGTTCACCATCGGCCCTCAGTTTAGCGGCGATGTGTATGGCGCCCTGGCTCCCGGTCTGCCGAACGTAGCCGGCCGCATGGCGCGCGACCTCGGTCATGTGAACGGCTACGCAGAAGGCACGGATGGCGCCGCTTTTGTGGCGGGCATGGTCAGTCTGGCCTTCGCGGAAAAGGATGCGAAAATGATAGTGCGCAAGGCCGCGAGGTTGATTCACCCCGATTCGCCCTATCGCCAATGCCTGGACATGATGGTGCGCCTGGCGGACGAAGGGAAAAGCTTTGAGGAGATCGCCCAAGCTGTGGAAGACCGCTGGCACATCGAATACCCTGCCACAAATAACGCAGTGCCCAATGGAGGCCTGGCCGCGGTCTCTGTCTGGTTTGGGGAGGGCGACTTCCTCAAAACCATTAATCTGGCAGCCCGCGCGGCCGATTTCACCGATGCCGACTGCAACGCCGCCAATGCCGCTGCGGTAGTGGGCGCGATGCATGGAATGAAATGTCTGCCGGCGCCTCTGGTCATGTCGCTAGGTGATCGCATCAAGGGCGGGCAAATGGGTCCTGTTCAATTAACGCCGCCGGTGGATGAAACCATTTCCGGCCTCGCCCAGCGCACGGCGATGATAGGCGAAAAAATCCTCCTGGCGAACGGCGCGAGTTTAAGTGGCGACCTCATCACGATTCCAACCCAGGAACCAATCACGCAGCCGGCCGAGCTCTTCAAGTTGGCGGACTTAACGCGGTATTGGAACGTGGACTGGCAGTTGGAGCGGGCCGGATTTGGCGGCGCGGGCGGGGGCATGGGTGGCATTCGCGGGAGCACCTATCTGGATGGGGACGTGCTGGCGACCTATCCGCGAGATGAAGTGCGCGGCCTGGTCCTGCGGCGCACCCTCAAGCTCAGTGAGCAGCCGGCACTGAGTTTTCAAGCCGGCGCCGATGCCGGACGCGCGTGGGAACTCAATGTCTATGCCAACAACAAGCTGTTGGACAAACGGATCATCGACGGCGGAGCCGACACCCGCAGATGGCACGAGGTGAAAGTGGATTTGAGCGAGTTTGCCGGACAGAAAGTGCGCTTGCGGCTCTACCAGCGCGTCTTGGCGCCGAATCGCCTTGCCGGCAATGCTTACTGGAAGGCGCTGCGAGTCGAATGACTTCTTGCGGCACCAGGTGGAGCGGGTAACGCGGCGGAAAAGTCAGGAACAAGGTGGAACTTGTCCCTCCCTGATCGCTGCAAATCGCATCAGCGGCTTTGACAAGCATCTCCGCGCGCGTTACTCAGTTCCGGTGAGCGAATCATTATTTCCTTCCGGCCCGTGGGTTGGCTTCTACAACTACCAGCCAGGCGACCGGCACCGGATGGACCTTAACCTCACCTTCGCCGGCGGGCAGATGATGGGGGACGGGAACGATGACATTGGCCGCTTTCACATCAATGGCCGGTATGACGCGCCGACGCGGGAGTGTCACTGGACGAAGACGTATGTGGGCGCGCACGATGTTTTCTATCGTGGCTTCCGCGAGGGCAAAGGCATTTGGGGCACGTGGGAAATTGCCCAGTACAGCCACGGCGGCTTTCATATTTGGCCGCGCGCGGCTGGCGAAGGAAGTGCCGACTCGGAATCAGCCGCGCGGGAACCACCGTTGGAAGTCGTGGCCGGCGAGGCGCTGGCTGGTTCGGCCCAGCCCGGGCGCATTCGCGAGATGTCGGTAAATTTCTGAAATCCTGATGGTTCAGGG
>CAYIIH010000233.1:0-13996 GCA_964363225.1 uncultured Verrucomicrobiota bacterium | reverse complement strand
CCTTTCCTTCACCGGCTATCTGCTGCCGTGGGACCAACTGGCCTTCTGGGCGATCACGGTCGGGACGAACATCGCCGGCTACGCGCCGGTCATCGGCAAGAAAATTCAGTTCGTTCTACTGGGCGGAAATATCGTGGGCGAATCGTCACTGCTCCGCTTTTACGTCCTGCATGTCATCCTGCTTCCCGCCGTCGCCGGGTTTTTAATCGCCCTCCACCTCTGGCGCGTGCGCAAGGATGGCGGACTTTCCCGGCCCGGCGAACCGGACGTGCTCGTGCAACAGTCGGAAACCGGCCAGCTTTCCACGAGCAAAACCTACGGGCTGATGGAACTGGCGCGGGGCACGTCGCCCGCCGTGGGTCTCAAGCCCGAGGATGAGGTGCCGGCCTGGCCGCACCTGGTGTTTCGCGAACTTCTTTTGTTCCTGGCCACGATGGCCGTGGTCATGTTCATGAGCGTGTTCTGGAACGCGCCGCTCGAGGGGCTTGCGAATCCGACGCACCCGCCGAACCCGGCCAAGGCGCCCTGGTATTTTCTGGGGTTGCAGGAACTGACGGCTTACTCGGCGTTCTGGGGAGGAGTGGCGGTGCCGGCGCTGTTGGTGGTGGCGCTCGTCGCTCTGCCCTACCTCGACCGCAAGCGGGCGGGGGTCGGGGTCTGGTTTGCGCACGAACGCCGCGTGGCGGTGACGATCTTCACGATTTGCGTCGTGGCTGCGGTGGTCCTCACCGTCATCGGCACCTATTTCCGCGGGCCGAACTGGGGCTGGGTTTGGCCGTGGGCAACGTCGGTCGTCACTTCTCACTGAACTATGGACTCGCTGAGAAAACTTTATCCGTGGTTTGCACTGCTGGGACTCGCCGTCGGGGGCTTGGTGTTGGCCGGCTACTACAAGGACGAATACCGGGAATGGAAACGCTGGCAGCAGAAATACATCGCTCAGGAACTCAGCCGCGCCACCACGCCCGAACAAAAGGAAATGGCCCGCGCCCTGCCGGTTGAAATCAAGCAGGTGGTCTTGCCGGATCTGCAACGGGTGGATCGCTGCATCACTTGTCACCTGGCCGTCGAGGATCCGAGCTACGCCGGCTATCAACAACCGCTGGGCTATCACCCCAATCACGCGCAACATCCGGTCGAGAAATTCGGCTGCACCATCTGCCATCAGGGCCAGGGACGGGCGACGGATCGCGAGGCCGCGCATGGTCACGTCAAACATTGGGAGCATCCGATGCTGCCGATGAAATTCATCCAGGCCGCTTGCGCCAAGTGTCATTCCGCGGCGGACCTGCCCCAGGCAAACGTCCTGGCCCGTGGCCGCGCGGTGTTCGAGGAACAAGGCTGCATCGGCTGTCACAAGCTCGGCGGCTTCGGCTCCAACATCGGTCCGGAGCTGGACAAGGTCGGCGCCAAACGCAAGCCGAAATGGCTGGCCCAGCACTTCAAGGCGCCGGGGGAAGAGGTGCCCGGTTCCGGCATGCCGCCGTTGAAGCGCAGCGAGGCGGAGATCGAGGCGCTCACCCTTTTCATGCTCGGCCAGACCGGCGAGCGGCTCACGGAGTATTACGTTTCGATGAAAACCGTCCCCGGGCCTGAACTGGGCCAGCGTTTGTTTGAACAGAAAGGCTGCATCGGCTGCCACTCGATCGGAGGGAATGGCGGCAAAGTCGGCCCAGCCCTGGATGAGGTCGCGAAGCGACGCGGCAGCGAGTGGATTGTCAAACATTTTCAGGACCCGGCGGCTATGACTCCAGGCACGGTCATGCCAAGATTTAATTTCACCGAACCGGAAATCCGGGCGCTGACCTCGTACCTGGTTTCTCTGACGGAGACGAACCTCGTTGGGTTCATGAAAGTTCCGGCACCGGCCTCGCCCGTTGAGCGCGGCAAAGCCGTGTATCGAAAATACGGCTGTGGCGGCTGTCACGGACCCAACGGCGAAGGCGGTGTGCCCAATCCCAACGCCAAATCCAACCAGATGGTCCCGCCCCTGACGGCAACGAAGGATGCCGCCGCCGTTTACTTGGAAACTTTCATCACTGAGGGGCAACCGACCACCGCTCCCCTGGACGAAAATGGTCCCAAGCCGCCCCTCTATATGCCCGGTTGGGGTGACAAGATCTCCGAGGGCGAACTGGCTGATCTCATCAGTTACCTCCAAAGCCTCAAGGCTGAGTAAGAACAGCAGCTAGACTTCCGGATGCCTCGCAAAGGCTTCCTCGGCACTCCTCTCCGCGCGCCTGTCGGTCTTGAATTGGGTTTACCGATGGAAACCGCAAAACCTCGCTCCTTTGCGCTCTCTTCCGCGTTCCTGTTCGTCGGCCTTCTGTGCGTAACAGGCACGACCAGTCCTTCCTGGAAATAGCGATGTTCTTTGGGCAATTTCACATTTCAATAACCTACTCTCATTCTGATTCCAAATTGCAGGGTGGTTACTTTCCGTTTCCAATAAGCAAGCATTAAAGCTGCTAGATCTGACGTGTGTGTGTATTTCAGGCAAAAAATGTTAACAAATCGCCAAATATGGGAGAGCAGATTCCCTGGTCCAAGGCAAAATTCTTGCATGGTTATATGGACCGACAATGGCTTTGAGGCGACTCGCCAAGGCTGCGGCCAGAAACTGGCCTGGGAATCCGCCCCGGGCGCGGCTGAGCAGCGCGTCAACTCTCCCGATGTTGGCCTGTACCTTGATGAGATCAGCACGATCTTTTTTGCAGAAACGAACGCAATGGAAACAAGACCTCTATGAAAAAAACACTCCTCCTCAGCGTCGCCGTCCTGGCGGCTGCCGCATTGACCGCGCGAGCGGAAGATGTCAAACCCATCTACGAAAAGGAATGCGCCAAATGCCACGGAACCGACGGAAAAGGCGAAACCAAAATGGGCAAGAAAGCTGGCGCCAAGGATTACACCGATCCTAAGTTCCAGGAGACGCTCAAGGATGAAAACATGTTCAAGGTCATCAAGGACGGTCTCAAAGAGGGAGACAAAACCAAGATGAAACCCGCCGAGAACCTGAGTGACGCCCAAATCAAGGCGCTGGTCGCTTACATGCGGGCTTTCAAGAAAAAATAGGCTTTTCGGCTGCGGACCCGGCGCTGGGCTCTGCTCCGATCAACAGTTCGGTCGCCGGCCGGATGGTGGAAGCTGACCGGTGGGTCGCATCAGGATTCGTGGCTGATGTGCGCAACATCCCCAGATCGTCCCGGGGTGAGGGTTTATTTTCGCATGAAACTGTCATTTATGAGGCCAATCGCAACATTGAATTATGAACTCCGAAATCTCCTCTCCAAAACCGTTTAGCCGCTTCTCCCTGTTTCGCAACTGGGTGAGTTTGACAGGGCTGGTGATCATGTTGGGGAGTCTATTTGCCTTTCTGCTGTTGTTTGTCCTCGACTCTTTTGCCCATTTCGGCAACCCCTACGTCGGAATTCTGACCTATCTGGTGTCGCCCACTTTTCTCGTCATCGGGTTGGTCCTGACGGGGCTGGGCGTTTGGCTGCGGCACCGGAAGATCGTCAAGGCTGCCGGTGTGCCGCCGGCGCTGCAGATTGATCTGTCGCGGCCGCGCGACCGCCGCATCCTGGGCATCTTTGTGGCGGGCAGCATTGTGTTCTTGCTCTTCACGGCCATGGGGAGCTACGGCACCTACCATTTTACCGAGTCGGTGCAGTTTTGCGGCCAGGCCTGCCATACCGTGATGAAACCCGAACTCGTCAGCTACCAGCACGGGCCTCACGCCCGCGTGGCCTGCACGGAGTGCCACATCGGGCCCGGCGCAACCTGGTATGTCAAGTCCAAGCTCTCGGGCATATACCAGGTCTATGCCACGGTTTTCAACAAGTTCCCGCGTCCGGTGCCGACGCCTATCAAGAACCTCCGGCCCGCCCAGGAAACTTGCGAGCAGTGCCACTGGCCCAAGAAATTCGTCGGCAACCTCGAACGCAGCTACCACTATTTCCTCGGCGACGAGACCAATTCGCCCTTCACCGTGCGCCTGCTCATGAAGGTGGGGGGCGGCGATCCCACCCACGGGCCGGAAGGCGGCATTCATTGGCACATGAACGTCAAGAACAAGGTCGAGTACATCGCCACCGACGAGTCCCGGCAGAAAATCCCTTGGGTGCGCGTCAAGGACCCGCAGGGCGTCGTGACCGAGTTCCGCACGAAGGACTTTACTAATGAGGTGAACCCGGACGCCATCCGGACCATGGACTGCATGGACTGCCACAACCGCCCGGCCCACATGTTCGAGACGCCCAATGACGCCGTCAACCTCGCCATCAGCTTGGGCCGCATTGATCATAGCCTGTCCTGGATCAAGACCAACGCGGTCTATGCCCTGACCCGTAGTTACAGGGACGAGACCGAAGCGTTGCAGGGCATCGCCACCACTCTGGTCAGCCGCTATCCCGACCTGCGGGACACTCCGCGGCTCCGCCAAGCCATCGAAGGCGTGCAACAAATCTACAAGGACAATTTCTTCCCGGAAATGAGGGCCAGTTGGAAGGCTTATCCGGACAACATTGGCCACAGGGACTGGCCCGGCTGTTTCCGCTGCCACGACGGCCTGCACAGGACCGCCGACGGCCAGTCCACGATCAAGGCCAGCGACTGCAACGCCTGCCACACCATCCTGGCCCAGGGCAGTGGCAGCGACCTGGAAAAGCTGAGCGTGGGCGGACTGAAGTTCGCGCACCCCGGAGATGAACTGGACGAAAACCCAACCTGCCATGACTGCCACGACGGCGAACTCTAACTCGATTCGGCAGACGCGAACTGGGCTTGTGCGATTGGTCCACCGGCGACCGCCTGCTCTGGAGCGGGATCGGCCACTCCTCGCCCCTGCAAAACTTAAGAGCCATATCACGGTCAGAATGGCGGGTGCGTTGCAACGAATCTGTCTCTGCGTCGTGCTTTTGAGCGCGCTTACGGCCCGGTTGGGGGCGGCCGACATCAAAAACAGCGACTGCCTCCTCTGCCACGAAGACCAGACCCTGACCAAGACCAACGCCGCGGGCAAGACCATCTCCCTGTTCGTCGATGCCGCCAAGTTCACCGGCTCGGTCCACAAATCCAATGCTTGCGTCAATTGCCACAGCGATCTGACCGACAAGCACCCGGACGACAATATCCCGGCCAAGCCCGCGACCTGCGTCGGTTGCCATGAGACTCCCTCCAACCACGAGATCGCGGTTCAGGAATACACCGCCAGCATCCACGGTGCCAGCCATGCGCAAGGCGCCCCGGCCGCCGCCACCTGTAGCGACTGCCACGGAAAACACGACATGCTCTCGGCCAAACATCATGCCTCGCCGGTCTTCAAGCTGAACCTGCCGACGACCTGCGTCGCGTGCCACTCCAACGCCGTGCTGGCCGAGCAGTACCGCATCAAGTATCCGGAGGCCGCCGCGCAGTACCTGGACAGCATCCACGGCCGCGCGCTCCTGAAGCTGGGTCTGATCGTCGCGCCCTCCTGCAACGATTGCCACGGCGTCCACGACATCAAGCGCAGCGCCATCCCCAGCTCGCCGATCAACAAGGCCAATGTCGCCAAGACCTGCGGCAAGTGCCATGTCAAGGTCGAGGAAATCTACAACCAAAGTGTCCACGGCCAACTCCTGGCCAAAGGCGACAAACGCGGGCCGGTCTGCACGGACTGCCACACCGCGCACGAAGTCGAAACGCCCCGGAACGGCCACTTCAAGATGGCCAGCGACCGGCGTTGCGGCAAATGCCACGAGGACCGGCTCACGCACTACCGCGACACCTACCACGGCAAGGCAATGGCGCTGGGCAAACCGAACATCGCTTCGGACGTGGCCGCCTGTTACGATTGCCACGGGCACCATGACGTGTTGCCGCCCTCCAATCCTCAATCCCGCCTTTCCCAAACCAATGTTCTCGCCACCTGCCAGCAGTGTCATCCCGGCGCGACGATAGGCTTCACGAAATACCAGCCGCACGCGAACCCGCTCGACCGGAAGAATTACCCGGCTCTGCACGTCACGTTTGTCTTGATGACCGCGCTGTTGGTGGGAGTGTTCGCCTTCTTCGGAGCGCACACGCTGGCGTGGCTGTACCGGACGGCTTACCTCTACCTGCATGACTCCAAGAAATTCCGCGAAGCCAAAATTCAAACGCAAGTGGACGACGAGTGGTTCACGCGGTTCGAGCCGTTCGAGCGGTTTCTGCATTTTCTGGTCGTGACCAGTTTTCTGCTGCTGGTCATCACCGGCATGCCGCTCAAGTTCTATTACACGGATTGGGCCAAGCTGCTCTTCGGCATCATCGGGGGGGCGGAGAGCGCCCGCGCACTGCATCGTTTCGGCGCTCTCATCACGTTTCTCTACTTTGGGCTGCATTTGGTGGCGCTGGCGATCAAGGTGTGGAACGGAAGGGCGGCGGTCCGTGACCCGGCCAGCGGCCAGTTTCGGTTCAAACGGTTCTGGGACGTGCTGTTCGGTCCCGATTCCATGGTGCCGAATTTGCAGGACTGGCGCGACTTTATCGCGCACAACCGCTGGTTTTTTGGCAAGGGACCGAAGCCGCAATTCGATCGCTGGACCTATTGGGAACGGTTCGACTACTTTGCCGTGTTCTGGGGTGTGGCCATTATCGGCCTGTCGGGCCTGATCATGTGGTATCCGCAAGTCTTCTCCCGCTTCATGCCCGGTTGGATCATCAACATCGCGCTCATTGTGCATTCCGACGAAGCGCTGCTCGCAGCCGGTTTTATTTTTACCATTCACTTCTTCAACACGCATTTCCGGCTCGAAAAGTTCCCCATGGACACTGTCATCTTTTCCGGGCGCATTTCCAGAACCGAACTGCTGCATGAACGCAAACGGTGGTATGACCGGCTGGTGGCCGAGGGCCGGCTCGAGGAGCATCGCGTCAAGGACGAATGGGAGCGCTGGAAAACCATCGCCCGTTCCTTTGGCTACCTGTTCTTTGGCGTCGGGGTGATACTTCTGATGCTGATCGCCTACGCGATGATTTCGCGGTTGACGCATTGATTAGTATTACTGCATAATCAGAATACACAGTTAAGAACTATGAATGCTAAGATGGTAAGTCTTGCATGCGGTGGCGGGGTGCGAAAAGCCTGCCACGTAAGTTCGTTCTGCCAGGTCGCTGCGCCTGCTCCGCCCGCCGGGGCGACGCCGGTCTCGATGGCCTCGGCAAGAAGGCCTTCACCAGGGCCAACGCCGCCAGCTTGGGCACTTGCCTCTTCGGGGCCGGGGTGATCTTGTTCTTCCAGCGGAACGGGCAAGATTCCCTTTTGGAATCGGACTCCGCATCAACCTGCAAAGCACACGGGCATGAATGATCCGAATACCCTCCAGGAGTTTATTAACCTGACCAAGGGAATTGAGTACATCATCGCGGTCGTCTTCCTTCTCCTGTTTTCAATGTTCTGGAAGTTGTTGAACCAAGGAAAGGCATCAAAGGACACCTGAATGCGCTGCACGATACTTGCACTTCTCGCGTCCTTTTCCTTCCCGCTGTTTGGCGCTGAGCTGGCCGGCAACAAAGGAGAGGTCGTCAAGCCGTCCGCTGCCGCCGCTAAGGAGCGCCGGTGTTCCGATTGCCATGCCTGCCCCAATCCCACGAAACAGGCCTCCTGCTTGATTCCTTGCCCACGCTCGGCAGCAGACCAAGGGCCGGAGGTGGTCTTAATTGACCAGCTTTCCAGCCAGTATGTCCCCGTCCTGTTCGCGCATAAACTGCACGCCCAGATGACGGAAATGAGCGGCGGCTGCGCCCTGTGTCACCACTATAACCCCTCCCACGAAATCCTGCGTTGCCGTGAGTGCCACGATGCGGCCGGCCCGCAAGACCTCGCCAAACCCAGCCTCAAAGGCGCCTACCACCGCCAGTGCCTGAACTGCCACCGGGAGTGGAGCCATGAAACCGAGTGTGCGGTGTGCCATGCCAAAAAGACCGCCGACTCCGTGGCGATCAAGATTCCGGACCCGACCGATATCATGGGCATGCTGCATCCCAATGCCGAAGAACCCGTGCAGAAGAGATACGAAACGAAGTACGAGCATGGCAGATTGGTCACATTCCGACACCAGGACCATGTCAAACGCTTCGGCTTCAAGTGCGTGAGTTGCCACCGCGCGCAAAACTGCAACCACTGTCATAAGCCGGAAAAGGCGGCAGTCCCGACCAAGACTTTCACGGAGCATCATTCGCCTTGCGCGGGTTGCCACGAAACTGCCGAGGACAAGAAGGAAAAGTGCGCCCATTGTCATTCGGACAAGGAGATACCCGCGTTTAGTCACGAGAAGACGGGCTTGGTGCTGGACAAGGACCATCAGGATGCAGCGTGCGTTGATTGCCATGTGGGAAGCAAGTTTGACAAGAAGCCAATTTGTTCGGAGTGTCATGAAGAGAAGGAGAACATCACCTACCCGGAAAAACTCCCGGGCACAAAATTGAAAACACCATGATCGGTCATCGCGGCACCGGAACGGCCTGGCCGCGCACAGGTCAAAGCGTGATTGCGGACCCACACCGGCATCCGCCCCAAGGGGGCATTGATCGAGAAAGGCCGCTCGCATTATGAAAAGCAATCGCCGTCATTTCGTAAGAGGGATTGCCGCCGGCGCCGGCACCCTGTTCTTCAGTCAGCGCGCGAATGCCCTGAGCCCGGTCGAGCATTTCACCGGCTACCCGGACTGCTTTGGCCTGCTCATGGATCTGTCTCTCTGCATTGGTTGCCGCAAGTGCGAAGAGGCCTGCAAGCAAGCCAACCAGCTTCCGCCCATCATCGGCTCGCTGGAAGACAAGGCCGTTTTCGAGCGCGAACGCCGCACGGATGCGGAAAATTACACGGTCGTGAACCGTTATCCTCCCGCTCAACCGGACAAGCCACCGGTCTTTACCAAAAAGCAATGCATGCACTGTAACGAGCCGGCCTGTGCCTCCGCCTGCCTGGTCGGCGCTTTCAGCAAGTCCAAAGAGGGAGCGGTGCTCTACAACAAAGACATCTGCCTGGGTTGCCGGTATTGCATGATCGCGTGCCCTTTCAACATTCCGGCCTACGAATATCACAACCCGACTTCCCCCAAAGTCCGGAAATGCACCTTGTGTTACGAGCGGATCAAAAAGGGCGAAAGGCCCGCCTGTGCGGCTATCTGTCCCAGGGAGGCCATTACTTTTGGCAAACGGAGCGACCTCATCAAGCAGGCGGCAGAGACGATCAGGAAGCATCCCGGCAAATACCAGGACCATATCTATGGAGTGAGCGAAGCCGGTGGAACGAGTTGGCTCTACCTCTCGGAAGTCCCCTTCGCCACGATTGGTTTCCCCATGGGCCTGGGCACGAAACCTTTCGCCGACTATACCCGGGGGTTCCTGTCCGCCGTTCCCGTCGTGTTTGTGGTGTGGCCGGCTTTGTTGGGCGGATTCCATTTGTTTACGAAGAGCCGGCAGCAAGCTCCCACTGGCGATAGTGGCGGTCCTGCGGACTCGAAGGAGATATCATGACGACCAAGAGTGGCCATGCGGCGGTTCCGCCTCGGCAATGGATGCAGGAACATCTGTTCGAGGGAAAACCTTTGCGAGCCTATCTTCGGGAGCTCGTCACGCCCTTTCACTTGGTGGCCGGCTTGATCATCCTGGCCGGCCTGCCTTTGGTCGTGATGCGGTACGTGCTGGGCTTGGGAGCGGTGACGCACGCCTCGAATGCCCAGCCGTGGGGTTTGTTTCTGAGTTGGGGACTTTTTTCGGGCGTCCCCTTGGCCTCGACCGGGTTTCTCATGGCCTCGGCCGTCTATCTTTTTGGGCTCAGACAATACTATCCCCTGCTGCGGCCGGCCGTCCTGACCGGCTTCATTGGGTATTTGTTTGCCGTTATTTACCTGCTGGTGGACCTGGGGATGCCCTGGCGTCTGCCGTACCCCATGTTCAGGGCGTTTGGAACCGGGTCCGTCATGTTCCTGGTGGCTTGGCACGTGGCCCTCTACCTCTCGACCCAACTCGTGGAGTTCTGTCCCGCCATCTTCGAATGGGTGGGGGCCGACCGGTTCCGGCGCTGGGCCTTGAGGGTGACGGTCGGGGCCACCATCTTTGGCGTCATCCTCTCCACGCTCCACCAATCCGCCTTGGGCGCGTTGTTTCTCCTCGCCCCAAGCAAACTCCATCCGCTGTGGTATTCCCCTTACCTGCCTTTGTTGTTCTTTGTCTCCAGCATTTTTGCCGGGCTTTCCATGCTGATCGTGGAAAGCACCTTGGTCAGCCGGCTGCTGCCCCAGCGCATGGACCCGGCGAATCACCAAGCCTTGGACTCTCTCACGCTTGGGCTTGGCAAAGGGGCGGCGCTGGTTCTGATCACCTATTTTGGCTTGAAAATGATCGGGCTGGCTCACGGCCATCACTGGGCTCTTCTCCGGTCCAATTACGGGGCCTGGTTCTTGATCGAGATGATTGGGTTTGTCCTGCTCCCGTGCGGCCTGTTCCTGGCCGGGATTCGGCAGGCGAACGTGAGATTGGTGCGATTCACGGCTATCTTCACCATTCTGGGGGTTATTGCCAACCGCTTCACGGTTTCCATGTTCGCCTTTCAGTGGGAACTCCCACATCGCGAGTTCTTCTACTGGAAAGAGAGGATCATTGTGGCCGCCATTGTCACGGTCGAGGTCTTGGTTTATCGGTGGATCGTGAACCGCCTCCCCGTCCACAAGGAACATCCCAGGTATGCTGGGATGCATTAGGAAAAGGCCGCCGGTTGCTCGAGGACTATCTGCCGCCCCAGAAGGACCTTCAGGATGTCACAGCCAAAAAGCGCGCCATCGCCTGTGTTTGGACCAGCCAAAGGCGCAGTTTGCATGCTTTGGCTGCACGGAGAAGATCGAGTACCGGGCGGTGGTGTGGGGAACGATCATCATGGGCCTCACCGGCTTGCTGATCTGGTTCAAGGTCGATGTGACCCGGTTTTTCCACACTCGACTCTCTGTCTTTTTGTTGTGTGCGAAGCCAGATTGGCTTTAACTTGGCAAGATTGATTGAATAAATGCCAATAAATGTGAAGCCATTGGCCCGATGGATTTTAACCTTCAACCCATGAAATATCACCGGCGCTGCATTCGAAGTCGCGTCGCCTGGCGGGTTTACAAAAAGTTGAGCGTCTCGAAGTGAGTACAAATCCCGCCTCCCAACCGGCATTGAAAGCCAAACTCGCCTGGCATGAATTGTCGCGGCAAAGTCCCCCCAAACGTTCGGCGGTCGAGAGGATCGCCGATTTCCTGGAGATTTACTCGTCCTTTGATGAGGCAACCGCTCGAGCACAGGCCCAGCGTTGTATCCAATGCCCGGAGCCGCTTTGCGTCACGGGCTGCCCTTTGGCCAATCGAATTCCGGAATGGATGGCCTTGACGGCGGAAGGCCAGTTTCTGGAAGCAGCAGCTATCTCTCGTTCCACCAGCAATATGCCCGAGATTTGTTCGCGGGTCTGTCCGCAGGAACGTTTGTGCGAAGGCTCCTGCATCTTGAATGCCCGGTCTGAGCCGATCTCCATCGGGGCGATCGAGAAATTCATCAACGAATATGCTTTCGCACATGACGCCGTCAGAACCTCTCCGGCGCCGCCCAATGGTTTCCGGGTGGCAGTCATCGGCTCCGGCCCCGGGGGCATGGCTTGCGCGGATGAACTGGCCCAGCGGGGTTATGCCGTCACCATTTTTGAATCCCAGCTCATTCCGGGCGGGCTCCTTGTCAACGGCATCCCCGCCTTCAAGCTGGACAAGACAATCGTGCAACGCCGCATCGACCTGTTGAGCGAGCGGGGCGTGGTTTTTCGACTGGGCGTGAAAATTGGGCGCGACCTGTCGCTGCACGACTTGCAGGCCGGTTTTCACGCCGTGTTTCTGGGCATCGGCGCTCAGCAAGCCAAGCCCTTGGATGTTCCGGGTGCCGAGTTGCCGGGGGTATATCAGGGCTTGCCCTTTCTCATTCAAAAAAACGTGGACGTTCCTCTGGATATTCCTCCCATCGACGTGGAGGGAAAACGGGTGGCCGTTCTGGGCGGCGGGGACACTGCGATGGATTGCCTGCGCACGGCTGTTCGCTGCGGCGCGAAAGAAGCCATCTGCCTCTATCGGCGTGACTTGGCCAATATGCCGGGCAGCCGCAAGGAATATGCGAATGCCCTGGAGGAAGGCGCGCAGTTTCGCTTTCTGATCAATCCCATCGCCATCTTGGGGGACGCCGAGGGCAAGGTCTGCCGGGTTCGTTGCGTCCGGATGGAATTAGGCGCGCCCGATGCCAGCGGCCGCCGCAAACCCCGCCCGATTCCCCAGTCGGAGTTTGAAGCCCCGGCGGATGTCGTTTTGGCGGCCTATGGTTTCGACCCGGTGCCCTTTCCTCCGGGAAGCGACTTGTCCGAGATAGGCGTGAACGACTGGGGCGGCGTGATCGTCGATGCCAACCAAATGACCGGGATTCCGGGCGTGTTTGCCGGAGGCGACCTGACCCGCGGTCCCAGTCTGGTGGTCCATGCGGTGCGGGATGCTCGCAAGGCCGCGTTGGGCATCCACCATTATTTATCCGTCCGCAGCCTCTGTCCGGAAGCATTGCCCCAGGTTTAACCAATAGAAACCACTTCCAGGAGCCGGCCCATGCCAACGACTTTCAGCCCACCTTCCGTCAGCCACTCTTTTACCATGCGCCTCAGTTATCCCAATTCGATTGGGAACTTTGGACGCATCGTTCACACCATTGGCAAACATGGCGGAGACCTGGGGGCCATTGACCTGGTGGCATCCGATTCGACGTCAATGACGCGCGACGTCACCGTGCGCGCCCGCGATGAAGAGCACGTCAAAGAGCTGGTCGCAGCCGTTCGGAAAGTCAAGAATCTGAAAGTGGTCCAGGTTTCGGATCGCGTCTTTCTCCTCCATCTGGGCGGAAAAATCTCCATTCAAAACAAAGTGCCGCTCACGACGCGCGATACCCTGTCCATGGCCTACACCCCCGGCGTGGCCCGCGTTTGTGAAGCCATCGCCGAGGACCCCCGACAAGGCCTACCGGCTGACCATTAAAGGGAATTCCGTGGCCGTGGTGAGCGATGGCACGGCCGTGCTGGGGTTGGGCGATATCGGGCCTGAGGCAGCCCTGCCGGTGATGGAAGGCAAAGCCATGTTGTTCAAGCAATTCGCCGACATCGACGCTTATCCCATTTGCTTGAGCACAAAAGACCCCGGCCAGATTGTGGAGACCGTGGCCAATCTGTCCGTCGGATTTGGCGGAATTAACCTAAAGGACATCTCGGCACCTCGCTGCTTTGAGATCGAGGAGAAACTGCAGGAACGCCTGGATATTCCGGTTTTTCACGATGATCAGCATGGCACCGCCGTCGTCGTTTTGGCCATTGCCGAGTGCATTTCTCCGGCGGAATTGAACCCCGAATATATCATTCCCAGCGTCTTTAACCGGGAGGTGGTCAACAAGGTTGCCTTGGCCGTAGAAAAGGCGGCGTCCGAAGAGGGCGTGGCCAGAAAGGTGAAACCTTAGGGCACTTCCGAAAACTTGGTGAAAAGTTCGGAATAGTTGAGAAGGAAATGGACGAGGCAGAGAACGATGTTTACGATGCGAGCCATGAAAACTTACCGGTCGGCGCAGACGCAGGGATTCTTTGATGTGGAACTGCGTGTGCCATGGCTGGAGGCCAAGGACAACCCGTTAAGCCGGTTGGATACGGTGATCGATTGGGAGGGTTTCCGCCCGCTGTTGGAGCAGGCCCTGGCCGAACCGCCCGCCAAGCAGCGGCAAAAGGACGTGGACGCCCGCTGGACCAAGAAGAACGCGGAGGTGCATTACGGTGACAAGAACAACCTGAAGGCCGACGCGCAAAGCAAGTTGATCGAACGCTATGCGGTCACCGACGCCAGCATGCACGACTCGCAGAGTGCGACTGGAAGTGGCGGTCCCTGCGCTTGTGGAAAAGCGGCAGAGGGCTGCCGCAGTCCAAGACGCTCCCGCGTTA
>CAYIIH010000232.1:0-13998 GCA_964363225.1 uncultured Verrucomicrobiota bacterium | reverse complement strand
CCTGCGAAAGGCGGCATTCGCTATCATCCGCATGTGACGATGGACGAAATGCGCCGCTTCACCAAATCCTGCCACCAAGCCGGCGTGGTGATTCACGGCACGTTCATCCTCGGCCTGCCCGTCGAGACCAAGGAAACCATCGAAAACTCCATCCGCTTCGCGCAAGAACTCGACGTGTTTTCGCTGCAAGTCTCCCTCGCCGCGCCCTATCCCGGCACTGAGCTTTACGAAATGGCGCGTCAAAACGGCTGGTTCGTGAAGAAGGACAAGACCGATCTCGTGGAAGACGACGGCTTCCAGCAAAGCGCGCTCGAATATCCCGGCCTGAGCAAGGACGAAATCTTCGAAAGCGTCGAACGCTTCTACCACCGCTACTATCTGCGCCCGAAACCAATTCTTCGCATCATCAAAACCATGCTGGAGGACAAGGACGTTTGCGTCCGCCGTCTGCGCGAAGGCTACGAATTCTTCAAATCCATGGCCCAGCGGAGGAGTGATTTGGAGGCAGCGAAAGCCGCCGCATGATTCCCTCTCCGCCTCGACGCCTTTCTCCGCATCGGATGGGGAGAAGGTGGTGCAAGCCGGATGAGGTGTGCCTTGGCGAGTGGGGAGAGGGTCAGGGGGAGGTGTCGAGTCTCCGCTTCGGGTTAAGTTGTTCGGTGACACGCGCGACTCTTGTGTCGCACCCGGCGACAAGCCGGACGCAGCCAGAACTACCGCGCAAGCCGGATTTGCCGGGTTGCAAACGTCTCGCGGATGGCTAGAATGTTCCCATGACAACGAAAGCAGCAACCGCCAATGGCGCGAGCAAAGAGGACGCGAAGTACCTCGCCCTGATTGACGAAGACCTGGCCAAGATTGACGCCATTCGCAAAGACATAGCGCGAAGCCGGACAGCGGGCCGCAAGGTGCAGGCTTCGATCGACCGAAAACTCAAGGAAATCCGCGGCATTCTCAATCGTGTTGAAGCAACTATTTGAATACATCCACAAGCTCTTTTTCCTGGCTCATGAGGTCCAGCAGAACCGGAAGGAACTTGATGAGCTTCGGCGCAGTGTCGAAGAGCTTGCCGAAACGATGCGTCAGCAGTCGTTCGACATCCAACGGATCAGCGAACGCGAGCAGCACGAGCGCGAAAAACTCCTGCTTCATCTGGGAAACGCCCTGCTCAAGTTCGAACGTCAGCTTCCTCCCGCCAAAGAGCCAAAGAAGTTGAAGCAGCCTTGCTGCGCCGTATCCCGGCACGGAACTTTACAAAAAGGCGAAACTCAACGGTGGGTTCGTGAAGAAACCCATAACCGAACTTTTGCAGAGTAGGAGCGCGGGCATCCATGCGCGTGGCGCAAGCGATTGGCCACAACCGAGTTGTGCGAAGACCTCCCGCTCGAGGCAGCCCTCACCGTTTAGTGATATGTTTTGCCGATTGGAAACAGGCGTTGGCGGGCCGCAAAGACCGGTCTTTAACCAACGCGCATGGATGCCCACGCTGCTGCATGGACACGACCTATTCGCGCCGGCCGAATTATAGTGGCGCCTGGCGGTGGGTGGTTTAGACTGCGGCCCGGCAATTCTCCCGCCTGGCTCGTTGCCGGCGGTGCGGGGGGTGCCGGATAACTCATGAATGCCGTTGAGCTGGAGAACATCAGCAAGTCCTTCGGCAGCGTGCTGGCCGTGGCCCAGCTCTCGCTGCAGGTGCCGGAGGGGACCATCTACGGGTTCATCGGTCCCAACGGCTCCGGCAAGACCACCACCCTGCGGGTCTTGTTGAACATTTTCAAACCGGACGCGGGAGCCGTGCGGCTCTTCGGCAACCCGTCGCTCGGTGTGCGCGATCCGCGCCTTGGCTATCTGCCCGAGGAACGCGGATTGTATCGGCGCATGAACGTCCGCGAGCTGCTTTGTTTCTTCGGCAAACTGAAAACGGGCCGCCTCCTCGAGCGCGAGGTGGACACTTGGCTGGAACGGTTCGGTCTCCGGGAGTGGGGCGGCAAAAAGCTGGAGACACTCAGCAAGGGCATGGCGCAGAAGGTCCAATTCATCGTCGCCGTTTTGGGCGAACCCCGGCTGCTGGTCCTGGATGAACCGTTCAGCGGACTGGACCCGGTCAACATGGACGTCTTGCGCGAGGCCGTCCTGGATCTCCGCGCACGCGGGGCCACCGTCCTGTTCAGCACTCACGACATGTCGATGGCGGAGCGCATGTGCGATTTCATCTGCATGATCTTTCAAGGCCGCAAGGTGCTCGATGGCACCCTGCGTTCGATCCAGGACCAGTTTGGGGCGGACACCGTCCGGCTCCGGGTGGACGGCGGCGCCGCCCGGTTGCACGACTTGCCCGGCGTCGAGCACCTGGATGACTTTGGCCAAGTCCAGGAGCTGCGCTTGCGGCCCGGCGCTGATCCCCAGCAGATTCTCGCCCACTTGGTGGCCCGAATCCCGATTCAAAGCTTCGAACTCACCCGGCCGTCGCTGCACGACATCTTCGTGCGAATCGCGGGGCCCGCGGCCAAGGAGGCCACCCATGCGTAGAGCCGTCTGCATCGCCAAGCGCGAATACGTCGCGTCGGTCAAAACCAAGGGCTTCATCATCGGCCTTTTTCTCGCCCCCTTGCTCATGTGCGGCGGCTTGATCGGCGTCGTGGCATTCCGCGGACAGGTGGACATCCGCGACAAGCGGATTGCCATCGTCGATCGGTCCGGCCTCCTGACCAACGCCCTTTTCCAAGCCGCAGAACAACGCAACAACCAGGAGGTCCACGCCAAGACCGGCAAGAAAGTCAAACCGGCCTACGTGCTCGAGCGGGTCGAGCCGGCGACGGACGACGGTTTGGCGCAACGCTTGGCGTTGTCAGAGCGTGTGCGTCAGGGCGCTCTGCACGCCTTCGTGGAAATCGGGCCGGCGGTCTTGCATCCGGGCACCAACGCGGAGCAGGCGCGCGTCACTTACCATGCCAAAGGGGCGGCTCTGGATGACATCCGCCGCTGGCTGGAACGGCCTTTGAACGACGAACTGCGGCGGCGGCGGCTGGCGGACGCCGGCATCGCCGAGACACAGGTGAAGGACCTGTTTCGGTGGGCGGCGGTAGAGGGGATGGGCTTGGTGACGGCCGATCCAAAGACCGGCCAAACCATGGAGGCGCGCAAGAGCAACGAGATCGAAGCCATCGGGGTGCCGATGATCGGGGTGCTGCTGTTATGGATCATGATCATGATGGGAGCGGCGCCGCTGTTGAACGCGGTCATGGAAGAGAAGACGCTGCGGATCGCCGAGGTGCTGCTGGGTTGTGCGACCCCGTTCGAGATCATGCTCGGCAAGCTGCTGGGCAGCGTGGGGGTCGCCCTCACCGGCTCGGCCTTTTACCTCGGCGGCGCATTCTTCACCCTCCTCCAGTTGGGTGCCGTCGGCTTCTTCCCGTTTCACCTTCTGCCCTGGTTTCTGACATACGTAGTCCTGTCTATTCTGATGGTGGGCGGCAACTCTCTCGCCTTGGGCGCGGCCTGCAACGACGCCCGCGATGCCCAGAACCTGGCGTTGCCCTCGCTCCTGCCGATGTTGATCCCGATGTTTCTTCTGGGTCCCGTTTTAAAGGAGCCGCACAGCCTGGTGGCGACGGTGGGCTCGTTCATTCCTCCGTTCACGCCGATGCTGATGCTGTTGCGGCAGAGCCTGCCTGCCGGTGTGCCCGCCTGGCAGCCGTGGCTGGGGTTGCTGGGCATGCTTTTGTTCAGCGTGCTCCTGACTGTGGCCGCCACCCGCGTCTTCCGGATCGGGTTGCTCATGCAAGGCAAGCCGCCGCGCCTGGGTGAGCTCGTGCGCTGGGCCCTGCGCGGCTGAACAGTCCATGGCTCAGCCGGCCTGCAACTCCGGAACTTCAACCGGCAGCCGGGCGCTGAAGACGGAGCCTTTTCCCAACTCGCTCGTCACGGTCAAATCCCCGCCCATCAAGCGGCAAAAGCGGCGGCTGATGGCCAGGCCCAAACCCGTGCCGCCATACTTGCGCATGATGACCGTGTCGCCCTGGTTGAACGATTCGAAGAGCCGGCCCAATTGATCCGGAGTCATGCCGATGCCGGAATCGATGACATGGAACGTGATCCAATCCTTTCCTTCGTCCGTCTGACGGCTCACCTGCAATTGCACGGTTCCGTTTTCAGTGAACTTGCAGGCATTGCTCAACAAGTTGAAGAGCGCCTGGCGCACTTTGGTTAAATCCGCATGCATGGAACCGATCTCGGCTGGGCAATCGACCGCCAGCCGGTTCGAGTTCTTCAGCACCAACGGGTGAATCGTGGCCGTAACATCCTTGACCATTTGGCCAATATCGAAGGTCTCCAAATACAAAGTCATCTTGCCCGCCTCAATTTTCGACAAATCCAGGATTTCGTTAATCAGGCCGAGTTGATGCTTGGCCGCGGCGTGAATCTTGCGGAGGTCCGGAATGAATTCGTTGTGACCCAAGTCCGCCACTTCCTCCTGGAGCATTTCGCTGTAGCCGATGATGGCATTGAGCGGCGTGCGCAGTTCGTGGCTCATGTTGGCCAGGAATCGGCTCTTGGCCTTGTTGGCCACTTCGGCGGCTTCCTTGGCCGCTTCGGCAGACTCGCGGGCCCGTTTCTCTTCGATGAACAATTGTTCTCGCAGCCGCTCCGCTTCGCGCCGCTTGGCCCGGTAACGCGACGTTGAGAGGAGGGAAGTGGCCAGCAGCCCCAGCACCAGCGCGCCGGAGGGAAGGACGATCCAGCCGTTGCGGTACCAAGGCGGCACGACCGTCATCATGGTTACCGACGGCAAGGAGTAATTGAGGTCGCGGTCGATATACTGCACGGCAACCGTGTACAGGCCCGGCTCCTCGAACGCGGTCTCGAACTGGGTCTCGTTGGTGGGCGTGGAAAAAGGAAACCCGGTCGGGTTTTTCATCAGTTCGGACGGCGTGCAAAGGCCTTTGGCCCGTTGAAAGCGGTACTGCCGATGTTCGGAGCGCGCTTTGAGGTCCGCCGCGTAACAACGAAACGTCACGCGCCGGCCGCTTGTCACAACCGGCGGGTTTGCCTTGCCCGTGAGCATTTCCTCGGGTTGGGGGAGTCCCGCTTCGTTCCGGTCGCTGGCGTTGGCAAACCAGCCTGACCGTCCCGACGCGGGCTGATCGCTCTGCACGGTGACGACCGGTGGGTGTGGCTGGAATGAACGCCGCTTGAAACGGGTCAGGCCCTGATCGGTCCCAAACCAGAGGAAACCCTTGCCATCCTCGGCAATGGCAGTCACTTTTTGGCCGGCCAGGCCATCACGCTTGTCCAGGGAAGACCAGGCCGCTCCATCGAAGCACGCCACACCGCCGTCGGTGCCGGCCCAGAGCAAGCCGGACGCATCCCGATAAAGAGCGTTGACGGAGTTTTGTCCGAGCTGGCCTTTGGCTTGAGTGAACGTCTCGAACGGCTTTTCAACTTTCTGCTCCGCCGAAGGACGGAGGCGGCAAAGACCGCTGCTCCCGGTGCCAAACCAAACTGTGCCGTCGCGATCACAATGAATGACGCGAACATAATTCTCGGCCAAACCGTTCGTGGTCGCAAACGTCGTGAATTGTTTGCCGTCATACCGAACCACGCCCTGGGCCGGTTCAACCGGCGTTTGGCCCGTGGTAAACCAGAACGTTCCATCCGGCGCCTCCGTGATGGATTGCATCCAGTTGCCAGGCAGCCCGTTTGTTTTGTTAAAATTAGAAAACTGCCGCCCGTCAAAGCGCCACAAGCCTCTCTCCCGCGTGGCGAACCAGAGCGTGCCGTTAGTTTGGCCATGAATGGCGAGCACCGTCTGCGGTGGCAGTTTATAGACAGTCGCCAGGTCCTCTATTTGCCGGCCGTTGTGCCGCCAGATGGAATTCCGAGTGCCCACCCAAAGCAGGCCATCGCGACCGTAATGCAAACTCAATACGCCCTCTTCCTTCGGCAACAGTATCTTGCTGAACTTTTTGCCATCGTAGCGGGCCAGTCCCTGGTCAGTGCCAACCCAGGTTCCCTCTTGTGCATCACGCGCCATCGCGTGGACGTGGTTGCCGGCCAGGCCCTCGACCGCGCTGAAGTTCCGGAAACCCTCCCCGTCAAAGCGCGTGACACCGTCGCCTGGCGAACGCCAGAGCGGCCAGCCATAGCCATCATACGGCACGGGGCGCGCAACCCAGAACGCGCCGTCCGCGTCCGGAAAAATCCTGCTCACCGCGTTGTTGGGCAAGCCATCCTGCGCAGTGAAACTCGCGAAGCTGGTTTCATCGTAGCAGGAGACGCCGTTGCCGGTGCCAATCCACAGCAGGCCATCCGAAGCTTCACGCAGCGCGTAAATCACGTCTCCAGCCAAGCCATCGTGATGCGTGAACCGGACCAGAGTCTTGCCGTCGTAGCGGAACAAGCCCATGCCGTCCGTGCCGATCCATAAGATGCCGCGCGAGTCCCGCAGGAGGGCGTTGGCCACGTCCGGCACAAATCCTTCTTTGACCGTCAAATGCGTCAAAACCTGAGCGCCGGCAGAATCGGCCGTTGGACCATAACGTGAAACGACGCGATGGGCGCCAATCCAGAGCGTTCCATCGCCCTCCCGGAAGAGAGAATGGACGCCGTCATGAAGCAGCCCATCCGCTTTGGTTATTTTGGCGTTGAACTCTTTGCCATCGTACTGGCCCACGCCGGCATGAGTGCCCAGCCACAGCAGGCCCTTAGGGTCCCAGACCAGGGCGTGAACGTCATAGTGGGGCACGCCCTGCGCCGGGGTGAAACTGGTCCATCGATTCCCGTCGTAGCGCGAAAGCCCGTTGCCGCTGCCATAGACTGAGCCGCCGCCCGTGCCAAACCAGGCGCTGCCCGCCGCATCGAAGGCGATGGAGACTACATTGTCCCGCGCCAAACCGTCTGCGGTCGTAAAGCTCTGCCATTTCCTGGCACTTCCGGGCTCGGCTGATGAATCGAACCGCGAAACCCCTCCTTCGGTGCCAAACCACATCGCTCCGTCCGGGCCGCGGGCTGCGACCGAGATATGATTGTGCGCCAGGCCGTCCTCTTTGGTGTAACTGATGAAACCTTTGCCGTCATATCGCGAAACCCCGCCCGCCGTGGCGAACCACATTGTTCCGTCCGGGTCAATGTGGATATCACGCACTTCCTCGTGAGCCAATCGGTCCAGGAAGCCGAAGCTTTTCCACGTCCCCTTCCTAAATGGGGCCAGACGAAAATCGATTGATGGCCGCTGCCGCCCATCTGCCCGTCCGGCTTGGGTTGCGTCGGCCTGCCCGCCTGGCAGCGATGGCGAGCCGGGTTCAATCGTAACCGGGTCCTTATGATAGATTAACTTCCCCGGAACCTGGCAACGAATCTGGAATGGGCCCGGCTTGACATTGGCAAAGCGAAATCGGCCCTTCTCGTCGGTAAATGTCGCATCGACGACCCGCGGCGGACGCGGAACGGTCCCATCCGGCGCCGGAGCTTCCGAAGCCGGCCGGACCAATTGAACCGAGACAAACGCCAGGGGCGAACTGTTATCACGCGCCGTGACCGTGCCTGAAATGCCAGTGGATTCTCCGGCGTCCAGATCGAGCTGCCGGCGTTCGCCCGGCCGCAACTGAAGATTCGTTTGCCAAGCTCCTCCATCGCCGCTGCTGGCAGCCAGGTCAAACGATTTGCCTTCCGGATAAACCGCCAGCCGATACTCGCCGGACGAGTTGGCGCTGGTGCGGGCCACTTCCTTGTCCTCTTGTTCCACCGACACGAAGGCATCGGAAAGAGGTTGGTCCGTCGTGTCTCGAACCGAGCCGCAAAGCAAGGCCGGGCGCGCCAGTTCATCCGCAGAAGGCCTTCGTGCTGCGACAATTCTGGCGGTGCCCCGGAGCTGTCCGTGAAATTGATTGGTGGAACGGTCGCGGGCATCGCCTGCCTCGAAGTCCCACAGCGCAGCCAATCCCTCCTCCCGCCCGGTTAACGGGGCGAACATATCCCGCTGGATTTGCTCGCCGGTGCGGGCCACCCGCCAAACGCGCACGTCATCGATCTGCCCGTGAAAGGCGGGGTCGGAATCACCGTCTGAAACCGTTTTGCCCAGATAATTCTTAGCCCCCGACTTGAGCATCGAAAAGCTGCCCGTGAAACTCTGGGTGGCGACCAGCATGCCATCGAAATAGAGTTTCATCCCTTCGTGGCCAGTGACGGCGGCAATATGGCACCAGGCGCGCGGCTTGACGATGGCCGAAACGATGAGTTCCTGGTTCCTGGACTGGTCATCGACCAACACCAACCACAAGTCCAGCCCATTCAACAAGGCAATCGAAAAATCGCTCCGCTTCTGCCCGCAATTGAAGAGGCGGCCATACCCCCGGACGTTCTCCCATTTCACCCACGCTTCGATGGTGGCCTCGTCAAGGGCTTTGAAGCTATCCGGCGGCAGTTCGACGAAGCTGTCCTTGCCATCCAGGTCCAGGACTTGATTCTGGGCGCCAGCAGCAGGGGCCAGCCACAGCAGCGCGGCAATGAAGCAGGCAAATCTCATCTCAGCGGGGCCCGTTCACTTGGAGCGCGGGCACATCCCTGCCTGCGTGTTGAGCCAACGTTGAACAGAAGCCAAGTCTGGCCCAGACAGCCCGGCGGTGGCGCCCCTCACCAATCAGTGAGTTCCGTTGCCGGTCGAAAGCGGACTCGTTCGAGGCCGGAAAGGCACGTCGTTTACGCACGCGCAGGCCCGGAGGCCCGCGCTCCTTTCGCATCGTCACACCCTAACGAGAGGAACTGCTGCTGGAATGATCAGCCCCGCCCTTTGGATCTTTCCTGGTCTTCAGATCTTTGACCGCTATTTTCGGTTTTTTGCCCGATGGTTTTGCGCTGGTTTTCATGTTGGTTTCGGATTTTGTCGGCTTGCCGGGGCAAGCCGGCCGCTCTTCCGTTGCAAGCGTCTGGCTTAAGCCAAACTGCCTCGCCGGGAGCCTGTTTGTTTAACCGTGAAATACTGAAGAGCCTCATGGGAATTGCCATGCTTTGCGGTTCAGTATCACGGAGAACCACACTAGCACAAGCCAAACGGGGTTTGCAGCAAGAATCTGCGCCGATCAGCAATGCCTCAATCATGGCGGGCGGAGCGCCGGTTTCCGACCGGCTCTGGAGTTTGGACATTCTGACAGTCTCCGCCTGCCGGAGGGAGATTCGAGAATAGCCCGGCAGTCTACTGCCGGGGTCGAATTGGCGATCGCGTAAGTCCCGCTGGGACGGCTGAATCCCCCAATGTCCTACGTCAGATCTTCTTCTCACTATGTGTTCAGCACAAAGGATCGGCGGCCATTCATTACCGCGCAGCTTCAGGAGAGGCTTTGGCCATTTCTGGGTGGCATCGCCCGGGCAAACAAAATGAAGGCCCTTTTGTTGGAGTACGTTACCGGAAAAGTTGAGCAAGAGTGGGGCGGAAAGGATTGCGAAAGCAGGAGAGGAGACACGAAGAGCTAACCTTTTGTCGCATTGTGGAGGGCCGTCGGCAGGTCGGACGGATTCAGGCACACGTCGGAAGTCCACTTGCCAAAGCCACCGTGTTCATTCACCGCCTTTATCCATTCGCCAAGGTATCGTCGCTTCGTTTGATCTTTGGACGTGTCCTGCCCTTTGGTTTCTACGAGGAGCAGCACGCCGTTCACGAGCCGAATCAGGTAGTCGGGGCGGAACTTGTGAAACACTCCCGCGAAGATGTAGGCAATCTCGAAGCCCAAGTGATCGTTCTTCGCCCAAGCTGCGACGTTCGCGTTGTGGTCGAGTTCGTAAGCGGCTTGCGCTTCCCAAGTCGAGTCCGCCACGCACAAATTGATGTGCGAGCGATTCGCCGCCACGACCGGCTTGCCAGTGAACCAAGGCTGCATGTCCGCCGTTGAACGGATTGGCCGGTTGCTGTCGAACACCGGTTCAATCGTCACCGTGTTGCCGAATCGGATTTGCTCGAAAACGTGTTGGACGATGCGCGCCATGTTCAACGTGAGCATTACGCGACGCTTCATTTCGTCCCGATAGAACAACGGCGGATTGATTTCGAGCAACGGCGACGTGATGAACTTCTCTACAAGTCGAATCACCTGAGCGAGCAGATTTTCCTTCGCGCCTTTCCACGTCGGCTTCATCTGGTCGTAAACATCGCGGGCAACCTCGAACACGATCTTCTGGAATCTGAACCGCTCCGCCAACGCTTGCAGGTCAATCTCCGTCAACACCGCCAGGTTCGGCTTGCCCGCAACGACCGCAGCCATCTCCGCGTTTTCGATCTTGTCCGTCGCGTTGAGCACCAGCGGCTCGACCTGTTTCAAATCCAATTCCAACTTCGGGCGGCAAACGTGGTCAATGCGAATGATGTTCGGCCAACTGATCAAGAAACCAACCTTTTCTCGCGCGGGTTCAATCCGTGTCTTCGGCGACGGCGGAGGCAACGGGCCGTCCGTGCCGCCTTCGTGGGGCAGAAAAGTGAACGGCACACCGAAGATGTTCACGTATTCCGCCTCGAAAAGTTCCACTGCCGTGCCCGTGACCGGGTGCGGCACTTTCTTTGCCTCGTAACTCGTGCGACGCAACCCACGTCCGACCACCTGCTCGCAAAGCAACTGGCTCGAAAACGCCCGCAAGCCCATAATGTGCGTCACCGTCTTCGCATCCCAACCTTCCGACAACATCCCGACGGAAATCACCTTTTGGATTTTCTCGCCCGGCTCGCCAATCTTACCCACGGTGTCAACCGTCTTGCGCAGCAACTCCGCCTGCTCCGCTTTGGTCAGTTTCTTCTGCTTCGGCTCGTCGTCATCGTCACTTGCGCCGTTCTCTGGTTGAGACTCGCCTTCCTCCTCCTTCGCCTCCGCCATGTCGAGCACCTTCGAGTCAATGTGCAGCGTCCTTTCCGGGTCGCACAGTTCGTCAATCAACACCTTCTTCTTGTCGAAAGTGTTTTTCACGCGGGCGGCGGTTTCCGTGCGGTTGGCGACGGTAATCATCACGGGCGGCGTTGGATAACCGAGCTTCTTCCAATCCTGATACGTGGCGAGCCAGTCTTTGCCCAAAAGCAGGTAGGCGTTCATCACCAGGTCGGGCAAGGGATCAAACTCCTGGGCGCTCCGGCTCAAGTCATCGCGCACATGCTCGTAAATGTGGTAGAGCTTCGACTTGTAGGTTTTCACGTCCGGCATCCCGTCGTCACGCACGACGACGCGTGGCGTCTTGACCAATCCGCCCTCAATCGCATCGTTCAATCCGAAGTCGCTGACAATCCAGCCGAACAACGATTCCTCGGAACTCTGCTTGCCGCTCGGCGAGAACGGCGTCGCGGAGAAATCGAAGCACCGCAGAATCCGCCGCGCCTTGTGAATCCGGTCAAGCCCGCCGACCCACTTCGTCGCTTCCTCGATCAACGCCCGGTCAATTTTCGCCTTCTTCGACTCGGGGTTGACGCGCCAGGCGTGGTGCGCCTCGTCGTTGATGACGAGGATATTGTTTACCTTCGCCATGTCGCCGAGCACTTCGCGCACGTAAGCCTCGTCACTCTTTGCGCCGCGCTTGTCCACGCTCCGCTTCTTGCGAACTTTGTCGTCCGTTTCCCAATTCAGGACGTGCCAGTTGCGAACCACGACTTTGCCCTGCCGCAACTGCTCCCGCAACCCGCCGGGCACGATGTCGAACTCGTCATAGTAATTGCCCGGCCCGGCGGGAATGAGTACTTGCAACCGGCTCTTGACCGTCAAACCGGGCGCAACGATGAAAATGTGTTTCGAAAAGCGGTCGTCCTGCGGATACGTGACCTTGTTCAACACCTGCCACGCGACGAGCATGGCCATCACGACCGTCTTGCCGCTGCCCGTGGCCATCTTGCAGCACAGCCGTTGAAACGCCCCGCCGTCTGACGAGATCGCAATGCCGACGCGCTCCGACGCCGGGGCTTCCGTGAGCCAGATGAGCGTTTCCATCGCTTCAAGCTGGCAAAAGAACAGCCGCTGGCGCTCGTAACGCTCCGAACCGCGCCAATGTTCCAGCAACCGCCGCGTGATGCCGCTCACCCCGGCGTAACCGCTCTCGCGCCAGGCCTTCACGCGGGGACGGATTTGGTTCACCAGTTCAATCGGGATGAACCGTCCAGGATCGTCAAACGCCTTGGAACTTTCCGACGCGATGACGTAACCTGCCGGACGACGGCCATCCTTGAGCGAAAACTTCTGCGTCTCCCGGTGATAGTGCCAATGATGCTTCGGCTCGTCGTAGGGCGAGTTGACGATGAGATGGGTGAGGCCGGAAGCCATTTTACGGAGCGGGAGCAGCGGGCAAATGTTCGGAGTTCGCGCCCAAACGTTCGAACCTCCCGGCCAAACGTTCCAACCTCCCCCTCAAATGTTCGAAGCTCGCGCGCGAAATGTTGGGACTGTTGCTTTTCATGCCGCCAGCTTGACGATTTTCCGCTGAAAATCCTCCGATGCGTCAAGCGAGGCAACCATCTCACCGCCAACGTTTGACAACCTGGCCAAATCCTGACGAGGAATTTCCTGTTGCTCTTGGAAAATCAGCAGTGAATCGAAATCAACCTTCGCTCGGAGCCAATGCTCGAGAACGATGGTCACGAGGCGAGCTTTGTCCCGACCGGCGACGCCAAACACAAACAGCGGTGCGCGTTTGCCTTCGACGCGAAAATCAATTGGGTAACTTTCCGCATCCGTCTCACCGGCCAGGATGTATTCAGGTTGGATTTTTTCGGAAGCAACCAGGCTGTAAAGCCGCTCCTTCAAATCTTCGTAGAAAGTGCTCGCGACACGGGCGCGGTTGAGAAAGGTCAGGTCATGAATTCGGGTCAACCCCTGGCCGAACTGAAGAATTTCCCCCCCCAAACTTTCCAACGCCGCGTCAAAGACCAGTTGGCCATTCTCTTCCCGCATCCCGACGGTTGCCAGGACTTGGTCGAACAGCTTGCCGCGTGTGCCTTCCCGGAATTTTCCTAGGTCGTTCTCGTAACTCAGGTGCATGAGTGTGTGGCCGAAATCGGTCAACCGCACTCCGCCGCCGGGCATTTCCTGCAAATACACCTGAAACGTGTCGCCGTCCGTGAACGTAAAGGGAGTCAGAATTTGCAGATACCCTTGGCGCGTCTTGTGAATCTGGACTTCGCCGCAGAGTGTTTTGCAAAGCCGCTCTTTGAGAAGATTAACATCGAAGCTCATTGAAATAACTCCGGGTGGTCGGCCTTGGTTTCAAGTCCGCTGACGTTGCAGTCGGTAACAAGCTGGTGCAAAGCGCCATCACACGTTTGATACTTCGCGGTTTCCGCTGCCGCGAAGCCTTCGGGTTTCAGATTCGCTTGCACGTATCGTTCGGTTGCCTGGTGAATGTGGCAGGCGAAACTCAACTTTGTTCCCTCCAATTTGTTCGGGTGTTCGTGGCTTGAGCCGTTGTAGCGGGCCAAAATCAGGCTTTCACCCCCCGCCGGCAGCCATTGCAGCCCGCAGGAAAAGTCATCGCTGATGGTCTTGTTCTGGCGCACAAAAAGTTTGAATCGCTCCGCGCCCTCGGCGCTCTCCACAACATAATCCCGGCGCTCGTGGTTCGCATCCGCGACGTTGCGCGCGGTTGGATTCGTCACGCGCTTCGGCATCCGCAACAGCTCTTGGATGCGGGCTTCCGTTAAGGATTCAAAAGCCATATCAGCTTATCTCCAATATCTTCAAACTCTCAATCCCCCGATCATCCACGATCTTCACCGCCACGCGGCCATGCTGGCCCGGCGCGAACGCTAGCGACACGGTGCCGCGATAGGCTTCGATCAAGGTTTCGTCAATCTCCGCCTTGAGGTTCTTCGCCAGCTTCGACCAACCTTCTTTCTCCCCGGCCATCGGGAAGAACACCTGCCGCGCAAACAGACTCCGCCCGTCGTAATCCGTGTCCAGCATCCACACCGCGATCTGGCCCGCGCCGCCCGATACGATTTGCCCCGTCTTCGTGTCGTAGTAATCAAACCCGGCCACTTCAACT
>CAYIIH010000231.1:12246-14003 GCA_964363225.1 uncultured Verrucomicrobiota bacterium | reverse complement strand
CGTGAAAGACCCTGACTCACAGGCCATTTTTTGGGGCCGGCCGGATTTTCCAATCCAAACCGGAAACCCGGTCGCGGCCCAAGCGGCGGCGGTCGCCGCGCGCAGCCAGGAATCAGAAAGACAGGAACCTCCTATGACGATCCATTCTCTCTCAGCCAGAAAACCCTCGAATCGGACATTGATTCTGACGCTCGGCGCCATGCTCGCGCTAGCCGCGCCGCTGTCCGCCGCCACTTATGTTGGCAGCAGCGCCTGCGCGACCTGCCACAGTACCAAGTACCAACAGCTCGCGAGCTCGATTCACTCGAAAATGATCCGCAAGATCAGCGCCGACGGAACCATTCCGTCCACGCAGTTGAGCATGGCGGCCAGCGTCAGCCACGTTCACGGCAACCTCAACGCGGCCAAGGCGCCGCCGCTCTCCGAAGTCACCTACGCCATGGGCGGCTGGTACAAGGAAGAGAGCTACATCAAGGAAGGCGTGGACGCCGCCACCGGCAAGGCGACCTTCAAGGTCACGAAGTATGAGTGGGACCCCATCAAGGGGACCTACCGTGACGACCGCGACGGAACGCGGAACTGGCTGATCCAGTGCGCCGGCTGCCATAGCACGGGCTACGATCCCGCGACGCAGACCTTCTCCGAGATCAACATCAGTTGCGAATCCTGCCATGGCCCAGGTGGGGACCATGTCCAGAGTGAAGGGGACACGAGCTTTATCATCAAAGACACCTCCAACGAAGGGTGTGGCTACTGTCACATCCGCGCTCAGAATGTAGCCATGGGGAGCTTTACCAACAAGCAGTTCAACTTCCCGATCGGATATGAGTTGGGCAAACCGGAGACTTTAAAGTACATCCCGCAGCCGCTCTCGGACACGAATTCGTCGTTCTTCCCCGACGGCACGTCCAAGCGGCATCGCCAGCAGTACCTCGACATGAACTATCCGGGCGCCCACGTGACGAAGCACTATGAGAAGAATGTCACCTGCACAAGCTGCCATGACCCGCACACGTCCGGTTTGCTGACGGTTTACTCGGGCATCCCGGCCGGTGCCAATGCGCCCACCAACGGCATTTACGGCATTGCGCTCTATGACAACGCCGCCGGCGCCACCAACTTCGCCAAGTGGGACGGTGAGGGCCTCAAAGCGGGCGTCACCTGCACCACCTGCCACACCGGAGCGGATGCCCAACACGTGCATTACTTCACGTCCAAGGCGATGGCCGCGACGCTCAACTGCATTGACTGCCACATGCCCGACGTGATCAATGTGAACAGCGCCACGCTCCGGGGCGCGCTGCACCCGCACACCTTCAAGTCCATGCGCCCGGAAACTTCCATTCGGTACGGACCCGACAACCAGGCGAATTCCTGCACTTACCGCTGCCACCAGGACAAGGGAACCACGAAGACGGAGCGGGCGCAATGGGCCGCCAGTTACCTGCAGTCGCATCTGGAGTTGGTTTCGCTCGGCGCGGGGACAGCCGGTGTGCGCGTGACCGGCCTCAAGGGCTTTACCTACACCATCGAGGCCTCCCAGAATCTGGGCACATGGATGCCGCTCAGCACCAACACCGCCGATGCGAATGGCCTCCTGCAGATCCAGGATAACACGGCCTCCGGAAGCTTCCGCTTCTACCGGGCGATCGAGAAGTAGCTGATGGCGCTTTGGCGACGAGAACGGGTCCGCGCATCGCCCCTTGGTTTCATTAAGCCAAGGGGCGATGTGATTTCTGAGGGCACTCTAAAACTGA
>CAYIIH010000231.1:0-12146 GCA_964363225.1 uncultured Verrucomicrobiota bacterium | reverse complement strand
AAAGAACACTGGAACCACGTCTATCAGACCAAAGGCGCGCTGGACGTGAGTTGGTATCAAACCCAGCCCGCCGTGTCCCTCCGGCTCATCGAAGCCTCCGGGGTCGGCCCAGACGACGGCGTTATTGACGTGGGCGGCGGCGCTTCGGTGTTGGTGGATGGCCTGCTCGAGGCCGGCTTTGGCAACTTGGCAGTGCTGGACCTTTCCGGCGTCGCGCTCGGCTATGCGAGACAGCGTCTCGGCCCGCGCGCCGAGGAAGTCACGTGGCTCGAAGCCGATGTTACCGAGTTCATTCCGCCGCGCCGATTCGGGCTTTGGCACGACCGTGCCGTCTTTCACTTTCTGACGGACGAAGCCGACCGCAGAAAATACGTTCAAACCCTGATGCGGACGCTCGTGCCCGGTGGCCACGTCATCATCGCCACCTTTGCCAAGGAGGGCCCGCCCAAATGCAGCGGTCTCGATGTGGCCCGTTACGACGCGGCGTCCATCTGCGCCGAACTGGGACCGAGACTGCGGTGGGTCGAGCAGGTGGACGAGACGCACGTCACGCCGTGGAACACGGAACAAAAATTCAGTTACTTCGGCTTCGCGGAGCAAAAAGCAAAGCAATGAAGACAATTCATCCCAGCGAGGCGCTGCCGGAACCTTCAGCGGTAGCGGGAGCCAAACAAAGCGGCCTCTCGCCGGCAGGGAATTTAGGTCGGACAGTCCCGCCCGAGGGGTTCAACTTGCTTCCGTTACCGGGCGTTCGAGCTTTGGTCCTGTGGCAAGGTTTCCCTTACGTTTTCCAGGCGGTGATGCTCGCGGTTTTCGTCGCGCTGGCGGTTGTGTCCTCCTCGAAGTAAGTCAACGACCATGAACCGCATCTACCTTGATTGTAACGCCAGCACGCCGATTGCGCCGGAAGTGGCCCAGGCCATGCGGCCATTCTGGAGTGAACACTACGGGAACCCGTCCAGCCATCACTGGGCAAGCGCGCCTGCGAGGCAAGCTCTGGAGACAGCACGCAGCCAGGTCGCGGCGCTGCTCGGCTGCTCGCCGGGCGAAATTGTCTTCACCAGTGGCGGCACGGAGGCGAACAACCATGCCATCAAAGGCGCGTTCTTCGCGCTCCGGCACAAAGGCAATCACCTGGTCACGACCCAAGTCGAGCATCCGGCCGTTCTGCAGCCGTGCCGGTTCCTGGAGGGACTGGGCGCGAAAGTCACTTGCCTGCCCGTGGACAGCACTGGGATGGTTGACCCTGACGATGTGGGCCGGGCCATCACGCCCCGCACCATCCTCGTGAGCGTGATGCACGCCAACAACGAAGTCGGCACGCTGCAGCCCGTCGCGGAGATCGCGCGCATCACCCGCGAACACGGTGTGCTGTTTCACACCGACGCTGCGCAGTCCGTGGGCAAGATTCCGGCGCGGGTGGACGAGTTGGGCGTGGACTTGTTGTCCGTGGCTGGGCACAAGCTCTACGCGCCTAAAGGCGTCGGTGCGCTCTACATCCGCCCAGGCGTTGTGCTGGAACCCTTGATGCACGGCGCGGGGCATGAGGCGGGGCGGCGCGCCGGCACCGAGAACGTCTTGCTCGATGTGGCGCTCGGCGCGGCCTGTAAACTGGCCGCCGCGGAGTCGGAGGCGCGCCGCGCGGTCCTCACGGAATTGCGCGACTATTTGCACGACGGCTTGCAGCGGTTGTTCGGCGCCGGCCTGCACCTGAACGGCCATCCGGTGGAGCGCCTGCCGAACACACTCAACGTGAGCTTCGCCGGTCGCATCGGCAGCGAGGTGCTCGAAATGTTGGACGGCGTGGCTGCCTCCACCGGCTCGGCGTGCCACAGCGGACGCCACGAACTTTCGCCCGTGCTGAAGGCCATGGGCGTTCCTGAAGGCGTCGGCCTCGGTGCCGTCCGGTTCAGCCTCGGACGAACAACCACCCAGGAGGAGCTTGACCTGGTCCTGGAATTATTCCGAACCAAGTTGCTAAGGAGGGCCGCATGACTAAGCCATTCAATGGGAGCGCGGGCATCCATGCCTGGGCGTGCCGCAAGCAATTGGCAGCAACCGAGTTTTGCGACGACCTCCCGCTTGAGGTGTCCCTCACCTTTTAGTGAGTTGTTTTGCCAATTGAAAGCCGTCTCGAGCGGGCCGCACAGACGGGCCTTCCACCCTCGCGCAGCATGGATGCCCGCACTCCTGCTGCATAGATACGGTTAAGGTCCTGGGCTTCGAGTCAGCTTCAATTCAAGAGAGGGCGAAACGCGTCTTCCACGGCGAAGCGATCGCCGTGCTGCGCGCCAAAAAACGGCAAGAAATCACGTATTTGGGTTCCATGATAGTGACGGCGACAATATTGGCCAGCGACAGCGAGAGTGTTCTCGATCGGGTGACCCAGGGCGGCGAAGTTGTGGAAGTCCAGCGGCACGGCAGGATCGTGGCTGAGATCCGACCGCGCGTCGGTGCCAGCCGTTCGGAACTGCTCCGGCTCTTGCGCGGGCGCGGCTTCAGCCAGGCGGACAGCCGGCAATTGCAGCAGGCAATGGATGCCGCTTCCGCGGTCTTTGGTTATGCCGGTCGCGATTGATACCAGCGTCCTCATCTCAGCCGAGAAGCAGGAGGACTTTGACGCACTGCTGCCACAAGGTGAGGAAGGCCCCTACTACCTTCCGGCGCTGGCGGCTTCCGAGTTTCTGGTTTGGAAGGCGGTTCGCAGAGACACGGCTCCCAGGCGAATCGTCCTGCGGAATTGCGGCGGCGACCGTCAGGCTGCCTGCGCCTGAACTGCTGACTCCGACTTCAGCTTGGGCCAACGCGCCAGCACCCACAAGTTGTGCGTCAACACGCCCCAAACCTCCGCCTGTTCCCGATGCGCAAATGCTTTGGCGCGCAAGGAACGCCCCAAACAACTCGCCTCGCGTCAAGCCGGCTGCAACCTGGACGGACGACTTCGCGAGCGCAGGGTCAAGAAACCGGCTTCGGGGACATCAGCGCCTCGTGCTCTCGCTACAGCGGCCGAATCCAGATGTTGCGGAAGCGGACCGGACAATTGTGCCCGCTCAGGCGCAGCGGCCCTTTGCTCACCTTTTGTTTGTATTCAGGCAAAATGCGGTGGCCGGTCTCGCCGCGGATTTCTTCGTTGAGGTGTGCGAGCAGGCCGTTGTGGAACATCGTGACGCGCGCCGGCTGCGCCAGCTTGCCACTCTCAAACACCGGCGCCGTGAACACAATGTCAAAGGTCTGCCATTCGCCCGGCGGACGGCACGCGTTCACCAGCGGCGGCATCTGTCCGTAAATGGCGGCCGCCTGGCCGTCGGGGTAAATCTTCTCCGTCCAGGAATCGAAAATCTGAATTTCATAGAGGCCCAAGAGGAACACGCCGTTGTTGCCGCGGTTGTACCACGGGCCGCTGGGCGGATTGGGCGCCATCCATTCGAGATGGATTTGGCAGTTGCCGAAGCTCTCCTTGGTCGTGAGATTGCCGGCGCCCACAGCTTCGATGCAGCCGTCCACCACTTTGCACTCCGTCGGCTGCCACTTCGAAAGGTCCTTGCCATCAAAGAGCACCACGGCGTCGGACGGCGGCGCGGCGGGGGCGGGTACCGGGCCGGGATTGATGCGTTTAGGCGCAGGACGGTCCGGGTCATGCACACGGTAGCCGCACCACGGCAGCAGCGGCGTGTCGTTGTAGCCGTACACGCCGGAGCCGTCCTTGGCCTGAACCAATTCCGCGCCCTGCAACTCTACTGTTGGCAAAAGGCTCACCAATCCAATGCTCAAGCTCACCAAGCTGACTTGAAGTCTGTTTTTCATGGCACTGTTCTGTTCTATTTTTCCGGCTTGGTCAATGGCGCACGTGCCGCTACCGCATTTAGGGCGTTCGGAGTCCCGCCTTTAGGCGGCGGGGTCCCAAATGAGACTGCTGCCAACGATAGCGTTGCTCTTCACCGGCAGAATTGCTATCAGCAAGCGCATGCTTATGCCGGTCTTCAGGTTCGCTTGTGCCGCGGGGCTGGTTTGCCTGGCCGCGCGCGCCGCGGCGGCTGAGCCACGGCAGAGTCAGCGCGAGTGGCCAGTGTATGGCGGCGACGCGGCGGGCACGAAGTATTCGGCCTTGGACCAAATCAATCGCGCCAACGTCCGGCGGCTCAAACCGGCCTGGGTTTATCGCTGCGATGACATGCGCCGGCAGCCGGCCAGCACCATTGAATGCAACCCGATTGTCGTGGACGGCGTGGTGTTTCTGACCACCTCCGGCCTCAAAGTCGTGGCGCTCGACGCCGCGGACGGCCGCCTGCGCTGGATGTTTGATCCGTGGAACGGCCAGGGAGGGCGCGGTGTTAATCGCGGGGTCACCTACTGGGCGGGCGGCGACGACCGGCGAATATTCTACGTGGCTGGAAATGTTCTCTACGCGCTGAACGCAACGAACGGCCAGCCCATCCCCGGCTTCGGTTCCGGCGGGAAAGTGGACTTGCGCGACGGACTCGACCGTGATGTTTTTTTCCTTTCGGTTACCGCCACGTCGCCCGGCATTGTCTATAGGGACCTGCTCATCATGGGCTCGGTGGTGGGCGAGGGGCCCAATCCGTCCGCGCCGGGCCATATTCGCGCCTACGACGTCCGCACCGGTCAGCGCCGCTGGATTTTTCACACCATCCCGCATCCGGGAGAGTTCGGCTACGAGACGTGGCCGCCGGAGGCGTGGAAGACCGTGGGCGGCGCCAATTGTTGGGGCGGCATGACGCTCGACGAGCCGCGCGGGTTGGTGTTTGCCGGCACCGGTTCGCCGGCCTACGATCATTATGGCGGGAATCGCGCCGGCCAGAATCTGTTTGGCAACTGCGTGTTGGCGCTCAAGGCCGAGACCGGCGAGCGCGTCTGGCATTTCCAGGTGGTGCATCACGACCTTTGGGACTATGACATTCCGTGTCCGCCGAACCTGGTGACGGTCCAGCACAATGGCCGCAAGATTGACGCGGTGGCGCAGAGCACCAAAGTGGGACACCTCTTCCTGCTGGACCGGGAAACGGGCCAGCCGCTCTTCCCGGTCGAGGAGCGGCCCGTGCCGCAATCCGAGATTCCCGGCGAACAGAGCTGGCCCACGCAACCGTTCCCAGTCAAGCCGCCGCCCTTCGCCCGGCAGCGGTTCACCGAAGCGGAGGTCACTGACCTTTCACCCAAGGCCCGCGCCGAGGTGTTGGAAAAGCTCCGGTCGATGCGGACCGGGAATGTGTTTATCCCGCCGGGTCTTCAGTCTTCGGTGGCGCTGCCGCAATTCAACGGCGGCGGCGAGTGGGGTGGCGGCGCGTTTGATCCCGTGACCCGTCTCTTCTACGTGAACGCGAGCAACGAAGCCGAGTGGATTTCCATGGCGCCGTCGAAACCGCGGGAGGCGATGACCGCCCTGGAACTCGGCCAGATGATTTACGGCACGGTCTGTTCAGCCTGTCACGGCTTTGAGAAGGTGAACAATCCCGCCGCGCCATCCTTTGCCACGCTCAAGACGGTCCAGGAGCGGCTTAGCAGGCAGCAGGTGCTGGAACTGCTGGAGAGCGGGCGCAACCAGATGCCGAGCTTCGCCACGTTTTCGACGCTGGAAAAGCGGGCCGTCGTGGCGTTCCTCTTCGCCGAGGCGGGTGGCGAGAAGATTCCGCTGCAGGACCTGCAGTTGAGCTGGGCCCAGGAAACGCCCTTCGTTGCCACCGGCCACCACGAGTTCCGCGATCCCGACGGCTTTCCGGTCAACCGGCGTCCGTGGGGCACTCTGACGGCGATGGACCTCGACCGGGGCGAAATCCACTGGCAAGTGCCGCTGGGCACCTATCCCGCGCTGGAGGCCAAAGGCCTTCCACCCACCGGCACGTTCAACATCGGAGGACCGCTGGTGACCGCGGGCGGACTGGTTTTCATCGGCGCCGCGATGGACGAGCGGTTCCATGCCTACGACAAAGCAACGGGCAAGCTGCTTTGGGAATTTCAGATGGAAGCCGGCGGGTACGCCACGCCGGCCACATATCAGATCGGAGGCCGCCAGTATGTGATCATCGCCGCGGGAGGCGGGGGCAAGCCGGAAACCAAGCCGGGCAACGCTTACTACTGCTTTGCTTTGGCCGAGGAGAAATGAACATGGAAATGTGCCGCAAAATGAAATCGAACCGTGCCCGGCTGTTGCCGGGATCATGCCGCCTCCTCCAAGACTTGGTGGCAGCCGACGTCAGGAGGCGCATTTCAATTTCGGATTGCGGATTGCGGATTGCGGATTTGGGGATCAGAGCCTCCTGGCTTCCGCTGCTACCAGATTTCTTTTGCCGCGGCATGGCACTTGGCCACGGTGTCCTTCTCACAGCTTTGCTGATTTTGACTCCCACGATCCGCGCCGCTGACCTTGACTGGCCGGTGTACCTGGGCGACAAGGCCAGCACCCATTTCTCTGCGCTCACCCAAATCAACCGGAGAAACGTGCATCGGCTTCAGGTGGCTTGGACTTACCGGTCCGGCGATGGACGCCAGGACGACCGCTCGCAGATTCAGTGCAATCCGCTCGTCATCGGCGGCGTGCTCTACGGCACTTCGCCCCAGTTGAAGCTGCTGGCGCTCGATGCCTCGACCGGACGTGAACGGTGGCGTTTCGACCCCTTCGCCGGCCGCAGCGATGTCAGCTCTCTGGGCGTGAACCGTGGTGTGGTCTATTGGGCAGACGGCGAGGACCGGCGAGTTTTGTTTACGGCCAGCCATTACCTCTACGCTGTTGAGGCCAACAGCGGAAAAACCATCGCGTCCTTCGGCCAGAACGGGCGCGTGGACCTCCGCGAGGGGCTCGGGCGCGACGCCAGCAAGCTTTTTGTCCTCACCACGACGCCGGGCGTCATCTATCGCGACCGGCTCATCCTGGGTTCGCGCGTCTCGGAAGGACCTGGGCCATCCGCGCCGGGGCACATCCGCGCTTTCGACGCGCGCACGGGCCGGCTGGCCTGGACCTTTCACACCATTCCGTATCCCGGCGAGCCGGGGCACGAGACGTGGCCGCCCGAGGCCTGGAAATACATCGGCGGCGCCAACTGTTGGACCGGCATGGCCGTGGACGAAAAGCGGGGAATGGTCTTCATTCCCACGGGTTCAGCCGCGTTTGATTTTTGGGGTGGCAATCGCATCGGACAAAACCTCTACGCCAATTGCCTGCTGGCGCTCGACGCCGCCACCGGCCGGCGGGTGTGGCACTTTCAGTTTGTTCATCACGACCTGTGGGACCGCGATTTGCCCGCGCCGCCGAATCTCGTGACCGTGCGCCGGGGCGGCAAGAAAATTGACGCCGTCGCCCAAGTCACCAAGTCCGGGCACGTATTTGTGTTCAGCCGCGACACCGGCGAGCCGCTGTTTCCGGTGGAGGAACGCCCAGCGCCGGCTTCCGATTTGCAGGGCGAATCGGCTTGGCTGACGCAACCGATCCCGCTCAAGCCCGCGGCGTTCGCCCGCCAATTGTTTTCCGCCGACCAGATCACGGACATATCGCCCGAGTCCTACAAAGCCGTGTTGGAACGGTTCGTCAAAGTGCGGCCGCACACGCCGTTCATGCCGCCTTCCACTCAGGGCACGATCATTTTGCCCGGATTCGACGGCGGCGCCGAATGGGGCGGCGCGGCGGTGGACCCGCGTCAAGGCATTCTTTACGTCAACGCCAACGAGATGCCCTGGATTCTGACGATGGTCGAAACGAAAGCCCAGGGCGACGTGCCATGGTCGTCGGGACAGCAAATCTACAATCAGATTTGTGCGGCGTGCCACGGCATCACCCGCGAAGGGGACCCGGCGCGCGCTTACCCCACGCTCGTCAACATCGGGCTGAAGCTCAAGCAACCTGACATTCTGCAACTGCTCGACTCCGGCCGCGGCAACATGCCGGCGTTTGCCTTTTTGACCAAACAGCAAAAAGAGACAGTGGTGGACTTCATTCTCGGCCAGGAAGCTCCCGCGCCGGACGGCCGCCAGGCAACCTTGTCCACGGACGGCATAACGCTGAACGAGCCTTACACGCATACGGGCTACAATCGCTGGCTGGATACCAACGGGTATCCCGCGGTGAAGCCGCCCTGGGGCACCCTCAATGCGATCGACCTGAACACCGGCGACTCTGTGTGGCGCGTGCCGCTGGGGGAATTGCCGGAGTTGACGGCCAAAGGCATTCCGCCGACCGGCACCGAGAATTATGGCGGGCCGGTGGTGACGGCTGGCGGCGTTGTTTTCATCGCGGCAAGCAAGGACGAAATGATCCGCGCCTTTGACCAGGAGACCGGCCAGGTGCTCTGGCAGGCCAAGCTTCCTGCCGGAGGCTACGCGACCCCGGCGACTTACATGGTCAAGGGCCGCCAATATCTGGTCATGGCTTGCGGCGGCGGCAAGATGGGCACCAAGAGCGGCGATGCCTATGTGGCGTTTGCGTTGCCGCAACGTTAGGAAAGAACCGAAAGCCGAAGACCAAATGCCGAAATCCGAATGAAGCCCGAAACCCGAAGCCCGAAACCTGATTGCCGGCGTGATGCTCTGCCTGCGGTATTCGCCCTTCGGACTGCGGATTGCGGATTGCGGATTGCGGGCTTCGCATTTCGGATTTCGCAGGCTTTTTCAAAACCCTGTAGCAGCCGACGTGAGTCGGCTCCATTATATGGAAACTCAGAGCGGACTCACGTCCGCTGCTACAGTTTTGAAAGAGGCTCTTCGGATTGCGGATTTCGCCTGCCGCACGATGCCTTCACCCTCATCGAACTCCTCGTCGTCATCGCCATCATCGGCCTGCTGGGCGCGATGTTGCTGCCCGCGCTCGCCCGCGCCAAGGACCGTTCGCGACAGGCGGCCTGCTTTTCCAACTTGCGCCAGATCGGCCTCGCTTTCCGCTTGTATCTGGGAGATCACAACGACCGCTTTCCCGACCGTCGCGATTTGAAAGCGGCCTTGGGCTACAAGCCGTGGAGCGATTGGCCAAAATCCGATCCGCGGGGCGGTTGGGCGGCGGTGGTGTTGAGCAATCACCTGGGCAACGATCGCGTCTGGATGTGCCCGGCGCTGAGCGTTTCCCCGCTCCGCACCGCGTCGCAGAGCATGCAGGCTTCGCGTCCCGGCGACTCGAACTCGATGGTGGGTTACTGGCTCTGGCGATTCGACCGTTTTGACGATCCGGTGCCGCTGGATAATTTCTGGGGCAAAACGCCCGATCAATCCCTGCAGGACGTCCGCCAAGCCAATAATCCGGCCGTGGGCGAACCGCAGTCGCAATCCGACGTGGAACTGGTGGTGGACCCGTATTTCCCGAACACGGTGCCGAGCCTGCCCCCACCGCTCAAGGGACGCGCGGTGCATGCGCGGGGTCGCAACGCCCTGATGCTCGATTCCCACGCAGCCTTTGTGCGCGATCGGCGCGTGCAGTGATCAGCGGTGAGTCCTTAACGTGAAGGCGCCTTTCCATTCGACGCGATAGGCCTGGCAATGTGTCAGGAGCGTGGAAGTCAGTTCGATCTTGTCTCCCGCCCGAAACCGGTCCTGGCCGAAAAGCCTCGCCGGCAACTCGAGGGCGGCGATATTCCGCACGTCCAGATTCAAGCCGGAGAGACTGACAAGCCGCACGGTTGGTTCGTTGAGGATGGACTCCACTCCGGCGCCGATGCGGGCGCGGATCGGCTGGCTGGAACCGCCGGCGGTGACGGTCCACTCGGCGCGGTCGCTCTTGGGCACGATCTTGTCCCGGTAGAAAGCGTCCTCCACAATGTCCTGGGCATAGAGACCGAGATAAACCGCCTGCTTGTTCCAGCAGACGTACAAATCAGCCAGGGGAAATTCGGAGACCGGTTTGACGAACCCTCGCTCGCGGTCCCAATGCTTGAGGGCCAAGGTCGGTTTGAATTGTCCAAGCGGATCGCGAGGCGCGGGCGGGACGCCCAGGGAAGCGTCCGGGCGTGTGGGGGCGGACCGGTTTTTGAGGGCTTTCAGGTCGAGTGCCGAGGTGGCCGCGGTGAGCGCTTCGTAAGGCCGGTCGTGAATGTCCACCAGCCCGAAGTTGAAATTCTCCCCGTCGCCGCGCCCGTGCGTGGGCTCGTCGTAATACTGGAACCAGTCGGCACCGACGACACCAGGGATTTTCAGGAGAGTGAGGAGCGTGTGGCGCAGCCCGGCGGCGCGTTCCTTTTGCGTGGCCACGGTCGGGAAGATGCCCTGATTGTTCTGGTTGCCGCTCCGGTTTTCGCGGGCAGCCAGGTAGAACTCGCTGATGAGAACGGGCTTGCCGGTCAGCGCCTGCAGCGTTTCCAGATAAAACCGCGCGAAGGAGCCGTCGTTCCAACCGGCGTTGAGGTTGCTGGACACGGCGTCCACGTAGGGCGCGGATGCGCGGGCTACTTCCGGATAATAAAACGACTGGTAACGGTCGCCGAAAATCAAGGCCCGCCGGTCATACTTGCGGATGATTTCATGAACCAAGGAATAATAGCGCTCGGCGAGCAGCCCGAGAAACCGGCGCATGGTGCGGATGCCGTTGCCGCCGGGGCGCAGGTAGAGCATGCCGCGCTGCTCCAGTTCCGGCCAGTTCTCCGCGCCTTCCGGCTCGAAATCCTTCAGCAGGCCGGACCAATCGTCGCGATAGGTCTGTCGGAGCAAGTCCATTAATCGCCGCCGCTGGCCGCTGGCGGGACCTTGCTCAAGGGTCATCTTGAACAGGGTGGCGTTCCACCACCCCATTTCGTTGTCGCTGTAATAGCCGATCAGGCGCGGGTCATCGCGCAAGGCCAGAATCTGCTCGCGCGCGACCTGGTCCATCCGGTCGATGATCTTCGGGTCCCACATGTCCCACCACGGCGCGCCGGCCGTGGACCCGATATGCAGCACCGGCGCGAACGCTACATCCCGGTCCCGGCCTTGCCGCAAGGTTTGAAAGTCGCTCCACGCGCCCACGGTGGTGAAGCCCCACGACTTGAGCCGCGTCAGCGTCGCGTCAGTCCAGCGGCCGGCCTGCGGGTAATGCTGCCAGGCCGCGTATCCTGGGTTGTCAGGATCGAACTGCTCGCGCGAAATGCCCATGTTCACGCAGCAAACGCCCAAGGAAAAGAACCGCTCTCCATCGGGCCTGACGAGCCAGGTGATCCCATCCCGCTGCTGAATCGAAAAAGGTTTTCCAATCAGGGAAGTTTCCGGCAACGGCAACGAACCGCTGGAGGCGCCATCGGCTGCTGCCGGGTCGAAAACCGTCGCGACCGCCAGGCAGCCTGTCCCGGCCAACAGACTGAGCGCCGCTGCCAGAGCCTTCCGCCACAACGCGGCCCTGCCGGCCCAAGCCAGAGTCCGTCGGCCGCGCGCCGTGAGAATCCGGATCAGGCGCTGGCAGTTATCATGGACCGTGCTCATTCAATGTCAGGCGATGGTTCAGAGAATACCAGCGAACGGGCAGCCAATGCAACTGCCGGGCGGATTCATGAAATCAAAAAGACAAGTTTGACGGCTGTTGCCCATCCCGCCACAGTCTGGGCATGGCGCACATCCATGAGAAAATTGATTTCACGGTCGCGATCTTTGTGGTTCACGAAGGCAAGGTCCTTTTGATTCACCATCGCAAGCTGGACAAATGGCTCCCGCTTGGCGGCCACGTCGAACTGGATGAAGACCCGGAAATGGCGGCGCGGCGCGAGGCCAAGGAAGAAAGCGGGTTGAATGTGGAATTGGCGGGCGAACGGCCGCCGACGACTGAGCCGGGGACGCGCGCCTTGATTGCCCCGCGATTTCTCGATATTCACAAAATCACCGAAACCCACGAGCACATCGGCATGATCTACTGGGCCAGGCCCAAAGACGGTTTGCTGGCCCTGGCGTCCGGCGAACATCAGGATATCCGCTGGTGCCGCAGTTCCGATCTGGACGACCTGCAACCGCCCATGTCCAACGCGGTCAAATGGTACTGCCGCAAGGCCATCGAAGAAATGGCAGGCAGTCATTGGCCGATGGCACGGCCATCTTTCTCCGGTCACGCAGCTTAAAGGACTTGCCAGCCGTTGCTCCGGACTCGCCACGCTCCAGTCACCAGTTACCAGTCACCAGTTACCAGCCACCGATTACCAGTCACCAGTTACCAGTCACCAGTCACCAGTCACCAGTTACCAGTTACCAGTCACCAGTCA
>CAYIIH010000230.1:0-14038 GCA_964363225.1 uncultured Verrucomicrobiota bacterium | reverse complement strand
CAGCGCATCGCCGCCCGCGACGCCGAGTCCAGCTTCGTCGGCTCGGACTTCAGTTACGAAGACATTTCCGGCCGTCTCCTGACCTTTGACACCCGCAAACTGCTGCGCGAGGAAACGCTCGACGGCAAGCCCTGCCACGTCATTGAAAGCATCCCGAAAAGCCGCGCCAGTTTCACGCGCAAGCTCGCCTGGATTGACCGCGCCAGTTTCCTGCCGCTCAAAGAGGAATACTACGACGCGCAAAAGGAACTATTCAAAGTCTTCACCGCCGACGAACTGCGCGACGTGGACAGCCTGCCCACCATCACCAAGCGCACGATGAAGAACGTCAAGAGCGGCCATCGCACGGAAGTCGCCCTCAAGCAGGTCAAATACAACCTTGGGCTGACGGAAGACGTGTTCACAGAACGCTCGCTGCGCCGCCCGCCCGCCCAATGGATTTCCGCCGACTAATCGCCTGGGCCGCGCTCGTCGCGATCCCCGTTTGCCGTGCCAACGGCGAGGACATCAAACTCCCGGGCGATTGGCGCGGGAGCATCCACGGCTTTGGCCTGGTCAACTACTCCGCACGGCCTGATTTTGAAGCGTCGCCGCAAAACGACGGACTGGGTGAACACGGCTTCCTGCTCGCCGACCAGCGTCTGCAATTGAAACTCGAAGCCCGCTCGCCCAAGGGAGCGGTCAGTCTGCTGGCCAAGCCGGAGTTTTTTTACGACGCCGTGGACGAGGAATTTGGCGCGGACCTGCGCGAAGGTTATCTCGACTTCGCCCGCGACCGATGGGACGTGCGATTGGGCCGGCAAATCATTACCTGGGGCATCGGCGACCTCGTCTTCATCAACGATGTTTTCCCCAAAGACTACGCGGCGTTCTTTTCGGGCCGCCCGCTCGAATACCTCAAGCTCGGCGTGGACGCGGTGGACGTGAACTTCCAATCTGAGGCGCTTTCCGCCGAATGGGTCGTCAGTGCGCCCGGTCTGTTCACGCCGGACAACCTGCCGCCACGCAGCCGTTTTTTCCAATTCGACCCATTCCCCACGCTGCCGCGCGAGACCGACGAACCTTCCGCGCAGTTGAAGAACACCGAGACCGCGCTGCGACTTTACCGAACCGTGGCCGAAACTGAGTTGTCCGTCTATGCCTACCACGGCTTCTGGCGCAGCGGAGCGTTCAAGACAGAGGATCCCGCCGCGCCGACGAGCGTGATCAGATTTTTCCCCAAACTGACCGAGTTCGGCGCGAGTGCCCGGCGCAGCGGCTTGGGCGGCGTGTGGGGCGCGGAGATTGGTTACTACGATTCGCTCGACGACCGCTCCGGCACGAACTCCGCCATTGAAAACTCCCAGTTTCGTTTTCTGGTCACTTACCAGCGGCAGCTTGCCCAAGATTTCACTGGCAGTCTCGAATACTACGGCGAATGGATGCAGGACTACGCCGCCTACCGCCGCAGCGTGCCGGCGGGATTCCCCGTGCGCCCGGAGTTGCGCGACCTTGTCGGTCTGCGCCTCACCAAACTCTTGCGCTACCAGACGCTCAAGCTGTCGCTGTTCACTTTCTACAGCCCACTGGCGCGTGATTTCTTCCTCAACCCGGAAGTCAGCTACAACTTCACTGACCGCCTCTGGGCCGCGCTGGGCGGAAACATCTTCGGCGGGCCGGGCCATTCCTTTTTTGGCCAGCTTGGCCGCAATGACAACGTTTACTTGGCAGCGCGCTACAGCTTTTAGAGAAATCCAGAGTCGCAAACCACACAATTCTACGATGGCATCTGAGTCGCCTCTATTCCAAAAAAACACTACCTGAGCGCGCCCGTCTTCACGCCCGCGAATTTGCTGCGCGAGGCCCGGCGTCAGAAGGCACTCCCGCCGGGAAAGGTGCCCGAGGTCTGCGTGCTCGACCCGGATGGGGACATCCTGGATTACTTGGTCCGCAGGAAGCTGGCTGAAAGAAATCCATTCTGGGCCTGCTACCACACCACGCTCTACCAGTTTGTGTTTGCGGGCATCCCTTTCGGCATCCTTGCGTGCGCTGTGGGCGGTCCGTTTGCCGTTCTGCTGGCGGAGCAGCTTTTTGTGTCCGGCTGCCAGTTGCTCATCAGCATGACCTCAGCGGGCCAGGTTCTTCCCGTGCGCCCGCCGCCTTACTTCGTGCTCATCGAGCGGGCGCTGCGGGACGAAGGAACCAGTCATCACTATCTGCCGCCCGCCCGTTATGCCGTGTTGAACCGGGCCATCGGCCAGCGAGTGGTCCATGCCTTGAAGTCGTTTGTGCCGCAGGTCGAGCGCGGGGCGAGTTGGACCACTGACGCGCCCTACCGCGAGACCGCCAAGGCGATTGCACGCGCCAAGGCGGACGGCATCCTGGCGGTGGAGATGGAAGCAGCATCCCTCTACAGTTTCGCTCAGGCGCGGCGGAAGCCGGTGGTTTGCTTCGCCCACATCACGAACCAGATGGGTCTCGTCGAAGGAGACTTCGAAAAAGGCGAAGCCGACGGCAGCGTCGAATCATTGCGTCTGGTCGAAGTGGTCGCGCGGTGTTTGCGTCCGCGCTCGCCGGCCGTTCCAGCGTCTTTTCAAACCAAACCAACTCCAAAGCGAAGCCATGAAACTCGGCATCATCCTGTCACAGGCAGAACCGGAAACGGTGTTCAACGCGCTACGCCTGGCCAACTACAGCCTCAAGCAAGGCGATACGGTGAGAATCTTTCTCGTCGGCCAAGGCGTCGAACTCGACCGCATCAACGACCCGAAGTTCAACGTCCGGGAGCAAGCGCAAGCCGTGCTGGCGGGGGGCGGGCAGTTCCTCGCCTGCGGCACTTGCTTGAAACTGCGCGAGTCCGAAGGCTCCGAGATTTGCCCGCTCTCGACGCTGAAAGACTTCTACGAGATCGTGCGCGCCGCCGACAAGGTGTTGACGTTTTGAGCACACCTCCATGAAACTGCGCGAAAGCGGAATGCCCGAAGAGAATTACTGGGAAACGCTCCTGGAAGTGGATTTGATTCTCGACCGGCTCGGCTTCGACGCCACGCTGCGCGACGTGGTGGAACTGGGCTGCGGCTACGGCACCTTCACTCTGCCCGTGGCGCGCCGCATCTCCGGCATCATCGAGACGTTGGACATCGAGCCGGCCATGATTGAGCGCACGCGCCAGCGCGCCGAGGCCGCGGGGCTGCGCAACATCGTCTTCCACTTGCGAGACGTGATGACGGAGGGCTTCGGCGGCGTGCCTGAGTCCAGAGATGCCTGCTTGTTGTTCAACATCCTACACTGCGAGCAGCCAGTGCGGCGGTTGACCGAGGCCGCGCGGGCAGTGCGCGTCGGCGGCTGGGTGCTGGTGATCCATTGGCGCTACGACGCCAGCACGCCGCGTGGCCCCAGCTTGGACATCCGTCCGCGCCCTGAGCAAACCGTGCAGTGGGCCAAGCAGAGCGGCGTGCTGACGGCCGTGGGCGGCGTGATTGACCTGCCGCCCTGGCACTACGGGCTGCGGTTCCGGCGCGCCGCCGACCAGAAGCCGCACGCCCCGTGAAGCCGCCGGATTACACGGATCGGATCGCCTGGCGCATGAAGACGACGCAGGACAGGCCGAAGCACACCAGCGTCAGCGCCGCCAGCAACGTCAGATACGGCCACACCACCAGAATCGACTGATCCAGGGGCAAGCGGTTCTGGAATCGCTCCAGCGACAGCCGCTCCACGCGCTGAGTTCGCGGGTCGGTTGGCAGGTGGTGTGATTTCAATCGTCATTTCGGCAGCTCCACGCCCATCAGCACCGGCGCCATCCATTGACCCGGCGCGTAGCGACCACGCCAGACCACTTCATTGTCGCCGACATTGAGCATGACGCAAAAACGGCGCGGTCTCTCGCCAGACTGCGCTGGGCTTGAAAACCGACGCGGGTCGAGTGCGCATTCTTTGCCGTTCACCTTGACGGTCGGCGGCGGCGCGTTGCTGCGCCAATCGAGCCGGTAAAGCCCGTTCGTCGGCGCGTGCAGCGTGGCGCGAAGCAGAAACTCCCCGGCTTTGCCAAGCCCGGTGGCGGGTGCGACCGCTTCCACCGGCGGTAAAGCTCGCTGGCGTTTGCGCGCCCCGTCAAACCGGCGCGAGTCGGGGTCGCAGAGCCAGGCGACTTCGGCGTCCTTGCGCTTGGCGAAGGCCTGGGCCAGATACAAGCCTCGTCCGCCCAGGCCCATCACGCCGATGAGGATTTTCTCGTTCGGCGAGGCGGCCCTTCCGCCCGGCAAGACACTGAAGGCGGCGGAGGCGGCGAAGGAGGATTTCACGAAGGTGCGGCGGGTGACGGCATTCATGGTTTCTGGGAGGACGGAGGTGTCCTGCGAACTGGAGTTTCCGTTCAGTGACTATGGGTCTTGCGTCGGGTTCATCTGCGGTGGTTTGATGCCTTGGGCGGTGGGAAGTTGGCGGCTCGTTTGGGTTGCGAGTCCGCGACCGCTCGGACGATCTGCGCCTGAACCGGCGCCGCGTCGCCCGGGCCGTTCACCGGCACGTAGGCCGCGCGCATCACGAGTTGATAGCGCTGGCCCAGCCGCGGCTTCTCGATAAACCATTGGAAATCCCACGCCGGGCAGCCGCGCCCGCCGCCGGACGGCGATTGCGTCAGGCGGACGCCGTCTTGCGGGCGAAACATCTGGACCAACGCCAGGCCGCGGCACACGCCGAAATACCACGGCTCCGCGTAGCGCAAGCGAGAGAAACCGAAGGGCAATTCGAGCGGAAACGCCGCGTCGTGGGCGAACTCGCGCTGGTCGTGCCGCGCGCGGTGCGTGGCCAGAGTGCCATGCGCCGGCGTCACTCCGCGCAGCCACCCTGCTTTCGCCTCGGCCTCCTCCGCAAACCCGCGGAAGTGGATGTCGAGCGACTCCGGTTGGTCAATGTAACTCGCCCAGAACAAACCGATGTAGCCGTTCCTGAACGTGTCCCGGCGCGGCACGCACTCGAAGCTCATTTCGATGACGCCGTTGCTCAACAACTCGTAACGCATACAGCTTTCCAGGCCCCAGTGGGGCGTGGGCGGTTGGTAAAGTTCGACGGTGTGCTCGTTGATGACGCGCAACTCCATCGGCGCGTTGCGCGGCTCGAACAGAACGTCGCGGGCCTGCACGGTGCCGTCGTGAATGTGCTCGAAGTTCAAGCCGGCGTAGGCTGGCACGAAGAGGTTGCGCGGCTGCTGCGCGTGTTTGAGCGAGGCGATGCCATGATACCCGGCGCGATGGCCGGGCAGAACGGCGTCGTTCACCGCGCGGTTGTCCACCACCACAGCCTCGACTTCGCCGCCTTTGAGGACCGCGTAAGGTTTGTCCGGCACGGCGTAACGCAGCGTGGGATCGGCGAGCGACGTGAGCGGGGGAAGTTCACCGGCCGTCACGGCAAACACCAAGGTGAAGGCCAGGCCGCAGCAGGAGGAGAGGCGCGGAAAGCAACGGCTCATATTTTTTTTGGCGGCGCGGGCCGCGTTGATTTGTTCGCGGCTGTCCAGATGCTCCAAGGCGAGCTTCAGTTTCTGGTCATGGTCCCCGCCACAGCCGATGCAGATCGCCGCCACTTTGACTTGGCGGCCCGGTAGTGTTGTCTGTGCGGCAAAGGCCGCCCATGTCCCCGCGGCCAAAGCCAGCAGCCACCGGAACACCACAGCGCCCAGCGCCAGACAAAGCGCGCCCTTGAGGAGTTGCGGCCGAAGCTGTTCCAACGCGACCGTCACGACATCACCTTCTGGCGCGGTTCTTTTCCGCGTCCTCAATCAACCGCTTCATCTCCTTGAGTTCGTCCGGGGAAACGGCGGGGTCGTTGACCAGATGGGCCACCAGCGGCACCGGGCCGCTCACCCGCTCCAGCAGAAGCGACAACATCGGCCGGGAGACTTCTTCGGGCTTCAGCACGGCTTCATACCGGGTGGGGCGCTCGGTGGATTTGCGCACCGCCTGCTTGGCCACCAGCCGGTCCAGCCGCGTCTGGACGGTGGTGTAACCGACCTCGCCCTGGAGTTCGCACATCGCCCGATGCGCCTGGGACAGGCACACCGGTCCTTTCTCCCAGAGCATCCGCATCAGGGTCATGTCCCCCGCCGACATGCGCTGCGGAGGCTCGTGTTTCTTGCGCTTCAACATGTGCGCCCATTGTTACGAACCATGTCGTAAATGTCAACGCGGAGAATCTGGAAATAGTCCCGACCGTACCGTCCGGAAAAAGCAGAAGTGTCCTTCACTTCGGCGCCGTTGAGGGCTGGCTGAAGCGGCGCGTTCTTTGTGACTCGAACAGGTTCGGCGGGAGGGTCGTTTCGCCAGGCCAGCGCTTGATCCATGCTCAATCTCAGTCTTCCGCGAGGGCCACTTGTGGAGGCCGATCAGGTTGATCTGCGGGAACTTGTCCGGCTTGGGTTTGCCGGGAAAACCTGCTTTGAGGTACCGGATGTTCCAGAAGATCGCCCGTGCGCCGGAGTTCGGTTCGTCCTGCCGGTTGCTGCTGCACATGAAAAGGTCGCCCGCGCGCTCCGTCACGACGATTTGACCGAGGACCCTAACGCCCAGCCGCTCCCACTTCATCTGCGCCGAGGTCCGGCCGGCGGCGGCGCGGCTGACGGTCAATGTTCTCGACCACGCCGTCCACGGCTTCGGCTGGACCAACGGCCTCCGGCAGCGGCGCTTTGAGATGCAGATTCCCCGTGGCCGCTCCAGCGAAGTGATCGGTCATGTCCTTGGCCGGATTCTGGCGCAGCGTGATGCCGCTGGAAGACTCGTTGCGGAGCGGCGGGCCGCTGAGCAGGTTGTTGGCGACGAGCAATCCATCGTTGTCGTGGACCAACCGGATCAGCCGGCCCAGGCGATTCGTCGGATCGTGAATGGTGTTGTGAACGATCTGACAATCGCGCGTGTAATCAGCCACGATGCCGTTCTCGGGGGCGCGCGTGATGAAGTTGTTCCGCACCACACAGCGCGTCGCGTGCATGGGCACCTCTGCCGGCTTGTGCGAATTGCCCAGCGCAATGCCCGTGTCGCAGTCGATGATGATGTTCCGCTCGACCACGCAATCCTCCGTCTCGGGCCAGAGGAACACCGCGCCGCGCGTCCGGCCCTGGATGCCCACGAAGACATTGTCGGAAATGGTCCAGCCCCGGGCATACATCACGTCAATGCCGCCGAAGTTCTGCGGCGTGTCGGCCGGGTCGTCGTCGAAGCGTTTCGGGCGGTCGTTGTAGAACAGGCAGTATTGGATGCGGCAATCTTTGGGACGCATGCTCTCGCGCTGAGCGAGCGGCACCTTCACGCCCTTGACGGCGCGCTGCCAGATGTTGTGCAGGATGCAATTGTGGAGAGTGAGCCTTTGCACGTTGGAGTCGGAGTTGATCTTGATCCCATTGTGCCGAACGTTTTGAACCGTGAGGTTGGCGAGGGTCACTCCCGAACAGGCGTGCAGGGCCACCAATTCGCCGTCCTGGCTCCGCGCGCCGTCGAAGATGACCCGCGTGCGGTCGCCCGACTCGCCGCGCAACGTGACACGGTCAGTCCGCAGGCGCAGGCAACGTGGCAGCCAGTAAAGACCGTCGGCGATAAGCACGGTGCCGCCCGGCTTGACTCGCGCCACGGCGGTGAAAAGTTCCTCGACGGTGGCCACGCGGATCACTTCTCCTTGCGGAGCCGGGAGTGGTGGGGCTTTTGGAAACCAGGACTGGACCGGCGGCTGGATTGAGATCGGGAAATCGTGCTTTTCCCCCTCACCTCGTCCCTTGCCCCCAGTGCCCGAGGGACGGGTGGCAGTCTGCGCGACGCTGGGAATGGCCATCTCAATGGATTCGTCCGCCAGATCCGCGTTGGCCTCGATCTCATACTCGCCCGGGCCATCGAGTTTCACTTGCCTGGTCTTCCGCGCGCCGTTTTTACTCCACTCATGCGTCAGGACCACGGGGGCCGTGGTGCGGGGCCGGTCTTCCACACAATGGGCAAAGATGCGGAGGTTGTTCACCGCCGGCTCGCCGGTGTAGCGCACGAAGACCGAGCGGACCGGCTCATCGAGCTTTACTTCGCGGTCCACATTGTAGTGCCAGTGACTTTGGTCGGACGGAACGTCGGCACGATAGATTTCGCGGAAGACGCTTGGTTCGCTGACGGCATAGGCGATGGCGTTGCGTGTATTGCGCGCGGCGCCCACGTTGGCGGTGAAGCTGCCGCCGGCCGAGAACCAGGCGATCTTCGTGCCGGGCGGGGCTTGAATCCTGGCGACCACAGAACCGCGCACGCGGCTCGTGCGCCGCGCCGGGTCGTAGTCTTTAGGCGGTTCAACCAAATGCTTCAAGAACGCCTCCCGCTCGGCCGCACTGGGACAAACCGCCGCCACCCGGGTCGGCAAACCGTAATGGTCGCCGGTGACGAGGCGCATCGAGTTCTTGCCCTTCCGGAGCGAAGGCAGCGAGGCCGGATGCACCTGGACCCAGGTTACGATTTCCAGCGAGCGCACTGCCGCTTGCTCGGGTTGGCCGCGGAGTTCCAGTTTGAGGAGATAGCCGTAGCGCCCGGTCACCTGCGGCGTGAGGTCGAGGACACCGTTCGGCGCTGACAGTCGCTGCCAAGTCAGGCCGTGGTCGAGCGAGAGCGCCAGGCTGGCGCCGATTGCGTCCAGTCCGCCGCCACGTGATTCCAGCCCGGAATGATGAGTGTGCGCGCCGGTCCGATGCCCATGCCTTCCAGGAGGTCCGCCGCCGCCGGTCCCAAGGTGCCGCAGTGGCCGATGGGATAGATGTTGAGCATCTTCACCGGGTCGGTCACGGCACTGTATTCAGGCAAGTCCTCGCGTCCTTCCCGTGCGGGTGTGCCGAGCGGATAAAGGCCCGTGCGCCGGTCAGCCAGATACTTGAAAACCTCAAAGTCCTTCGCGTCGCCTTGCAGATCGCGCCAGCGATGGAACTGGGCGAATGTTTTCAAGCTGTAAGTATCCGCGTTGTGGGGAGAAACGACTCGCGGCGAGTAGAGCGCGGCTTGAGCCGAATCAACGTGCCAGCAGAGAAGCAGCAGCCAGGAGAACAGTCTCATGGTTCCATTCGAGTCAGGGTTTGCCCGCATCAAAGAGGACGACATCATCAACGAACAGATCCACCTCGCGATCGCCTGCAGGCTCGACGAAGAAGAACAGGTCGTCCACAAGGTGACCGGCGGCAAAGCGTGTGTCGCGACCGTCGTTGCGGCGGGCGTCCCGGGTGAAATCGAGATACACCGTCTGCCAGGCGCCGGGCTTCAGGTCGCGAAGTCGAATGTGGCGGTTGTCGCTGTCCGTGAGATCGAAGAGTTGCACGGTCATTTGTGACGCGCCGGTGAGATGGTAGCGGAAGCGGAGCTTCGTGTGCGCGCCCACCGGCCGCGGCGGCGCGATTTGGAGCCGGATCCATTTGCCCTTCGCATTCTTCTGCGGCACGGCTCGCGCGGCGCTCCAATACGAACCCGCCGGCAGGTCGCGGGTGACCAACTCAAACTCGCCGGGCCAATACTTCGGTTTCTCCGCCGCCGTCGTGCCCGTATCGAACGCCGCGATGAAAATGACCCGATTCGGGAACGGCTCCGGCTCCGGCGGCAGGTCCGGGTCCGTGGCAAAGAAAATCACGTCGTCAATGACCAGGTCGTAGCGCTTCCCGTCGCCGGGCTTGCCGACGAAGATTTTGAAGTCGTCCATGCGCTCGCCGTCTTTGAAGGGAACGCCCGGCGTGCCGTCATTGCGCTGACCGTCGCGCGTGAAGTTCAGCGCGACCTCCGACCATCGGTCTTCGGTCAGGCCGGAGACGCGGATGTGATTGTTGTCCTCGCTCGTGAGGCTGAAATGCTGGAACGTCGCCTCGGTGCCGCCGCGCAGGAAGTAGCGGAGATAGATCTGGTTGACCTTGCCCATGCGCGGACCGGGCACCGGGTTGATGCCGGTCATGAGGGCGCTGAAGTTTTGATGCGGTCGCGCGCTCACTCCGAGCGCCGTGGCATTGCCCGGATAGCGCGGGATGTTGTTGGTCTCCGGCGGGCCAAACCACCCGTAGTCCGGCGTGTGACCCTCGAAATCGCACGCGGCCCAGATGCGATGCGGGAAAGGCTTCGGGCGTGTCTCATCGACTTGCGTCGCGCCGCGCGAGCGCGACAGCACCGTGCCTTTGAGAATGTAGGCGCCCGGCCCCTGCGGCAGCGTGAATCGGTTTCCCGCGTTCAGTGTGAGGTTGGAAACCACTCCGCCGGTCAACGGATGGAACACTTCACACCGAAGCGGGCGCCGCGCTTCGAGTGTCACGCCGCCACCCAGAATTCCCATGGGAAAACACACAAACTCGCTGCCCTTGACGCTGCCGATGTTGCGGTGGCAGCCGTTCGTCGGGCCGCTCACGTCGGGCCAGTAACGGTTGGGCTGACCATCGCAGAACACAGTGAATGGCGCGGCCGGTTCCAGCCCGTCGTTGCGCACCCAACAACCGGCCAGGTCGGGCGGCAGGATCTGGCGAAGGTGTTGATACGCGTTGATCCCGGCGGTGTCCTCGAAACGATCTTCGCCACCCGCGGGCGGACAACAGCGAACGTAGCCGTACACGCCCGCGCGCGAGTGATACACATACGCCGGGAGGTTCGCGAGGTAAGCAAACACCGCCGCCGCGCACAGTTTGATCGGGTCGCTCTCCGAACTGACCGACGAACCCGGACCGATCGGCTCGTTGCTGCTCACGGGCGGCACGCCCGGCAAATCGCCCGCGCGATAAGAGTCGCGCACCGGCAGCCAGCCGCCTTCCACCGTCCGCGTGTCCCGGCTGAAATGCACGGTGGCCAGGTCGGCCGCGCTGCCACGGTAGAGCGCGATGATGCCCTGGTCGCTCGTGTCGTCGTTCGAGGTGATGGCCACCGGCACGGCGGTCCGATCGGCAAGGTATTGCGTGAACGCGCGCAGGTCCGCGATTCCTGGCGCGCCGGGAAAGCCGTTCTGCCAGGCCTCATTCGCCACTTCCAGGTGCAGGATGTGCGGCTCCCGCCCCGCGATGTTAGCCAGGATATTGCCGAGATGCATTTGCCGGGTTGGGTTGGAGGGCATCACGTATTGCGCATCAGCGAAGAGGGTCACCTCGGCGCGCAGGCCATGTTGGGCGATCAAGTCGAGCAGGTCGCGGAACTTTTGCCAGTAATCCGGCCAGGCCGGAATCACGCGCCCCGCCCGGTTGGTGAAGCTCACCGGCGCGATCTCGAGTCCATCCCAACTCACCATGCTGAGGACGCGCACGTAATTGAAGCCTTTCGCCGCGAAGAGCGCCAGGTTGCGGTTCAATCGCTCGCGGTCATACTTGGCGTGACGCAAGGCTTGAAAGTAAGACACGCCCAAGCCGAGGAACGGCCCGGCGTCGTCGCAGAATGATTTCCCGTTCAGCCGAACGGCGTTGGTGCCGCTCGCTAGGTTCCACACCTTGACGTTGCTCTTGGATCCCTGCAACGGATCGTCCAGCACCAGGGCGGTCTGCCCCGCTTGAGGGTTGGCCAGCGCTTGGAGCACGACGCCCAGGACAACCCACCGTGCCTTCCGTGAGCGCGACATCGTCCGCCCGCGTGCGGCTGCCGTGCAGCCTGAGCGGACGTCCAAGCCCCGGCTCACCGCAAGCATCGCGGCGGCACCCAGTCCCTTCGGAGAAACGATGGTCGTGCTCATTTTCTTTCCTGTGCTGCTCTCAGACGCCGCGCCCCGATCCTGTTTCACCAACGTTCTCTCGGTCAAGGTTGTTTCGGCTTGGCGCGGGTGGGTTCCGGTTTCGACCAGTTCCAATGCTGGTGGAGAAACTCGAACGTTCCCCCGGCCGTTGATGACGTGGCCGCCGTCGAAGAACTCGATGGCCATTTCGTCCGCCAACCTCAACGTCCCGCGCTGCTCTTGAGAACAGGAGTGCCCGACCGGGCGCTGCGCACTCTCCTGATCCCCACGGCTCCCGAGCACGTCGCGCGGCCGGCGGGGGCGTCCGCCGGAGGACCGGACAGGTTGACCTTCAGGATCAGCTCGGACCCGGCGGGCCGGGGCGTTATCTCGAGCGGCAGCTCGTGCCACCTTTCCCATTTGCTCGTTCGGGTCGAAACGCGCGGGCACTCCCCCAACACCGTCTCGGACGCCCCGGAAACGGCGATCGCCTTCACGCTGATCACCTCCGTTCCGTGGGCGCTCTCAATGAAGTCGAAGCCCACGCTGCAACTTCCGCCGGCTTCTGGGATCAGTTTGCGGACGTCGATGGCGAGCGCGGCGTTGCGCTGTGGAGCGAAATCCCCGGCGGACCACTGTTTGAGTTGGACGAGCCTGCATTCGGGCCGCGGGTCGGAGACGCCGAGAGCGGCGGCCTTCTGGCGGAACGCATCGCAGGTCCGCAATAGGACGAACGCCGTGTCCAGCAGCCGCCCCGGGCTCGTCCTCACACCGGATCGAGCGCGCACGCGGGCGTCCCATTCGAGCAGGCGCGCTCGGAGGGTTTCGGCGCACCGGTCGAGCTTGTCGAGCGAGTTGCCGAGATCATTCTTCGTCTTCTCGTCAGCAGCAGGCGTCTTCAGCGCAGCCGACGCCGACCGGATCAGGCCGAACGCCTCCAACCCCGCCAGCGCGCATTCCGACTCACAGACCAAGTCGCGGTTGCCGGACTGCCGCGCGAAATCCAGCGCTTTCTTCGCGGTGTCGAGCATTCTGTCGAACTCGTCCAGCTTCGAGATTCCGGCGGCCTGGAAGCGATGGTCGAACGGCACGTTGCTTCCCAGACCCAAGCTCGGGTCGTAAATCGAGGTCAGGAAAAGCCCCGACTCGGCCAGCGCCCAGCCAGCCTCGCCCGCCAAAGCCGCCCAGCGCGCGAAAGCCTCCGGTTCGGCAATGCCGGTCCGGACCGCATAGGCGCGCGCGAACTCCTCGGGCAAGCGGCCATTCGCGTTCCAGGTCCACTCCGCCATCGCCGCCACGTTGAACTCGTGGTAGCGATTGGACGGCACGGCATAGCCGATCATGCAGTGCAGCTTCTTGGACGCGAACTCGCGCGCGCGGAACTGCAGAAACTGCGGCGCGGTCCACGGGAAGACGGTCCGCCAGGAGTGCGTGATTTGCGGGTAAACCCCCAGCCGCCGTCCGGTCCTGGCATAGTCTTCCAGGAGCGGGTAGATCATCGGGCGTCGCGACGAGTCATAGGTGCGCCCGCCGTCGTAGTAGGTCAGGCCGACCTCGCGGGGGAGCAGCGCGATGATCTTGTCGTTCACGGAGTAGCTGCCCTGTGATGTCAGCAGGTTCAGGCGGAAATCCTTCCGCTGCCGGCGGGCCTTGTCGAACGCCTCCAGCACGCACGCGACCTCCAGCTCATACGGCTCCTTGCCCCGGCAGCTCTCGCAGAAGCAGGGCGCGCGATCCTCCGAGAGCCAGACCAGCACCTCGGAAGTCCCCTCGATCTCCGTCATCTTCTCCAGCCATCCGGCGACCAGTTCGCGGGTCGCCCGGCTGGACATGCAAAGCCCCGGGGAGTAGTCGCTCGGCAGCGGCTTCGAAGGGTCAGGGGTGCTGGCTATCCCGCTCCTGCTTCGTATCGCGCCCTCTCCGGAGATCTGCTCGAGGTGGGCGATGTAGGGGACGATGTTGACTCCTTGCCCGGCAGCCTGGCGGATCAGGTCGGGACTAATCCGCGCGGTCGGGCGGCCCTCGGCGTCGATGCTCACGCTGGCAGCCTGATGAAGCACGTTCAGCTTCCAGCCCGAGGTCCATGCCAGGTCGGAAGCCGTGATGCCACCCCACTGGCCCCTGCTATGGGGTGGTGTGTCAACTGGAATTTTTTCTTTTCATTCAGTTTTTTCAAATCGATCGGAGTTGCGTTGCGTTTCGGATCGCCTCCTCTGGCGGAGCACCGGTCGTTGGACCTGGCTTAACCTGCTATCCGTACATCCACAGGGGAGTACATCATATCGTTTCCAAACAGGCCAGAGGAGCGCACGGAAACCAATCTTTAAGACGGGCCATCCAAAGGCCCAGGGGTCAGTACGGTCTCCGTTACGCTCCAAAAGTTTCATGCGACAAA
>CAYIIH010000229.1:0-14072 GCA_964363225.1 uncultured Verrucomicrobiota bacterium | reverse complement strand
AGCGCGCGGGCGAGAACGAACGCGGCGTCTTCGAGCGCGGTTTCGGCCACGGCTTTGGCATCTGCTGCGCCGCCGGTCGCGCCGTCGGCTTGCGCGGCCTTGGCGGTGACTGCGCCGTAGTCGGTCGCAAGCTGGGCGATGTCAGTGCCGAAGTCGGCGGGCGATTTGCCGTTCCAGGCGGGTTTGTAATCGGAAGCTCTGGGCGACGGTGATGCACGCGCCCACCATGTTGAGTTGGACTTGAAAGCGGCTGTTCATGACCGGAGGGTATTCAATGCGTGACGTGCTGCAAAGGGGAAAAATGCGAGTGGCGCGGGCGTCCCGCCTGCCGCGTTCGGCGACTCGACGTACGAAATTCCGCCTTTGCACTCGCCACAGATTTCCCTACTCTCACGTCCATGCCGCCCGCCAAGAACGCAAAGTCCGCCGGTCTGCGTGTCGGAATTATTCGCGCCATCAGCACGCCCTTGGGGTTCTATGTTTTGTCGTTGCTGATTGTGGAGGCGACCATCGGGCTGGTGTTGACGGCATCCAAACTGAGCGAGGACCATGTGTGGTGAGGCTTCTTCGTGGCGGTCGGACTTTTCCTGCTGGTGTTCCTCGTGGTCACAGTCTTGGTGATTTGGTTTCCGAAGAATTTGCTTTTCGGGAAAGAGGAACACTCGAACCCGGCGCTCGAACCGTCGGCGTTGCGAGACGCGATTGAGGACACCATCGCGGCGAAAGTGAAGCCTGAGTGCTTGAAAAATCCGGCAAACTGAATAGGATAAAACCATGAACTGGAAAGACACCGTGACTGACCCGGAAGAGGTGAAAGTTTTTTTGGCTCTCGATGGCCCGCAATACACCTGGCGCACGACGGGCGGCATCGCGCGCCAAACGGGTTTGACCGAGGAACGGGTTGCGGCAATCCTCAAGAAATATAATCTGACGCTCACACGGCTGTCGGAAACGCCTGCGGTTTCAGGTTCGGCTCTGGTTGGCCTGATTGAAAAGGTGGGTGTTTAGGGCATCCGGGGCAATTTCCTCTGCGGTTTCCAGTGGTTGTGGTGTAACGCCCTGAATTTCTGCAAGTTGTAATCCTCTCCCGGCTGGTCTTGGCCGTTTCCAGTCCGCCTGCGGCGGTGCGGCGGCTGTAGTTGCCGCATTCTTCAATGTTTACGGCCATTTCTTGAATGTCGGCGGCGATTTCCCGACTGTAAGTGGCGACTTCCGACCTGTAGATGGCGATTCCCCGGCTGTCGGCGGCGGTCGCTCGAATGTAGATGCGGGTTGCTCGAATGTCGGCGGCGATTGCACGGTTGCGGATGGCGATTGATTGAGTGTGAATCCCGATTTCCCGGTTGCGCGTGGCGAGGGAACGTTTCGTTGTCGAGGGCGCGTTTTGTTTTGATTGAGCGCGAGGACGGTTTCGGTTAAAAAGATTTGACCGAGTTCGCAGCCCCGAACGCTTTCGGGGTTACGCGAGTTGAATTTGTAGAACTCGTTGGCTTGGGCTTATGAATCGCGCTGTTCGCAAACCGCAAAAACGAAACAAGCACACGCCCGATAAACGCCCTCGTTGGGTGCGGAGAGAACTTGAATTGCTCGGACGACAATCCGACAGGGAGGTGGCCGCGTTGCTTGGCCGGAGTGGGCGAGCGGTGGAATCCAAGCGATTCCGCCTGAGAATTTCCGCGAGATCCACCCATTACCCCAGACAACTTTCGCCTGAAGAAATCGGACGTCTCCGTTCTCTCTCTGACCGTGAAGTGGAGCGCCTGCTTAGACGAACGCCTATTTTTCCGCGCCGCGCCATCACGCCGCCGGGACAGCGCGTGCGACAGTTGTGGTTTGCACACGAAGATGCGTTGCTCGGCACTCGGCCAGACCGGGTCGTGGGCCGTTTGCTCGGACGCACCAAGCTTTCCATCCAGAAGCGTCGCCGCTCTCTCGGTATTGCGCCCAGCGCCGAGTCGCTGGCAAAGAACACCCGGTTTTGGACACCGGAACGCGATACTCTGGTGGGAACAGGCCGGGACGCGGATGTTGCCCGCAAACTCGGTTGCTCCACAAGAGCCGTCGCCTTTCGACGCCGTCAGTTAGAGATTCCCAAGCCTGATTCCAAGCGTCGGCTTTGGACAGCAGAGGAGGAAACTCTATTGGGCACAATGCCTGATGCGAAGCTGGCCAAACAGCTTCATCGCAAAGTGGCAGCCGTAGCTGAACGACGGCAGATTCTCGGCATTCACAGTCCAACCTCCAAATGGCGTGCTTGGACGGCTGAGGAAGATGGTTTGCTCGCGCAATTATCCAATGCCGCAGTAGCGCGCCGTCTGGACCGCCGCCTTCGTGACGTGCGATTGCGACGCGCGCAGTTGACACGCTTGGAAAAACGGATACGGGCGAAACCTGCGCGAGCCGTTATTCGTCGCGCTCGATTCTGGACGCCGGAACGCGACGCGTTGCTGGGCACTCGCCCGGACACGGAAATTGCGGCATTGCTGGGGTGTTCGCGAAAGGCGGTCAAGTTGCGCCGCCGAAGTAAAAACATCCCGACTGCTACCTTGCAAAATGGGTGAAGCATTCAAATGAGAATCCAAGTTGAGATATGAACGTTGGATTCGGTGACGGAGTTTTGATTGAGCGCGAGGACGGTTTCGGTTATCAAGATTTGACCGAGTTCGCAGCCCCGAACGCTTTCGGGGTTACGCGAGTTGAATTTGAAAAGTTTCGCCCAAGTTGAATTGAGTTATTGCCATCATCGCGACGGCCTGCGTCCCCTGGCTGCGCCGCGCTACCGCTTGGCGCGGCAGGCAGGCGGCTCGATTGCCGAGGCCAACGACGAGGCGCAATTCGGCGAACTCAAAGTGCCGGGCGAACTCACCACGCGCGCCTGGGCCAAAGGCGTGCAAGTGATGAACGAAGGCCCGGGCCACGTGCCGTTGCATAAGATCGAGGAAAACATGCCTAAGCAACTCGAGTGGTGTCACGAAGCGCCGTTCTACACGCTCGGGCCGCTCACCACCGACCTCGCGCCCGGCTACCTGCCTGTCGGCAGGCAGGCGACCACATCACCAGTCCCGATCAGGTCGGGACGGCGATGATCGGCTGGTATGGCTGCGCGACTTGCCTGCCCTGTCTGCGTGCGGGAACGCACAGGCAGGCGGCAGGCAGGTGCTTCTGCTACGTGACGCCCAAGGAACATCTCGGCCTGCCGAACAAGAAGGACGTGAAGGACGGCGTTATCGCCTACAAAATCGCCGCCCACGCCGCCGATGTCGCCAAGGGCCATCCAGGCAGGCAATTCCGGGCATTCCACCGGCGTCGGTCTTTGGCCATGAACTCACGGCCAAGTGGGAGTGGGTACTGCTGGCGGGTGCGTTTTACGCGGCGGTGTTCTGGGTGGCGCGGAACTTCAAGCGTTCGGCGCTGGGCCGTGTGCTCGTGGCCATCAGCGAGGACGAAATCTTCTGCCAGAGCCTCGGCAAGAACGTGGGCCTCGTCAAGCTCCAGTCCTTCGTGCTTGGCGCGATGCTGGCGGCGGTGCCCGGCGCGCTCTACGCGCACTACGTCTCGTTCATTGACCCGACCAGCTTCACCATCCACGAATCCATCTTCATCCTCTCCATCATCATCGTCGGCGGCATGGGCAACCTGTGGGGCAGCCTGGCAGCGGCGGCGTTCATGATTCTCGTGCCGGAGGCATTGCGCTTCGTCGGCCTCCCCGGCGGCATCGCGGCCAACGTGCGGCAGATGCTCTACGGTGCGCTGCTCATGCTTGTCATTTGGTGGCAGCACAAAAAAGTCCGGCTGGAAAATCCAGCCGGACAGTCAAGGTCAACGGTTGAGGAATCAGGGCGATAAACTGCCGGGCAAATCTACTTTGCTGGCGCGTCGCCTTTGGCTTTCTTTGCCTTCGGCGAGTCGTCCACTTCGAAGCCAAAGTCGCTCAGTTTCTTCATCTCGGAGCGGAAGACGCCGGAGAGAATGTCGCGGGAGGAGCGGACAAAGCCGCTCAGCGGGTCTATCAGGTTGTTGCGGCGTTCGATGAGCTTTTCCAGTTCCTTGCTCAGTTTGTTGATTTTGTCCTGAACATCACTGGCTTCCTTAATTTGCGGCGAGGCCGTCTTCCAATCGAGCAAAGCGAGCGGAGAATCTTTCCCCAGCTCCGTATGCTGTTCCTCGATGGAAGAAGCGAGGTCAATCAGGTCGCCGGCAGTCGTCGGGATGGTGATACGAGGTTTTGCCATAGTAATTTAATGTTGTTGGGTTGCGTTTGAACGTGCTTTCGGTGAAAAATGAACCTGAAAACGCCGCCTATGACAAGCTTTTTCCAGATTCAACTTTGTCTGGCGCGCGAACAACCTTCAGGACGCAACAAATGAAGTCAGAACTCAACAAACAGCCTTCAGTTTCCAAGTTTGAAGGCGCTTTCTCTGAAAACGAGGACGTTTCTCAAATAGTAAGCGTCTTTTTGCGCCATTGGCGCTCTTTTGCAGCCATTTCAACCGCTTGGATTGGCTGCGCGACCTGCCTGCCGGCCGGCAGGTGTTTCTGTTATCCCGCGTCGGCGGGCTGCGCCGTCAGCATACATACCCGGATGACCGTCCACAGGCGAATTTGCGCCTGGAGGCCAAAGACCAGAGCATCGCGCTGGGCCACGGCGGGGAAAAATCTCCATCCGACTAAGGTTATGAACTCGACGCGCCCAGTTATCCTGCTTTTGCTTTTGGTCACCTTTTTCGGAAAGGTGGGCCAAGTGACCCACGGCGCCGTCACGCACGACACGACGCAGAAGACGGTGCGCATGGCCGACGCATCCGGGAATCTCGCACTCCGATTGAACTACGATGGCAAGTGTCTGCTGGACCAGGTGGTCGTGCGAGGTCACCAAGTCGTGGCGCCCGACACCGGTGTTTGCAGCGCGATCCGAGTCGCTGGGCAATGGCATACGACGCGGGCCAACATTCCGTCACCGCGCGTGACAGTCGCTCGTAATAGCGTTGTGGTTCGTGGCATTCGTTTTGGCGGCGGCGGAGTGCAACTGACCGAGACATGGCGCTTCAAAGTGTGCGCCGACCGCATCGTCTGGCGCATCGAGCGCACTTACTTGTCCGGCGGGACGCTCAACGACACCTCCTGTCCCGGCTTTGACTTCAGCGACATGCAGACCTGGACCGGCGCGCTGCTGGGCCATGGCGGCGTGGCTTGGGGCAAGCTGTTCGATTCACCCAACGCCAGCTATGGCGTTCACACGGGCGCGGTCACTTTCTGGAACAAGGACAAACGCGCTTGTCTGCGCATTATCCCCCAGGCGCAAGACCGGAAAAAAGTCGCGGTCCGATTCAGCCGGCAGCCGAGCGGGATTTTTTCTTTCAACTATAGTGTCACAGACCAAGAACTGGCGACGAAGCATGGGAACTCCCGCTTCCTTCACCAACAGCAGGACGTTTGGGCGCCCTTCAAAATCTCCCCCGGCAAAGTGATCGTCGAATACACGCTATCCGCTCATGACTACGATGCGGCTTTTGACCGCGGCACGTTCCCGCACCTCGGCGGCACGGCCCTGCGCGAGATTTGCCACACCATCGCGCGCATTGGCGCGGTGGATGAGCACCTTCACGGCAGCAACGGCTATTACAGCGACTGCGCGGTCCTCCACGAGCCGTGGATCGCTCAACTCGGACTGGCGATTGACGATCCGGCCTATTTCCGCGCTTATGCCGACACGCTGGAGTACGAGCGCGAGCATGCCATCGCTCCGGACGGACGCGTGAAGCCGCGCTGGGCCGGCACGGCGGGCGATGCCATCCCCGGCAGCTACGACTCGCTCGGCTTTTACGAAGCGCAATGGGGCTACCTCATGGATGCGCAGCCGAGCTGGGTCATCAATGTGGCTGAGTTGTTCGATTTCACCGGCGATCGCGTGTGGCTCCAGCGGCAGAAAGCCACTGGCGAGCGCGTGCTGGACTATTTGCTGCGCCGCGACTCGGATGGCGACGGCCTGGTGGAGATGCTGACCGACTCGCACCAGCAAGCGAAGGGAAGCGATTGGATTGATGTCGTTTGGGCCTCTTACGAAAACGCGCTGGTCAACGCCCAGATGTTTTGGGCGATGACACTGTGGGCAGACCTCGAAGACCTTCTCGGCGATGCCGTCCGCGCCGCCCGCTACCGGCACGCCGCGCAGAAACTCAAAACCCGCTTCAACCAGAGCGCAGCCGAGGGCGGTTTCTGGGATACGCAGAACCAGTGCTACGCCTATTGGCGTGACAAGGACGATTCGATTCACGGCACCAACCTCGTCGTTCCGGTGAACTTCTCCGCCATCGGCTACGGCTTGTGTGACGACCCCGCCCGCCGCGCCGCCATCTTGAATCGCATCGAAGCGCTGATGCAACAAGAGCAACTCTTTTGCTGGCCGCTCTGCTTCTTCTCGTATGCAGATGGCGAGGCGCATTCCACGCAATACCCGTTCCCCACCTACGAGAATGGCGACATTTTCCTGGCTTGGGGCGAACTGGGCACGCGCGCCTACGCGAGCCACAACCCAGCCGTGCCGCTGAAGTACGTGCAAAAGGTGCTGGGGCAATACGCGAAAGACGGACTGGCCTTCCAACGGTACCTCCGCAAATCCCAGACCGGCGCCGGACGCGACATCCTGGCGAACAATTGCAGCATCATCGTCGGCCTTTACCGCAACATCTACGGCCTGCAACCGAAGCACAACCGGCTTTACCTCGAGCCGCATCTCACACCGGAACTCAACGGCACGCAACTCAAGTATTGGCTGCGCGGCCAGCAGTATGTCATCGGCCTCCACGCGACCGGCTGCCGCATCGCGGCGGACGGTTTCGCGTTGCACGATCCAAAGCCGTTCGCCGTCAACGTCACTCGCAACGCAGCCGAGTATTTCAGCGGCGACCGGAAGAGGCCTTCGCTGAGCCTCTCGCGTTCGGCAGGCCAGCCGCTGGAGGTCCGCATCGAATCCTGGTCAAACTCCGGAACTGGTCTCCGAAAGTGGACGGAATTCGGTCTGGCGGCCTCGGCCCAGCACATTGTCTGGGACTTGCAGCCCAACACCGGCTACACGCTTTACATCAACGGAACCCCCGTCAAAACGCTGCGCAGCGACGTTTCTGGCCGCGCCACTTTCAAGTCCAAGGCCGATGGAAAGGCGCCGGTGACGTTTGAGGTCAAACCGTGATGAAAGCGGGCGCCCCCATCCTGCGGCCGTGCCTTTCCGAGGTTGATGAGATAGGGGTAGGGACAAGGGATTGACCTTGCCCCTCCCTCCGAACCGGACGGGCGGGTCTCCCGCATCCGGCTCTCCAGTCAGTGGGTGCTCTGTCGAGAGGGAGCGGCTCTTCGCCTCGTCCCCAAGTCCGTCGGTCAGACGTTCGGTATCACCCAAGCCAATGGCACTCGGCTGATTCCACCACCGGTGAGCCTTCACGGGCACTCGCGTTGGTTTTCTGTTCCGTCTTTCTGTCCTGCGCACTTCCACCTTCCTGCGTGCCCTTCGCTCCACGGTCGTTACCCGTTTCACAGCTACTACGGACGCTCTGACTCCCGCCAGCCAGGCTTGTGGACTCTTGGCCCATCTCGCCCTCCAGCACCGGCGGGTCTCCCTGGTTTCTTCGTTGGGGCTTCCGGCCATTCCGTCTCCAACCATCGGCGTGTCGTCCGGGGACCGCCCGGCTGTCCGGCGATTCGGCTCGGCGCCTATCGCCCGCTCTACAGGCTTCGTCTTTCGCTCGCAGACTCGCCCATCCACGCCGACCGAATCGAGTTCACGGCGGCGACCCACACGGGCCGCCTGTGTTACGGACTGGTCGTTCTCGTTCCGTTGCTCTCCACCCCGCATTGCTGCGACGCAGTTACGGTTCGATACCGCACGATTCTTCACCGCACAGGGGCGGACTTCCACCGCCCTATCCCAACGCCTTCCCAGGCGCACGAGCGCCGCCTTCAGGCGGCAGGAAGCCGCGATGGCAGAAGCGAGCGGAAGTCCTGAGCGCACCGGCGCAATGGACGTTTCTACCGCGTCAGCGCGGCGCTCCCAGGTCCTCGTGTCCTGCGGGCAGTCACAAGCCCAACACGGCCGTGGCGCAGGCCTATTTCAACAAAGTGGCGGGCACACAGCGGTTGGCCAGCGAAACCGGCGCCGGCCAATGGGGTTCATCTCTGGCCCTGGCCTGCCGGCTGTTCGGCCTGGAATGCAATGTGTACATGGTCAAGGTGAGCTATGAGCAGAAGCCGTATCGGCGGATGCTCATGCATACCTGGGGGGCGACGGTGCATCCCAGTCCCAGCGACCAAACCGAGTACGGCCGGAGAATCCTGAAAGAGGATCCGCATTGTCCAGGCAGCCTGGGGATCGCCATCAGCGAAGCGATTCAGGACACGGTCACGCACCCTCATACCAAGTATGCTTTGGGTAGCGTGCTCAACCACGTTTGCCTTCATCAAACGGTCATCGGGCAGGAAGCCATCAAACAGATGGAATTGGCCGGTGAGGAACCGGACTCAATTATCGGTTGCGCGGGCGGCGGCAGCAACTTTGCCGGCCTCTCCTTCCCATTCGTGCGCAAGAAGATCACGGAGAAGAAGAACTATCGCATTGTGGCCGTGGAGCCGTCTGCGTGCCCATCGATGACCAAAGGCGAATTGCGATACGACTTCGGCGACACCGCCCAGCAGACGCCGCTGCTGATGATGTACACGCTCGGTCACGATTTCATGCCGCCGCCCATCCATGCCGGCGGATTACGGTATCACGGCATGTCACCCATGGTGAGCCATCTCCTGAAGCTGGGATTGATCGAGGCTGAGGCTTATCATCAGACCAAGGTGTTCGAGAGCGCGACGTTGTTCGCGCGCACCGAAGGCATTGTGCCGGCCCCGGAATCCGCCCATGCCATTCACTCGGTTGTCGAGGAGGCCGTGAAAGCGCGCGAAGCCGGCCGGAAGCGCGTCATTCTTTTCAACCTTTCCGGGCACGGTTTGCTCGATTTGACCGCGTATGAAGCTTACCTGTCCGGCCAATTGCAGGATGTATAAACTAACCCCAAACCCACATGAAAAATATAGAAAAAACGTCCGTCCGATTCGTTCGTGGGGCGGTGGTCGCGTGCTTGTTCACGCTGATCAGCCTGCTCCAAGCGCAACAATTCTCCGGCCACTATCCGGCCGGTGTCGAAGGCATCAAGGCCGCCTCGCTGCCTCCGCCCGGCTTTTACCTCCGAGACTACAATTTTGTCTATTTCGCGGACCGGAATAAGAACGGGCCGCCCGATTTCGACTTGACGGCCTATATCAACGCGCCCCGCGCGATTTGGATCAGCGATTGCAAGATTTTCGGCGCCAATTACGGCCTGGATTTGATTGTTCCCTTCTACTACTCGGATGTTGAGTTCACCACTCCGGGAGGGCCGGTGAGGGACGACGCTTTTGGCTTGTGGGATATCCAGTTTGAGCCGCTGTTGCTCGCCTGGCATTTCAAGCAGTTCGACCTCGCGGCCGGTTACGCCTTTTGGGCGCCTTCAGGTGATTCCAACCACGATGTCACCCGCCCGGCGCGGCTCGCGAAAGGTTTTTGGTCCAACATGTTCACGGCGGGCGGCACCTAGTTCCCGACCGAGGACAAGACGTGGGCTGTGTCGCTGCTGAACCGCTATGAAATCCACACAGAGAATAGTGATTTCAAGCTGACCCCAGGCGATTCCTACACCCTCGAATGGGGCTTGAGCAAAAGTGTGAGGCAAACCGTGGACATCGGGGTGATCGGATACTATCAGCAGCAAATCAACAACGACCGCGGCGCGGGTGTTGCGGCGCTTGCTGCGGCGGGTCCATATAATCCTCGCATTCACGACCGCGTGGTTGGCCTGGGGCCGGAAATCAATATGTTCTGTCCGAAGATGGGCCTTTTCGTCTCGGCTCGCTACGCGCGGGAATTCGCCGCCGAAGACCGCCCGGAAGGAAACGCCTTTGTTCTGACTCTGACCAAGCGCTTTTAAACTCGCTCGTGCCGCTGAGAGAGCCGGCCGTTCAGTCGGAGGGCGGACGGCCCGCTCCCCAATCCAGGTTGAATACAGAGGGCTTAGTCGCACCGTGAGTCCCTCCGGATGTCACAGCGGTCGGGAGGGCCCGCAGTCGAGGTATAACTGCTCTAGCATGGTTTGGCTTAGCCGAGGTTTGTGGCTGCGATTCTCAGGGACGCGCACGGTGATTTCGCGACCTTGGCCAGAGTTACATCCGTGGGAGGCGCTGTCTTGCCGTTTCTTTGCCGGAAGCACTGTTTCCAGTGGGAATCTCAGCCTGGGCGGGCGCTTTTGTTTGACTTGGCTTCTTCGCGCCACTTAATTGGCGTGAGTTTCTTATGTCAAATCATCGCATTGGAATCATTGGCGGGAGCGGGCTTTATCATATTGACGGTTTTTCCAGCCAGAAATGGGTGAGCGTCAAGACGCCTTTCGGCAAGACATCGGATCAATTCCTGACAGGCAAGTTGGCCGGGCGCGAGGTGGTGTTTCTGCCCCGGCATGGACGCGGCCATCGGCTTTTGCCCAGCGAACTCAATCACCGCGCCAATATCTGGGCGATGAAGAAGCTGGGCGTGGCCTGGATCATCAGTGTGAGCGCGGTGGGGTCACTGCAAGCCCAGTACCGGCCGTGCGACATTGTGTTGGTCGATCAATTCCTGGACCGGACCAAGAAATCGCACGAGCACACTTTTTTCGGACGAGGGATTGTGGCGCATGTTGCGTTTGCTGATCCGGTTTGTGAAGAGCTGCGGCAATTATTGCTCCAAGCAGCGCGGGCTTTGAAAGCGCGGGTTCATGACGGCGGCACTTACGTGAATATGGAAGGCCCGGCTTTCAGCACCCGCGCCGAGTCCAGGGCCAACCGCCAAGCCGGCTATGACGTCATTGGCATGACCAATCTGGGCGAAGCCAAATGCGCGCGCGAAGCGGAAATCGCCTACGCGACCATGGCCATGGTCACGGATTACGATTGCTGGAAAACCGACGAGGCCCACGTGACGGTGGAAATGGTGGTGGGCAACCTGCTGAAAAACGCAGCGCAAGCCAGGGCGATCGTGTCGCGCGTGATTCCCACCATTCCCGAGGCACCGAAGTGGCCCTGCCACGAGGCTTTGAAAAGCGCCATCCTGACCGACAAACGGTTTTGGCCCGGGAAAACGACGGCGGAGTTGAGGATTCTCTTAAAGAAACACCTTTAGAAACGAGGTCAGGTTTTGGCGAGTTTCTCGCCTTTCTCTTTGCTACTCGCGCCCTTTTCTTTGCTTTCGCTCTTCCGGTAATGGCTGGCGTAGTACCGGTTCTGGTAATAGTAGTACGAATAGTAATAGGAGTCTTTGCCCTCGAAGTCGATATCATTGAGCACGACGCCGACGATATGGATGCCGGCATTCTGGAGGCGCTGCACGGATTTGCGGGCGTGTTCGCGGCGGATTTTGTTGAATTTCGTCACAAACACCACGCCGTCTGACATGGCCGATATGATCAATGGATCACTGACGGCCGAAATCGGGGGACAATCCAGGAGCACGCGGTCATAGCGCGTGCGAATGGCCTGCAGGAATTGCATCATCCGCTTGGAGCCGATTAACTCCGAAGGCGTGGAGGGGACCGCGCCGCAGCAGACGACGTCGAGATTGGGCACATCGGTGGAGTGAATCAATTCATCGACGCTTTGCACTTCATCGGTCAGGTAAGAGGACAAACCCGTCGGGCTGTGGAGTTGAAAAGCCTTGTGGACCGAAGGCCGGCGCAAGTCAGCGTCCACTAAAAGCGTTTTCAATCCAGTCTGCGCAGTGACGATGGCGAGATTGGAGGCGACGAGTGACTTGCCTTCGGAAGGGATCGTGCTGCTGATGGCCAGAATCCGGAATTTATCGGTCTTGTGGGTCAAGGAGATGGTGGCGCGAATGGTGCGGAAACCCTCGGCCGCATTGGATTGGGGATGCAAATGCGCCTGCAGGTCGCGCTCAATAACACTGTTGGTTTTAATATTGGGCACATAACCGAGGAACGGCAGGCGCAGGTAGGTTTCAACATCGTCCTGGCTTTTGATGGAATCGTCCAGGTAACTGACAAAGAACGCCAGACCGAGCGCGACGGCCAGGCCGCCGAACACACCCAAAAAGATGGTCAAAACGATGCGCGGCTTGATCGGCTTCAGCGGCAGTGTTGCATCATCCACGATACGCATGTTGTTGCTATTGATTCTTCCGGTCAACTCGGTCTCCTTCATGCGGGTCAGGACGGTGTTGTAAATCAATTTGTTATTTTCGGCCACCCGCTTGAGACTGTCGTACTTGATTTGAAGTTTGTTCAGTTCGAGTTGGCGGAGTTTCTTTTCTTCCACCACCGCTTCCAGGCTGTCTTCGCGCGCTTTGGCGATATCCGCCTGGTTGCGTAGGGAGTCGATGATATTCTGCGATTCTCGCTGCAAATTCTCCTTCAGTTTGGCCAGCAATTCTTTTTGGCGGATCATTTCCGGATGCTTGTCGCGGTAGCGTTGCTGCAAGGCCGCCAAGGTGGCTTCTTGGATGCCGATTTCTTGCTTCAACCGCTGAACGAGCGGACTGTTGGACACTTCGGGAATCGTGTCCACCAGGGTGCCGGCTTTCAGCTTTTTTTCCACTTCGGTCACGACTCTCTGGGCCTGGATGGCTTCGCTCTGGGCTTTGCTGAGTTCGGCCTGGGATTGGAACAGGGCTTGCCGGGTAATATTCTCGCCTACATCCAAAGAAACTTCATTGTAGTTGGTGCGGTATTGAAAGAGCTCCAATTCCGCCCGGTCCACCTTTGCCTGTTGATCTTCCGCTTGGGTTTTCAACCAGGTCACCGCATCGTAGGAGGCGCGCATCTTTTGGTCGAGGTTGTCATCTTTAAACGTCTTTGCCAATTCATTGGCAATTAGCTGAGCTCTCTCGGCCGTGGGATGCTCGACTTTGATGTCCACCAAACGGCTCTGGCGAAGCGGGACGATGGAGATGTCTTTCCAGAGGGCCAGGACCTTGTCGCGCTCCTTGGCATAACGCGCATCCTGTTCCAGGTTGAGTTTTTTCATCACGGATGCAATCAAGGTGCGGCTTTGCAGGTTTTTGTATTGCGTCTGCAAATAATCCTGTTCCCTGGCATCTACCGAGAACACATCTTTGATATTCAGGACGTTGGCCGATTCGCGATCAATCTGCATGCGGACCACGGCCTGATAAATGGGGGTGGCCTTGGCCAGATAAATGGCGCAGAGCACCAAGATCGAAACGAACGCGGTGATGACCAGCCAGCGCCGCTCCAGAATGACATGCCAGTAATGGCGTAAATTGACGCTTTCATCAAGAAAGCCGGCATCGGTCGAGGTCGGAACAGTCTCCATAAAAGCTAAAAGAGCGTTTCGCGGACGTTGATGATGTCACCCGCTTCGAGGTAAATGAGCTGTTTCGGGTCTTTGACATTTTTCAAGTCATCCATGCTATAGATTTTGGTCTTGCCGGCGCGGGTGAATTCAATCTTTTCCTTGGCCAATCTGGTTAATCCGCCGGCCATGGCGATCCCGTCCAAAATCGTGAGTTTCTGTTCGCCTTGAAATTGAAACGCGCCTGGCTTGTACACCTGCCCCAACACCGCGAAAGTCCGAATCCGGTATTCTTTAACGTTAACAATAACTTGGGGGTCCACATAATAATCCTTGTCCAATCCTACCCGAAGAAGGGTCTCAACCTCAGCGGGCGTCTTGTTCTTGACCTCGACATTCCCCAGATACGGAAAGGTGATCGTTCCGCTGGAACTGACTCTGAATTCGCGGCTTAACTCTTTTTCACCGACCACGTCCACGACAATGATATCTTGCGGCGCAATCTTATAATCCTGAATACTGTCTTGCGGAGCAGTTTTGTGATCCTCAGTCGTCTGCCCGATTACGGAGCAAATCTTCGCGAAAAAAAGGAAGAGGCTAAGAGCCGTCAACCAACGTGAGAAAATCAATTCTTTCATAAGTTTAATAACCGATAGCCAATCCTAGGGTAACCCGGTTCACATCATAGTCAATAACTC
>CAYIIH010000228.1:0-14116 GCA_964363225.1 uncultured Verrucomicrobiota bacterium | reverse complement strand
AGGGGTCACACTATAGCCTTGCCATGCGTTCATTGCCTTAGCCGTGAAGCGGTCTTGATGTTGAGAACTCTCTTATGCACAGGCTGTGAATCGCGCAGGGAGGGCAGTCCCACAGATTGACATTCCGTTCACGCTGGTCTCAACGTCGGCGGGCACAGCCTGCTCGCGGAGGCATAAGTTGAATTGCAGAATGAACACCGGTTTTCGCTTCGTCCGAGTGTCCGGGCGAAATCCGCAAATGGCTTGTCTGAACGGGAGAATCCGGCATTTTGGCTCCATGATTGTGACGGCGACAGAACTGGCCAGCGACAGCAAGAGTGTTCTTGATCGTGTGACCCAGGGCGGTGAAGTTGTGGAGGTCGAGCGGCACGGCAGGATCGTGGCTGAGATCCGGCCGCGCGCCGGCGCCAGCCGTTCGGAACTGCTCCGGCTCTTGCGCGGGCGCGGCTTCAGCGCTGCGGACAGCCGACAGTTGCAGCAGGCAATGGGTGCCGCTTCCGCGGTCTTGGCTTAGCCCGGCGGCGACTGATACCAGCGTCCTAATCTCAGCCGAGAAGCAGGAGGACTTTGACGCACTGCCGCCGTTGTCTTCCGCAAGGCCGTGTTCGCCCATCGCAGGACGCCTTTCGGCGCGGTCCGCAACGTCTGCGACGCATCCCAGCCCGCGCCCGTCCACCGGGCGAACAGGAGCCGGTCCCCGTTTGTGCTTGTGCCAAGGCCGCATCCGCCTTGTTTTGAATCGAGGTGAAAGGCCGAATTCACCAACGGCTGAACTCCACTCGCCCGGGCGGTCTCTGGGAACGCCAGGTTTGACAAGTCTCATTCTCCTCCGGAAGCTGGGAACATGAAGACCGAAACCGTCAACGTATCCCTGCTTAGTCCTGGCAATCGCGCGAGTCGCCCTGCCTTACGCGACGACTGAAACACTGGACGAGTTAGGCTGCGGCGCCAGCTCATTCGGTGCGAAGATCAGCTGCTCCCGGGAGACCTCGTGTCAGGTTTGCTTCAGAACGATTTCCGTGGCTGCGATCATTTCATTCGCCCACGCCAGAACATCCTTCGCCTGTGCTTCGGTGACGGGGGTGCCAACGTCGTAATCGCCCGCGTTGCGGAGATCTTGGCCATCAATCAAATAACGATGGAATTTCTGGTCGAGCGCGCCGGATTTTGCGAATTCCTTGCCGAAGGAGGCGATGACGGCTGAATGACCGGAATAGGAGAGGCCCCGCTCCAAAAGCAGCGCTTCGGCTGTGTAAAACATGGTGTAGTAAGCGCGCGACGCGGCAAAAGCACCATAGCCTTCTTCGGCGAGAAGTTTCGCCGCATCAAGACTCTCATGCGCCTTGCGCAACCAGGCTTGCGTTTCCGGCTTCACAGGGCCAGTGCCTCGCGCCGGACGTTCAGCAAAAACGGACTTTCCTCGCGCTGGAAGCGCTCTTTGGAGATGAAGGCGCGGGAGATCACAGTATCATACTTCAGAGAGAGAGCCGAAGCGAGCGCGGAGGTGCAGCGAATCAGGTCACCGTAGTCGAAGGTGCCGCGGACCACCACGAGAACGTCAAGGTCCGAATCGAAACGTTGTTCACCGCGCGCGCGCGACCCAAAGAGGTAAGCGGAGTCGAAACGGTCGCCGAGGACGCGGATCAATTCCTGGCGAAACTCACTCAGCGCGTTTTTCTGTTCGGTTCCGGTCATATCACCATACGTGACGGGCACAGGGTAAGAACACAAAGGGACAGGCGTCAATAGGCATTCGAGAGCAAAGCAGGAGTCAAACTATAGTCTTGGCCTGGGTGGAGGCGCTTTCCCGCACCTTCTTTCTCCAACGGTGCAGCGTGCTCGCCGCGCTCTTGTGCGAATCCCCAGTCCCTGCCGTGCCGCGATGCAGCCCACCGTGAGCGTCGTCTCCCGGCGAACTTTAGGCATGCGAAGGATCGCCGTAGAAACCGCGTTCCAGTTCTTCCTTCAGGCGGGCGACTTCCGCAGGGTCGTTCGAGGCGACCATGCGGTCAGCCAAGCGTCGCAGTCGCCTGGGACTGAGACGAGCCGCGGGCTTCTTCGTCCGCGGTGCCGATTTGTGGGACACGCCTATTCAACTCACGGCTTGACCAGCCGGTAGAAGCCGATCCGCCGCGCCCCGGCGTTCGGGTCGATGAACTCGAAGTTGCCGTTGGCATCCGTGGTCGCGGTGCCGAGGCCAGACCAGTGTTCGAGGTCCTCGGAGAGATCAACGCGATAATTCGTGCGCGTTGCGCCGTTGGCGTGAAGCCGGGTTTCGCCGGTCGCCAGCGTTTCGATCGCAGTCAAGCGCGGCGGTTGCGGGGCGGGCGGAGCTTCAACGCGAACCGTGATTCCCGCCACGCCGACATTGCCCGGCACATCCGTGGCAAAAGCGTTGAGCGTGTAAAGCCCTTCCGGCAGCAAGGCGGTCGGCGGGACTTGCGCCATCTCCCAGGAGCCGTCGGCGTTGAGCGTGGCGGGCACGAAGACCTGGGTCGCAGACCAGCCGGTTCCGTTCCAGAATTGCTGGTCACTGTTGCGCAGGATGATCACGTCCACCTGCCGCAGGCCGCCGCTGTCGGAGGCGGTGCCCCGCACTTCGGCCAGGTCACGAACAACCGTGTTATGCGTTGGCGCCGTAAAGGCCACCACGGGCGGCACGGTGTCCAGGACGGGAGTCTCGACGTGAACCGTGATGGCAGCCTGGCCCTGGTTGCGCGCCAGATCCGTGGCCAGCGCAGTCAGGGTATAGTCCCCGTCCGCCAGTTGGGCGCGAGTCGGGCCTTGCGTGTACACCCACGAGCCGTCAGGGCTTAGTGTGGCTGGGATGAAGGTGCCCGTTGCGGACCAATCGGTGCCGGTCCAACGCTGCAAATCGCTGTTGCGCAGGATGATCAAGGCCACGTCACGGAGTCCTCTGTCATCGGAGGCGGTGCCGCGCAGCACCGTCAAATTGGGCACCACCGCCTGATGCGTTGGTTCGGTGAAGGCCACCACAGGCGGCACGGTGTCCAGGACGGGAGTCTCGACGTGAACCGTGATGGCCGCTTGGCCCTGGTTGCGCGCCAGATCCGTGACCAGCGCAGTCAGGGTATAGTCCCCGTCCGCCAGTTGGGCGCGCGACGGGCCTTGCGTGTACACCCACGAGCCGTCAGGGTTTAGCGTGGCTGGGATGAAGGTGCCCGTTGCGGACCAATCGGTGCCGGTCCAGCGGTGCTGGTCGCTGTTGCGCAGGAGGAGCACGGCCACTTCACGCAGTCCTCGGTCATCAGAAGCGGTGCCGCGCAGCACCGTCAAATCGGGCACGACCGTCTGATGCGTTGGTTCGGTGAAGGCCACCACGGGCGGCACGGTGTCCAGGACGGGAGTCTCGACGTGAACCACGATTCCAGCCTGGCCGAAGTTCCCGGCCAAATCTATGGCATAGGCGCTGAGCGTGTAGTCCCCGTCCGGCAGTTGGGCACGAGTCGGGCCTTGCGGGTACACCCACGAGCCGTCAGGGTTTATCGTGGCTGGGATGGAGATGCCCGGGGTTGTGGACCAATCGGTGCCGTTCCAACGCTGCAAATCGCTGTTGCGCAGGATGATCACGGCCACTTCACGCAGTCCTCGGTCATCAGAGGCGGTGCCGCGCAGCACCGTCAAATCGGGCACCACTGCCTGATGCGTTGGCGCCGTGAAAGCCACCACGGGCGGCACGGTGTCGGCAATGGGTGCCAAAACCAGGGTGGCGTTCAGCGGGCTGTTGACATTAGCCACAACATTCACGTTGAAGCTCCGCAGCCGATAGCCTTCCTTGGCCACCGTCACCACGGTCAGTCCAGCGGGAACCGGTTGCAGAGTATAATGACCTTGTTCATCGGTGGTGGTTTCAATGACATTGGCAGCACTAACCAGGGCGCCCGGCAATCCTTGCCCCGCCTCATCTTGAACCACACCGGAAATGGAGCCGGCATGGAAAGTGCCAATCGGATTGATGAGCAGCTTCACAAAATCCACGGCATACCCGTCGCCCGCACCGGTGGTGGTGTCGTCAATGCGCAACGCCAATGTCCCACTGGCGACTTCCGACAAAAAGTCATTCGGAACACGGACGGTGATTAGTTTTCCAATCGGACCTGTTTGCAGGAGGTTGTTGATGAGAGCTTCAAGGAATGGCGCGCGACGTCCATTCAGGGTAACCTCAAACTGGGATCCCCAAAAGGACGCTTGAAAGTCATCCACGAACAAGTGAAGCACCGCGCCGGTTACCGTTATTCCGGTCAGTGAATCGGCATATTGCAGGGTTATTGTCTGCGGCAGGTTATCCGGACGGGCGGTTGCTACGGTGTATCCATCAAAACCATTCGGAAGCGTGCCGTTGTAGCTACTGGGAACCATGATCCGATCCGTCCCGATTGCATCCAATGGATCGGGTTGCCACGGAAACGCATGCACGGGGGTCTCGTTGCCGGAGAAGGGATCGAATCCGGCCGGCCAGCCAAATCCCAGATTGTCGATATCTCCCGTGCGCACCATCAGTTCAGCTTCCGGTGTATTGGTTAAAACCACCTGTGGGGCCGCCCAGCTCCCATCCGGCCCTGGGTGAACCTGCTCAGGAAGCGCAATCGTTAGGTCGTCGAAGAAGAACGTCTCGCCTAGGCCGACACTCTGAAACTCGACCGCACTAAAGGGTCTGTCTTGGTCGATGACTCCGAAGAAGAACACACCGCCTGAGCCTTGCGGGACAACCACGCCTACCGGAATGTCGCTCGGTTCGCCGCTCGCGTGCATGAGCCGCACCGTGAATTGGTTGGCCTCGATGTCGGTGCCGTAAAATCCGAATGCAGCTTGTGGCGTGCTGAACGTGACGGTGAATGACCCGAACTCAGCGACAGTCAGGGAGATACCATTGGTGCCCGTGGTGGGAAAGCCGCCGCCGGGAGCCATGGTGGGATCCAGCACCGTAAAAACCAATCGTGTGCCCGAGAGCGTGGCGATGTTGGTGCCGAAGGTCAGATCGGTGGGCGAACTGCCTGTGGCGAGGCCCTCGAATGACTCGGTCGCGACTCCAGGCAGTCGGGCCAGAAACTGAGCGGCGACTCGCTGGCTGTTGGGGTAGTTGAGCCGAGGCACATCGTTGGGACCGGCCGGAGGCGGCGGGAACGGACTCCGATCTTCGCCGAAATAGACGGTGGGTGCGGTGGTGTCCGGTGGCACGGTCAGGCTGATCGAGACGCCGATCCGGTTGCCGGCGGCATCGTAGCCGATGGCGAAAACCGTGTAGGCGCCACCGGCCAGCGCGGCGCGCGGCGGCGGACTGAAAGTGCTGCCCCAATCATTCCCGCTCAACGCTGTGGGCTGGGCGGTTTGCGTCATGCTCCAAGCGGCGCCGTCCCACCACATCCCGTCCGCGTCGCGTTGCACCAGGATATCGACTTTGTCCGGCCCGCTCCCGCCCGTCTCATCCTCGATGGAACCGCGGATCACGGGCAGGTTCGTGATCAGGCTTCCGTGGGCTGGCGAGGCGATAAAGAGCGTCTGGGGCGTCGTGCGGTCCACGTGGACAGCGATGGCGGCGAAATTGTTGCGCGTGGTCTGGTCGTAGGCGAAGACCTCCAGGTAATAGTCGCCGGTTCTCAGATCGCTGCCCTGCGGTCCCCGGTGGTAGCTCCATGTCCCCTCGCCAATCTGGGCGCGCACGAAAAAGGGCGCTGATTGCCATCCCGTGCCGTTCCAGTAGGTGGCGTCGCCTTGGCGGAAGAGCCGGATCTCCACGCGGCCCACGCCACTGCCGCCCGGGTTGTCCCCCGCAGTGCCGGAGAGCGTGCCCAGCGTGCCCACGATGGTGCCGGCCGCCGGGGTCGTGATGCCGACCTGCGGGGGCAGGGGATCGGCGATGGCGAACTCGTGGAGGGCCATGCCGGAAACATTGCCGGCCGCATCTTCCGCGGAGGCCAGGACAGCGTAGTTCCCCTGCTGGAAGAGGCTCCCGTACTCCTGAAGGTTGCCGTTGTCATCAACGACCTCGGTGAGCGATGTTTCCCAGCTACTGAGGCGGGGATTATCGGGCATCGGCGGGTCGGGGATGACGACCCGCCGGGTGTCGGTGTCACTCCATTGGGTGGTCCAGCGGCCATGGGTCCAATCCAGGTATTCGGGCGGGCTGACAATCCGGTAACGCATCACGCTGACGTAGGCCTGGGCTCCCGGCTGGTCGTCCCGCACCCACCCGGTCGCGGTTAACAAAGTGAGGTCCGGCGTGCCGTTGGTCGGATACCATAAGCCGAGCTCTGGGGGCGTCCAGTCAACGACCTGGAAGGAGCTGCGGATTTCGGTTAATTCATTCAAGGCGTTGACGGCGATGGCGGACACTTCATAAGAGCCCAGTTCCAGGGTGGCCGGCAGGTCGATCCGCCAGGCTCCGGTGCCCTGCGCCTGCCGGATGGGTTCTTGGATGCTCGGGTCGTTGTAGACGAAGAAGTCGTTGCGCGCCCAATCGTAGGTCTGCCGCGTGTTCCCGGAGAAACGCGACACGATGATATCGACGCTGGTAACGCCCGAGGCGTCGGACGCCCGGCCATTAATCACCAGCGGGTTGCCGCTGACGGTGCCGTCCATGGGTGAGTCAATGCTGACCACCGGGCCGGGCGGGCCGGAGACGCGGAAGAGCTCGCTGCTCACCCCGACATTGCCCGCGCGGTCAGTGGCGCGCGCGAACAGCCGGTAATCCCCCGGCGGGAGGTCCGGCACGATGTGCTGCCACCGGTCAGGATTGCCAGCCTGCGGCTCGGCCGGGTTGTAGAAGGCCTCCGGCCCCCACTGGGCGGACGACCATTGCCAGTATTCGGTCACGCCGGCGTCGTTGCGCGTGAGGGCAATCACCACGCTTTCCACCCCGCTCTTGACCGCGTCGGTGTCGAGTTCGCGGGCCTCGAGGACAAAATCCGGCGCTGACTGCGGCGCGGTGATGGAGGCGCTGAACAGGGGCGCGATCACGGTGACACTGGGCGGCATGGCATCCACGCGCAGGATCTCGATCGGTCCCGGGGTGCGATGACCGAACGAGTCGAACGCGACGGTGCGGAGGTTGAAAACCCCGGCGTTGCCGCCGGTGCCACCGAGCTCACCCGGCTGAGGCATGCGGCTGCTCAGGGTCCAGATGTTGCCCATCAGTCTCGTGTCGAGGAACGACTCCTGAGCGGTCCACTTCGAGCCGTCCCAATAGGCGGAGTCGGACTGCCGCTGCAGGGACATCTGCACGCTGTTGGTGCGCCTCACATTAGAGTCGCGACCGGGCAGGCGTCCGGCGATGTTGTTCAAGTTACCGAGGGAACCCGACAGTTCCAAGGTAGCGATGGCGGGAGGGCTTTTGTCCACCGTGAAGCGGCCGCTGGTCGAATTTTCGTAGCCGAACTGGTCGAAGGCCGTCACCAGCACTTCATACTCGACTTCCCCGAGTTCCGCCCCAACGGGCAACCCCTGCGTGCGCGACCAGATGCCGCGGAAATTGGGCACCAGCGTAAAGGCCGACCGGGTGGCGCTCCAGTTGCGGGCGAGCGGGGACCAGAACAGGCCATCGCCCACGCGGCGCAGCAGCACCTCCACTCGCACCACCACGTCGGAGTCAATCGCCGTGCCCTGCAGTCTTGGGAGTTCATCCACCACGTCGCCCGGCGCCGGCACATCGATGCTGAGCTCCGGGGTGTCGCGATCTGCCAGAAAACTGTTCGTCACCGAGAGCGTGTTCTGGCCGCGATCCTCGGCGGTGGCTTCGATCCGATAGGTCAGGCCCATCGTCAGTTGGCCGCGTCCGGGCATCCGATCCGAAAGGGTCCAGGCCGTCCCATTCAACGTGGCGTTGAAACGGGTTGCGGTGCCCGTCCAGGCCGCGCCATCCCAGTACAGGTCGCCTTGCCGGACGGCGATCGTCACCCGGGCCACTCCGCTGCTGCCGGGCGCATCGGCCGCCAGCCCGCGGATCACATTGGCCGTGCTCTGGCGGCCGCCGTCCGGAGGCATGGTGATCGTCAGCAGCGACGGCGGCGTGTTGTCCACGAAGAACAGGCTCATGGCGTATCGCCGGGTGGAATTGACCCCAAAGAAGTTCGCCAAACTGGTGGGCCATAAACTTAAACCCTGGCCCGGGACGGTCCTGGTTTCCCGCACGTCCACCCCATACCAACCGTCTGGCAGTTGCGCGCGCCCTGGCCGGGGATCTGTCATCACCCACCTGCCGTCCGAAGTATGCCGGGCATCGAGATATTCGACCGACCTGCCCCACCGGCTTCCGTCCCAATAGAGATTGTCGCTCTTGCGGGACAGCCAGAGATCGATGGAGTAAGTGGCCCATATGCGATAATCAGCACGATAGCGGTTCCAAGAGCCCATGATGGCAGGCAGGTCGTGGACATAGGCGCCATAAGCCGGAGTCGAGACATAGAGCCCGTGGCCGAGCGGTTGGGCCTGGAGTGCGGGTGAGAACAAGACGAGCCAGGCCAGCCCGAGCAGGGCGAGCCAGTGATTTCGAAATTGAACATGGAGTTTCATAAGCATGTTGTTTGGTTGCATGTGTGGCACGATCCCGAATGTGCCAGAAGCCCGTCCGCCTGCGAACTGTGCGAACCGCGCACAGGACTGTGCGAGTGGGGCACAGGCCAGCCCGCGATCCGAGCTTGTCCGAAAAACCAGTGACTCGTCCTCGTCCTTGAAAACCAACAGGAAGCCGAGGACGAGGGAGAAGGACGATCTGGGAATTTCCGGACGCGCTCCCTCAGTCCGCGTCACTGTCTGCAGGTGAGGATTTCCATTCCGGATAGACGGCAGGATCGACCTGGCCGCGTTGGACCAAGTCATGCAGGTCGCGGTGGATGGTCTTGCGCGAGACGTTGAACTCGCGGGCCAGGCTGGAAATATTCGGCTTCTCCGCGTTTTTGCGCAGGCGGAGGAGGATCTCGTGCTGCCGGGCGAGCCGCTCGGTGAAACGGCGTTCCGGTTCGTTGCTCTCGATTTTCTCCGCGCGTTCGAGCGATTGGAGAGCGCGGACGGTTTCACCGAGGCCGCAGTCGCGCAACGCGGTTTCCACAGTGGCTTCGAGTTCGTCCAGGTCCACGGGCTTTTCGAGAACGTAGTGGGCGGAGTCGCGACCTTGGAGCGCCTTGAGCCGGCCTTTGATATCGAGCGTGCCGGAAATGACGATGATCGGGACGTGCGCTGCGGCGTTCTTCAGAAGCGGCAGAAAGTCCACTCCTTTTTCGCCCCGGTCGAGAACGTGATCGAGGATGATGAGATCCGGCGTGAGCTCTTCGAGCGCTCTTAACGCCGCTATCCCGTTTGTCACGCAGGTCAGCCGGTAGCCCCGCAGCGCCTTGGAATAGATGCGAATCTGTTGCGGCTCGTCCTCGATGATCAGGATTGAAGCGCTGTTGCGAACCTGGTTCATATCAATCACAGGCCGAGGATGACCGAGCGGAGCGGCAAAAGGAAGTGTGCGACTGGCGCACAGGAAGGGGCGGACCGAGCAACATTCAAAATGAACGATGCCACACGCTCCGAACCGAAACAGGGCAGGTGGGCCAGAGAATTTCGCATTTTGAATTCTTAGGTTTGGGTTATCCCTTCTCCTGCCGGCACGGCAATGCGAAACGTCGTTCCTTTCCCCAGTTCGGTTTCGACGCTGAGGCCAAGGCCGTCTTGCTCGGCGATCGTATAAACCATGGACAATCCGAGCCCCGTGCCGCGCTGTTGCCCCTTGATTCTTGTGCTGAAGAACGGTTCAAAGATGCGAGGCAGGATTTGCGGATTGATTCCGGGTCCCGAATCCGCGATGGCAAGTTCAACGAAGCACGCCGAAGGCTTGGGGCGGAGCACAGGCGCTTCAGGCGCCTGCGCCAGCACGCGCACGCTCAGGCGCAATTCTCCGTTTCCCTTCATCGCTTCGGCCGCGTTGATGAGGAGATTGAGCAGCACCTGCTCGAGCCGCCCGCGGCTCACGGCGACCGGCGGGGTGTTGCGGTCCAACTCCAGCGTGAGCGCGAGCCCGGCCAGGAATTCGTTGCTCAAGAGCGCCACGGAGTCCTCGACCATCTCCGGCACCGAAAAGGGTCCGGACTCCTCGGTCCCGGCGCGGCTGTAGCCCAGCATCGAGCGAATGATCCCTTTACCCTGTTGCACGGCCAGTTCGATCTCGCCGACACTCTCCTGAATCCCGGCGTCTGCTTTCGCCGCGCGCCCGATGAGCTTGTTCGACATGCGAATCACGGAAAGGAAGTTATTGAAATCGTGCGCAATTCCGGCGGCGAGGGTGCCGAGCGCCTGCATCTTCTGGCTGTGCAGAATCTCGGCTTGCGCCATTTCCAACTGCCGGTTGCGGCGAAGGTTTATCTGCTCGATCTGCGCGTAGCTTGCCACTAAACTGCGATGGCGCTGCAACACGAACGCGGCGAAAAACACCGCCAGCAACACCCCCGTCGCCGTCAGGAGAATGAACCGGCGCGGTCCGCCAGCCGCCCCCGGCGCGGACGCCAGAACATCGGGCCAGTTCGTAACGGCGCTCTGCTCCCAGGCGATGCCGAGCGCAGCCAACCGCTCGCGCAGGGTGGCCAGATTCCACATCTGGATGACTTCGGACTCAGTGGCCGCAAAGAGCCGCGCGCCGTCGCGAGAGAAGGCGAACGCGTGAAAATCGCACGTCTCGGGCGCGGTCAGCCGCGCGACTTCGCGTCCGTCGCCCGGAGTGACAAGGCTGATTTCACCAGAATCAGGCGTGAGGGCGACGAGTTTTCCGTCCGGTGCAAACACGGCCGCTCCCGTGGCCGCGTTGGCGCGGTCCCGCGCGATACGGAAGCTTGCGTCCCAGGAGCTCGTTTGCCAGAAGGTGTATTCCTGGCCGGAGCCGGTCACCAACTGGCGGCCATCCGGACTGAACTGCACTTGCGCATCGTGCGGGTCCAGATGCCGGATCGGCTCGCCGGTTTCTGGATTCCAGAGCCTGACACCGCTGCCCTGCCAGGTGCCGGTGGCGACCCAGCGCCCGTCCGGGCTCCAGGCGATTTCCGTGATGTTATCGTTGCCGCCGAGCGGGACATTGTGCGCAGGATTAGCCAGATCAAAGAGGAAACCGCTCTCGTGGCAAGCAGCGGCGAGCCAGTGCTGATCCGGGCTTATGCGCATGCGCGCCGTGGCGCCAAGCCCGTTTTTAAGCACAGTTCCCGGTGATTCAAAGCGCGGTGCCAAACCCGGCGCTGTGGCGTTGGTCCTCACCGACAGCTCGCGGATGCCGTCACTCTGTGCGACAAAGACAGATTGCCGGCCCTCGTGCAACACCGCGGACCAGACGCGGCCGAGCGATTGGAACGCGACCGGTTCGCCTTCGGGAATTGTCCAAAGCCGGATGCCATCGGAATGCGACGAGAGGAGGAACCGCCCGTCTCCCGTGAGGTCCAGCGAACGCACGTCGCGTGATCCACCCACACCCGCCGAGAGCCGTTCAAACACATCGCTCTCGGAAAACTCCCACAGACCCGCGCCCAGTTTTTCGCGGAAGTAGCCGAGTTGACGGTCCCCGGGACCAAACTGCAGAGCATAGCCGGAGCGGGTGCTAAATTGGAGCCGCCCCGACCCGGCGTCCCAAACCCGCGTTGTGCCATCCCAGGAAACGGACGCCAGCAGGTCGCCACGGCGGTTGAACATGACGGCAAAGACCACCCCAAAATGTCCCGACAGCACCCGCCGCACAACATCGCTGGCCACATCCCATACGAGCACGCTGCCATCGCGTGCGCCACCAGCCAGCCGTTCTCCGTTCGGGTGCCAACTCACGGGTCCCACTTCGCCCGCGAACGGCAGCGCGGCGAGTATTTTTCCCGAGTCGAAATCCCATACTTGCACGCCACCATGGGTGATGGCGAAGCGCGTGCCCGTGGGCGCAAAGCGGACGCCGAACGGAACGAAACTGAGACGTAACTGCCGTGCCACACCGCCCGTGGCGAGATGGTAGAGCGTGATCTCTCCATCGCGTGTGCAGGCGATCAATAACGATTCATCCGGGTTGAAATCCATGACCGCTCCCGCCCAGCCCGCGGTCACGTTCTCAAGGCGCAAGACCAGTCCGCCCGTGCGCCACTCCCAAATGCGCACTTCGTCGCCGACGAAATGCGCAGCCAAGAACCGGCCCGACGGACTGAATCGCAGCCATTGCCCCGGCGAGACCGGCCCACTCAAGCGCGCGGCCTCGGCGCCATTTTCCAGTTGGTGGAAATGGATTTCTCCGTTCTTCAAACCAACCGCGACCCCATTCAGGTCCGGAGGCATGGCCACGGATTGATTGTCCGGCGAGAATGGAAACCACTGGCCGCTGTCCCGCAAATCCGTCAATGCGAGGCAAGCGATCGCTTCGTCGCGGAGTGCGGCTGACTGGCCGATTTTAGCGGCGGCAGCGAGCGCTCGGAGACTCTCGAACTTCCGCCCAACTTGTCCGCTGTAACGGCTTGCCCGCGCTTGAGCGAGGAAGGATTTCCAGAGTTCACCCTCTGTGCGGCGCTTGGCGGCGCTTGATTCCGCCGCATTGCGACTGGCGTGGTAACCCTGGAACACCGCCGCCGCTGCCAGACAAAGGACCACCGCCACGATGATCGCCGCAGCCGTATTGACACGCAGCAACCCGCGATTGACCGCTTCGCGCTGCCTTTGCAAGTCGCGTGATTCAGCGTCCTGAACTTCAGTCATGGGCAGTTGCGAAACGAGAGGTTAGAGAACTTCCCGAGAAAAAGAAAGTGTGCGAGTCGCGCACAGCCCCTGCTACGGAAAAACCGGCAGAAAAGTGGTTGCAGCCCGGCAGAAAGAGGCGGAAAATCCCCTCCCATGAACTCGGCGGAAAAGCAATTCTCCGTGAACTGCGGAGCGTCAAAAAAGCCATGGCCTATCAGTCGGCGGATCACCGATGCGTTCACGTTGATAGAACTTTTGGTCGTCATTGCTATTATTGCCATCCTTGCGGGTTTGCTGCTCTCGGCCCTCTCGAGCGCCAAGGACCGCGCGCTGCTGGCTAACGACATTAATAATATCAAGCAGATCATGCTGGCCGCCCACATGTTTGCGGCGGACAACGATGATTATCTTCCTTATCCGGGATGGGATGGGCTGGCCCATGAATGCTGGGCGCATGCGGCCAATATGCCTGACGGATTCGGCAGAGATGACCAGAATATCATGACCAGTCAACTGGAGTATGCCAAGCGAGGCCAACTGGGGCCTTATTGCGGCGTGAAGGTATTCATGTGCCCAAAGGATGCCGCCCAAAGCAAAGGAATAAAAAAGGCAAAATTCAGGGAGCGGAGCATCAAAATCACAAGCTATTGCTTTAATGGAGCGATCATTTCATACACGCCGCAGCCCAATTCAAAAACCGCCAAGTACAAACTGGGTTCGTTGCGCCCCACCGGGCTCCTGCTTTGGGAGGCAAATGAAGACATGACACAATACAATTTCAACGATGGCGGAAACACGCCGCACGAAGGCATCTCACAAAGACACGGGACCAGCAAAACGGCCCAGGCGCAGAATCAGAATGTGGGTGGAGTCGCCACGTTTGGGAATCTTTCCGGTTCGGCATTTACGATGGCGATGAAGAAGTGGTTTGCCAGAGATTTTTCCGGGAACGGAATGTGGCCAACCACCCCAAGCTTCGATGGGCCGAACGATGCGTGGTACAACCCTGCCTCGAAAAATGGCGGGTTCTAAACGTCTGGGATTTGCAGAGCCACTGGAAACGGGCCTCACTTTCTCGCGCCCGCAATCCCCGAAAAAGTGCGGGTCTGAACCCGACCGCTTGCGGCGGCTTTCCCCCCACGGGGTCAGTTCTCACTTTTTTGCGCCCGCGATCCCCAAAAAAGTGCAGAACTGACCCCGTCCCCGCGCCCGCGACCCCCGCAAAAGTGCAGGACTGAGCCCGGCTCCTTGATTTCTGCTCATCCGACCTGCTACACTGGATTCATGGGCACGCTTTATTACGGCGACAACCTCGACATCCTGCGCCGCTACCTCAAGGACGAATCCGTTGACCTCGTCTATCTCGACCCGCCTTTCAACTCCGCGCAGAACTACAACGCCTTCTTCCACGAGAAGGACGGCACCGACG
>CAYIIH010000227.1:0-14241 GCA_964363225.1 uncultured Verrucomicrobiota bacterium | reverse complement strand
CCTCGCCAAATCGGATTTCCTCTCCAGCATGAGCCATGAGTTGCGCAGCCCGCTCAATGCGATCCTCGGCTTCGCGCAACTGATGGAGTCCGCCTCCCCATTGCCGACGGCCTCCCAGGCGGAAAGCATTGCCCAGATTCTCCAGGCGGGATGGCATCTGCTGAAGCTAATCAACGAAATCCTCGATCTCGCGATGATCGAGTCCGGAAAAGTGTCGCTGTCGCTGGAATCGGTGTCGCTGGCCGAGATCATGTCCGAATGCCAGGCCATGATGGAGCCGCAGGCGCAACAGCGTGGCATCCGCATGACCTTTCCCCGGTTCGACGTCGGCTTGTTCGTCATGGCCGACCGGACCCGCTTGAAGCAGATTGTCATCAACCTGCTTTCCAACGCGATCAAATACAACAAGGAGCAAGGAACGGTGGTCGTCGACTGCACGGTGAGCGCCCCGCCTTCATCGGATTTCGGCGCGGCAGGCCCGGAACGCATTCGCATCAGCGTCAAGGATACCGGCGCGGGATTGCCTCCGGAAAAGCTGGCGCAACTCTTCCAGCCGTTCAATCGTCTCGGCCAAGAAGCCGGCGGCGTGGCTGGCACGGGCATCGGCCTGGTGGTGACCAAGCGCTTGGCCGAACTGATGAAGGGCGTCCTCGGCGTGGAAAGCACGGTCGGGGCGGGAAGCGTGTTCTGGTGCGAACTGATCTCGGCCGCGGCGCCCCAGCTTGCAGCCGAAAGTGGCGAAGCCGAGGCCTCGGTCCCACCGCAATTGCCGGCTGGAGCGCGGCGGCGCACCCTGCTCTATGTCGAGGACAACCCGGCGAACATGAAGCTGGTCGAGCAACTCATCGCGCGGTGCCCGGACATACGGCTCGTGACCGCGGTGAACGGAACTCTCGGCATCGAGCTCGCTCGCGCTACTCAGCCGCAGGTGATCCTGATGGACATCAACCTGCCTGGCATCAGCGGCATCGAAGCCTTGAAAATCCTGCGCGAAGACCCGGCTACGGCGCACATCCCCGTCGTGGCCCTCAGCGCCAATGCCATGCCCCGCGACATCGCGATGGGCTTGGAGGTGGGATTCTTCCGCTATCTCACCAAACCCATCAAAGTCAAAGAGTTCATGGACACGCTGAACGCGGCACTGGAATTTGCAGAAAAATGATCAGCTCATCAGACATTCTCAAGGCCAGCATCCTGATCGTTGACGATCAGGAAGCCAATGTCCTTCTGCTGGAGCGTATCCTGCGCGGCGCCGGCTATACGTCCATCACGTCCACGAGGGATCCGCACGAGGTCTGCGAGTTGCATCGCAAGAACCGCTACGACCTGATCCTGCTCGATCTGCAGATGCCCGGCCTGGATGGGTTCCAGGTGATGGAAGGTCTGAAGGAAATCGAATCGGATGGCTACCTCCCGGTCCTCGTGATCACCGCCCAACCGGATCACAAGCTGCGGGCTCTGAAGGCCGGGGCGAAGGATTTCGTCAGCAAACCGTTCGATCTCGCGGAGGTATTGATGCGAGTGTACAACCTGCTCGAAGTCCGCCTGCTGCACCTGGAAACGAAGAGACTTTACGATCGAGTTGCAGCGGAGCAGACGGTGTCCGAGCGGCTCCTGCTCAACGTGCTGCCCCCTGCCATTGCCGAACGGTTGAAGGCACGGCCGGACGTCATCGCCAATGGCTTCCCGGAAATCATCGCCGACAGTTTTCCTGAAGCGACGATTCTTTTCGCCGGCCTGCACGACTTCTCGCGCCTCACCGAACGCATGGCCGCCACGGATGTGGTGAAGCTGCTCAACAAAATCTATTCCGGCTTCGACGCGATCATGCAGAACCTTGGCCTGGAGAAGATCAAAACGATCGGCGACGCCTACATGGTCGCCGCCGGCGTGCCCGTTCCGCGCGCTGACCACGCCGACGCCATCGCCGAAGCGGCGCTGGCGTTGCGCCAGGAAATCGTGCGGCACGATGCGCCCAACGGGGAGACCTTCAGCCTGCGCATCGGCATCAACACCGGCCCGGCGGTGGCCGGTGTCATCGGCAAGACCAAATTCAGCTACGACGTCTGGGGCGAAACCGTGAACACTGCCTGGCACATGGAAACCTACGGCGCCCCCGGCCACATCCAGGTCAACGAAACCACTTATGCCAGGCTGCGCGACAAATACCTGTTCGAAGACCGCGGCGAGTTTTATGTGAAGGATAAAGGCGAGCTGAAGACGTATTTCCTCAAAGGCCGGAAACCGATTCGGCTGGCGGAGCCAACGCCCCGGGCCTGAACGGGCGTTCGGTTTGAGACGCGGCGATGAGGTGTTCAGAAGAATGCCGGCATTGTCTGCAACAAGCAGCTTCCCAGCACGCTGGAGACTGCGGTCGAGGAAATCCGCCGCGAGGCCGTGCCTGCGTTGAAGAAACTCCGCGTTGGTCGCCGCATGCGCCCAGGCTCCCTCCCATGGCCGCTCCGTGATCCACTTCAGTGTCATCGTCGTATCCACCGCGTCTGCCTCGCCAGCTTCAAGTCGCAGGCAAGTCGCTGGCAGCCCAAAGCCGTCGCTACGGCCTTGGTGAGGTGCCGCCTCCGTCCAACTTCGGTTTTCGGTTTAGGGGATTCGTAGCTCACCGAATGGATTGAAGACGCGCAATCCAGGGCGATTGAAATCCTCGGTGTTGCGCGGAAAGGGGTTCTTACAATTGACAATCGCCTTCGCGGACACGGCTCGGCGTGCGTACGGCAGGGCGTTCCTCGTCTTCGGCTTGCAGTCCGTCTGCACAACCGCGCCGACGAACGAGAACTTTGTGTGGAACTCCCGGCGATGCACCTGAAACGGCTGCACGTTGAATTGATAGTCTGCCATCAATTCCGGGGGTACGGCCGAATTGGGTTGCGCCGAACGGGTGCTTGGCCTAGCTTCACGGCATGGTTGCCTCGCTTCTCACCGGCCAGCCGCCATCCCGCGAGTTGGCCGACCTGCTCCGCCCGGAGCCGTTGCCCGACGGGACCGATCCCGAAGAGCGCCTGATCCTCTGCGGCCTCTCCTGGAGGCGCTACCTGGACCTCGACAAAGCGCTGGGCGACGACCGCCCCGGTCCGCGCTTCTACTACCTGGACGGCGATCTGGAGATTATGACGACATCCAACGAGCACGAACGGATCAAAAAATGGATCGGCGACTTCATGGCTGACTATTTCTTTGAGGCCGGCCCCGAGGTCATGCCGCGCGGCCAAGCGACCATGCGGCTGGCGCTCAAGCAGGCCGGAGCCGAGCCGGACGAATCATGGTGCCTGGGCGAAGAGAAGGAATTCCCCGACTTGGTGTTGGAAATTGCGCTGACCAGCGGCGGCGTCAGCAAGCTGGAAGTCTATCGCCGCTTTCAAGTGCCGGAGGTTTGGTTCTGGCGGCAGAACGCACTGGAAATCTTCTCGCTGCGCCAGGACGGGTCTAGCTACGAGAGGCTCTCCCACAGCCGCCTCCTGCCGCAGCTCGATGTCGCCTTGCTGGAACGCTGCGTGAGGATCGCTTCCTGGCGGGAAGCCCGCCGCGCCTTCCGCGCCGGACTGGTGGCGGGAAGATGATCCACCAGCGGGAAACGGGGCGGTCTCACAGATTGACAGTAGGTTCATTCTGTCATTCGCGATCGTCGCCGCATGCGCCCGCGCTCCCTCCCATGGCCGCTCCGTGATCTTTTTCAGTGTCACCTGGCTGCAGGCAGGCAGGTCGTCGTATCCCCCCGCGCCCGCCTGTCGGCATGCATCACCCATTCAGTCGTCCGCATCCGGAGCCAGCATCAGCCTGAGCCCTTTCAAGCCTTTTCCGTGCGCGCCCGCCCAGTGGGCCGGGTAGGGTGCATCTGTTCCCTTGACCGAATGCCATATAATTCGATTCAGCACGTCTTCATCCGCCTGATCGACTTCCTCAAACGATTGCTCCAGGCTTTGGTTTGCCCAGTAAAGCTCCCGGCCCTTCAACTCACTGAGCGGCTTGTTCATCTCGTCCAACGGAATCCGATTTGGCAGGCACATGTAGGGTAAGAAGTCCGGTCTGGAAGTGAAGCACTGGGCCATTAACGGCGCGAGCGCATCCATCTGGTTCATAGGCGGGAGGCCAAGCATCTGTTCCATCGTGTGCAGGACGGAGGTCTGGTTGTAAAAATGGCTGACTACCGCGCCACGCTTCGTGTAAGGACTCACGACCAGGCAAGTCGAGCGGTGCCCGTCCACGTGATCAAACCCCGCCTGCGGATCGTCTTCGATGACAAAAATGCAGGTCTTCGGCCAAAACCGGCTTTGCGAGATCGCCTCCACGATGCGGCCCACGGCCAGATCGTTGTCGGCGACTTGAGCGCGGGGCGTGGGATTGCCGGGGCGGGTGCCGGAGGTGTGGTCGCTGGGGAGGAAGATGATGACCAGGTTTGGCCAATGGCCTTGCTGCTCGTGCTCGCGGAATTCGGCGAGAAAGACATCCGCCCGGATCTGGTCGGGAATCCTCATGTTCCAGCCGGGCGACTTGGGGCAACTGTAGCGGCGCAAGGTCTCGATTTGAATGTCATGCTCAAAGGTGATTTTGCCCGCCTTGGCCTGGTAGTCGTCAAATACCGCTTTGAACGTCGCGTTACTGGGGACCGTCGCCGTCTTGCTCATTTCACCGTAATTGCGAAAGGAGAGCCCGTGCAACAAGACGTTGTCCCAGATAAAACCGGTGGCGGAGTAGCTGATCGGGTCGTCCCCGGAAAACGGGTAACTGCGCGTGAACCCGCCGAAAGATTTCTCCAGATAGTCAGTCACATAACCTTCCATGGCCCAGGCATGCCCATCGGCGGAGAGAACGCCGTTGCAGTAGTAGTTGTCCAGCAGCACGAATTGCTCGGCCAGCGCGTGCTGGTTCGGAGTCACCTCGCGGCCGAAAACACACAAGGGCGGATCGCCATTCCCTTGTCGCAGCTCGCCAAAGACCTGGTCGTAGGTCCTGTTTTCCTTGATGATGTAAACCACGTGCTCAAAGACCGACGGATCACCCAGGCGCTTGGGGACCGGCACCGCTCGTCTGGTGGGATTCGTCTTCTCCAAGGCCCGAAGGATTTCGGGCACCCGAGCGTCCGCGTTCACTTGCCGCGTGTGCCCCGCAAGGATTTCTCCCGAGGGAATTTCCACTCGGCTCACGCTTCCAAGATAGTCGTGGCTGTTCCAGCCCTTTCGGTTGGACGCCTGGCGCCGAGAACCGAGTCCCTTGACATTGGCGATATAAAGATGCTTTCCGTCGCCCGCCAAAGCCCCTGGATACCAGGCCGTCGGAATGAAGCCCTCGAGCGTGTGTCGTGAGCGGTTTTCCACGCCCACCACCGCCACGGCATTGTTCCCGCCATTGGCCACGTACAGCTTGGCGCCATCCTTGCTCAAGGCCAGCGCGTTCGGAGCGCTGCCGAAGGGAAGCGCGCGATCAGGCCGGACCAGGATGTTGTCAATGACTTTGTGCGTTGGGATGTCGATCACGCTGACCGAATCCGAATTGGCATTGGCGACGAACAGGGTGCGTTGATCGGCGCTGAGTTCCAAATCCGACGGATGCAAGCCCGTGAGGATTTGGGAGATTTCCTGGCCTTGTTCGAGATCAACCACCGAGACCGTTCCGCTGGCCGCAACACCGCGCGCGTCAATCACCGTGTCGGTGCCCGCAGATTTGGCAGTCGGGTCGCCCGCTCGGGGATGGCGTCCGCCCCAGTTCGAGATGTATGCCCTCTTGCCGCCGTCCGGGCCCTCGATCAGCACAACGTCAAAGGGAGCCACGCCAACCCGAATCTCCTGCGCCAGTTTCGCGGACGCCAAGTCCACCACGCCCAGGCTATTGTTCCTCGACAAACAGACGTAGGCCGTGGCGCCGTCGCTGGTCAGCGCGATCCCGGCCGCATGCGAATTGCCAGTGCCGCCCGGGCCTGGAAGCGCGATTTTCTTTCCCCAACTCACCGTGCCATCCGCGGCCACCAACGCCTCCCAAAGCGCGTTCTGCGCCGTGGAGACATAGAGCCGGGAACTGTCGCGTGTAAGGGCGAGGCCGTGTGTGGAGCCTCCACCTTCGCTTAATTTCAGTTCCTGACGCACTTTCCATGCTCCGGCGTCAATCACGACCAAGCCGCGATCGTCTTTCACAAACAGCGTCCGTCCATCCGGCGACAGCACCAGATCGACGGGCCGCCCTGCGAACTCGACAGATTGGCCGGCGGGATGGAGCGGTTGGTGAGTTGAAACCAGGTGGCCCCCTGACGTGAGCGGTCCCACCTGTTGAATTGGCTGGAGCTGGCATCCTGCGAAAAAGACCAGCGCCAACGGCACCATCGGAAAGCAGTTTAGATTGGTTTTCATGGATCAACGAGTATTCGGCTTGGAGGCTAAAGCCCCGCTCGGTTTCGAGCAAGCCGCCAGAATTATGGCATTAATAGTGTTGCCAAATCGTCACGATGAAGTCATGCATTTGCCGAAACCCAGTGCTAAATGAAGACCATGAGAAATGACACTCAGTACCCATCACGATTGCACCACGTTCAGCCCGGATTCCGAAGGGCCATGACAAGTTCGCTTTACCCATCCTTCGTTGCTTTGGGCTGCCTGCTCGGCGCGCTTTCGCCGTGGACGGCCCGCGGGGCTTCCGCCACGCTCCTGTTCGAGGATGATTTTAACCGCGGCATCCCCGGCTGGACGGCCGTGCAAGCCGCCGGCGGAGCCTACATCGAAGGGCCGATGCTGTGGCAATACGACATGGTCAATCCAGGCTTGCTCGAGCAGAGCAACATCTACACGGACAGCGCGACGTTCTCCGTGACCCGCCTCGCGGTCATGCTGATCAACGAGACGGTGGCGCCGTCCAACTTCACCTACCGCGCGCGCTTGACGGCGGGCGATGACGACGCGTTCGGTTTGATCTGGGGTTTTCAGAACCAAAACACTTTTTATCGCCTGACGTTTGCCCGGCAGGCCCGGACGGCGGGTTGGCCATTCACCGGATGGACGGTCGAACGCTTCAACGACGGGCAGTTCACCGACCTGTTTGGCGGCCCGGATTCCAGCGCCACCTTTGTCAACACGGCCAGTCGCCCGTTCGACGTGGCCATATCCGTCGCCGACAACCTGCTCACCCTGACGATCGTGGATGATCCGGACGGCGCCGCGTCGGTTTCCAATCTGGTCAACGCGGAACCGCTGCAGGGTTCAACCGACGGCAGAGTCGGAATCTTCAGTTGGGGGCAATCGGGTGGAAGCCCGCGCGGCTTCCGCGTCAGCGACCCGGTGCTTTCGCCCACGCCGCTCGCGGGCCAATTGAATCAATTGACCAACTGGACTTTCCTGGTGACACCCCGCAGCGACGGCACCACCAACCTGCCCAGCGGCGGTCCGCCGGTCTGGTCGCTCGGCCTGGGACCGAACGGCAATATGGGCACGCTGATCGAGAACAGCGATTCGTTTGGAGACAATGTGGCGGCGGGGACCACCAACTTCGCGGCCGCTGCGCTGGTGGCAGGCGACGTCAACTGGTCGAATTACGTTTACACTGCCCGGCTTATTTCCAATGACGATGATGGTTTCGGGATGCTGCTGCGCTTTGCCAATGAAACAAACTTTTACCGAATTGCCTTCCGCAGCCAGAATTCCACCACCGGTGTCAAGCGCGGCATTTCCATCCAGAAGAGCGTGGATCTCGTGTTCTCGCAAATCTTCTCCAGCCTGGCCTTCATTCCGCCGGTCAGCGTGCCTATCGATGTGCATGCCTCCATCCGCGGCAACCGGTTGCAGGTCATTGTCGCTTCCAATCCGGATAGCGTCGCCGCCCAGAGATTCTTTTTCGGGCCGTTCGATATCACGGACGGCACGGTGGACAAAGGGAAGATCGGCCTGTTCAGTTGGGCCGAATACAACGTCGCAGCCGCGCGAAATCGGGCCGGGTTGGAAGTCGATTATGTCAAAGTGCAGGATATCGCCGGAGAAGGTTTGATCGTATCTTCACTGTTTGGCGCGCCTGATCCGCCGCCGGGTTTGAATGATCTCGCGGTCGGCACAGTGGTCACAGCTTCGGTGGCGAATCAGGTGTTGGCACAGCCAGGGGTTCGCCAGGTGCTGGTGGGTTGGGACGGGGCCGGTTCCGTTCCCGTCAGTGGCGCGACGAACCACGTGACGTTCACTTTGAGCAGCTTTTCGTTCCTTAATTGGAAATGGCGAACCGAGTACCTGCTCACCACCAACCTCTTCGGGGGAGGGCAGGTGCTCGCCAACGCCGGTCCTTGGATTCCCGACGGCACCAATGTCACTGTCACTGCAGTGCCCGATCCCGGCTATGTCTTCACCGGGTGGGCCGGAGACAGCGTTGCCAGCTCGACGAACCTGAGTTTTGCCATGGGCCGGCCGCTCACGTTGACGGCGACATTCGCGGCGGATTCGGACGGTGACGGGCTGGCGGATAACTGGGAGATCAGCTACTTTGCCAACCTTGGCCAGAGTGCCGCGGGTGATCTGGACAACGATGGTTTTTCGAACAGCGATGAATTCAAGCGCGGCACCAACCCCAAGACCGCAGAAGCGTTGGTCGTAGCGGACGGCTTGACGTCGCAGTGGGTCAACACGCAGCGCGATCCGGCCCTGCCCGGGCAACTGGGCGTGGTGGATTTCGGCCCGGGGTATCGCGGCGCTTACGACAACAGTAACGACAACCGGTTTGCCAACGACGCCGCTTTTGTCGGATCCACGAATCTGCTGGCTGACTTCGCGAGCTTCCAAAGCCCGATTGTGGTCCTCCGCGCCAATCTTTGGAATCCTTCCTGGGGGACAAACTTCAGCGCCGCCCTCGAGTTTACAGTCGGGGATAACGATGCCAATTGTTTCTATTTCCGCTATGTCGATGAGAATAACTGGTACCGCGTGACCGTCTGCGGCGAAACGGAAACGACGGCGCGGCCGCGGTTGGGTGTCAGTGTGCAAAGCCGGGTGAACGGCAAGTATGCCGAGATTCCCGGCACGGTCGATCCCGCTATCACCACTGATCCGCTCGATACGGCGGGATACAAGCGCATTCGTGTCACGGTGAACGCGACCAATGAGAACTTCCACGTGCGCGTCATGGGTTGGAACGTGTTTCTGCCGACACCGGGTTTTGACCCTGCCTCAGAGCGAGAGATCACCTTTACGGACACGAGCCATCCGACCGGACGAATCGGTTTCGGCTTCTGGGGGCAGGGAGGCTTTGGAGGTCCCAACGCCACGAACGACATCCCCATCGCCTCCGGCGCTTTTGTGGATAACATCGTCGTTTCCGTTGGCGGGTCGAATGTCTTTACGGAAACCTGGGAAACGGCGGCCTTGACGAACCAGTTCCCGGCCGGCTGGTCCAACCCCTACGCGGGTCTCGGAGGACCGGCCACCTTGGAGGGCAATTGGCAGGTGAGTGCGCATGGCACGATCATGCAGCTCTCGGATTATGCGCCGAGCACGTCTGGCACCCTGCTCCAGCCCAAGGCCGACGCGGATGGCCCGGTTCTCCTGGCTCCAGCGCCCGGGTTTGCGAATTATTTTCTCGAGATCGGCTTCCATCCCTTTGACAATGATGGCATCGGCTTCGTTTACGATTTCCAGGACACGAACAACTTCTCGCGCGTCCTGTTCGTGAGTGAGCCGTCCGGGAACGGTCGTGTTCCCCAAGGGCTGAGCGTGAGCCGCAAGTCGGCTGGAGTTTGGTCGGACCTCATCGCCGGAGATAACACCTTCGTTTTTCGGAATGGCAGTCCGTTCGCCGTCGAGTTTGCCAATAACAACGGCGCCTGCCGGTTGGCCGCCTGGCATGTGGACGATCCCGCCTCGATCCGATCCTGGAGTTGGACCGGGCCAGTGGCGAGCGCGACAAACCGTTTCGGCCTGGCCTGCTGGGGTGAAACCGACGCCCATTTCCTCTATGCACGGGCTTACAGTCTGCCGGCCCGTGCGGCGGCCGGCGAGCTTCGCATCAGCAAAGCGTCCATCTCTGGCGGCAATCTGGTGCTGGAAATCGTGAATGCAAGCGGCGCGCCGTTCGACGTCGAGCGCTCGGAGAGCCTGGCTCCAGCAGCTTGGACCGTCGCCGCCACCGCTCAAACGGGCGCCCAATGGACCACTCCTCTGCCCTCCGCGGCCGGGGCCGCGTTTTACCGGTTGAGGCAGGCGCCGTAGCCACAGCTATGAGGACGATTCGACATGATCCGCCTTGCCCGAGGGCCATTCACTCGCCAGGAGCGCAGGAGTCCATCCTGCGTTGCCCATCGCGACAATATCCGCCTTGTCCGGGCGCCATTCACCTGGTTCCAGGATTGAATGCTCGCGGCCCGGTCAGATTCTCGCAAGGCCACCGAAAGAGAGGCCCCGACATCAAGGGCTCGCCAAGGCCGCCGCTGCAGCGTGCGGCTGCGACGATCCAGGCCTGGTTTTATCGATGTTCAATCCGCATATTTCATACGCGTTGGACTGCCGAAGGAGTAGCGCAGATTTCCAATCTATCAGTATCGCCTGGAATCGTCGCAGCCCGCGACGATTTTGGAGTGCGGTGGCAGAGCGAAGCGGCGACACCGCTTTCGAGACTCGGGGAAACGCTGCCAAAGCGGCGTGGCGCTGCGCTTCCTGCCGCACTCCAAAAACTTTGGTCGCGGCTTTGCCGCGCTGGGCTGTATCGCGGGTTTCCAACCCGCTGGCGCCTCCAAACAACTCGGCACCCTGCCGACTGGAAGTCGGCGATACAGCAGGCTGGAAGCCTGCGCTACGAAGGCCAGCATACCGCTACGTCGCAAAGTCGTGTGAACCACTCGGTTTCAAGGGGTCGCGCGGGCTTTACTCTCATCGAGCTGTTGGTGGTGATTGCCGTTATTGCCATCCTGGCCGGCCTGCTGTTGCCGGCGCTGGCCAATGCCAAGGAGAAGGGACGCCGCATCGCCTGCAAGAACAACACGCGGCAGATCATGTTCGCCGCCCATCTCTACAGCGAGGACTACCCGGGCTACTTCTACAACACAGCGTCTATTGGCAGCGATGAAGCGCCTCTCTCCTTTTACCCGCGCTATATTGCCATGGTCAAAACGTTCCTGTGCCCGAGCACCAAGAACGTCGTGCGCGAGAACCTGAGAGATCGCACGGGCAAGATTCTCGACCTGGAGGTCACTTCACACGGCGACCGGCTCTACAACAAAGGCGGCCACAGCTATGAGTTCTTCGGCATCTTTGAACGGGAAAAGCTGAATGGCGTTCGCAAAAACCCCGTCACGACCGCTTTCGCGCCGACGAAGATTGTCATCGTTTTGGACGCGGACGACAATCTGGACCGCATCCCGGATGACGCCAACAATTCTCCGGACCCGATCAACAACCACGGAGCCAAAGGCTGGAACTGGGGCTTTGCGGACGGCCACGCCGAGTGGGTGACCGCCCTACGCACTTCCGATGCCCTCTGGGAAAGCTGGATGACCTCCGGCGTGGGCACCAAATCCTACGGACAGCGTTAGGCCAGCCAAACCATCAAGGCAACGACTTCACCTTTTTAACAATCGCCGCCGCGTCGATCTCGTACTTGGCCAAGAGTTCTTCGGGTTTTCCAGAGTGGGGCAATTCGCGAACGGCCATTTTATGCACCTTAATGCCGTCCTTGCTCAGTTCGCCCGCCACCGCGTCGCCCAAGCCGCCTTCGGGATAATGGTCTTCCACGGTGATCACGGTGTTCTTCGTTCTTTGGGCAGCGGCCCGGATGACCTCGCTGCCCAGCGGCTTGATGCTGTAGGCGTCAATCACCGTAATGGCCAAGCCTTCCCGGGCGAGCGCGTCGGCTGCTTTCAGGGCTTCAGATAAAGTGACCCCGGCGGCGACGACCGTGACCTTGTCGTTCGCGGATTGCCGGAGCAGCTTCGCCCCGCCAATCGGGAATGATTCGTCGTTGCCGTAGATAACCGGTGTCTTGGGCCGGGACGTGCGCAAGAAGGCCGGACCTTTGTGCAGCGCCATTTGTTCGACCAGCTTTTCCGCCGAGACCGCGTCGCTGGGATACAGGACGATGCTTCCCTGGATGGCGCGCATGAGAGCCAAATCTTCCAAGGCCATTTGCGATCCGCCATCCTCGCCAATGCTCACGCCGACATGCGATCCGGCCATCTTGATATTGGCCATGGAAATGCCGGCCATGCGGATTTGGTCGGCCGCGCGGGTGAAGAACGCGGCAAACGTCGAAGCAAAGGGCACTTTGCCGCGCGTGGCAAACCCGGTCGCTACGCCCACCAGGTTCTGTTCCGCAATAAAGCATTCCACAAAGCGGCTGGGAAATTTCTTGAAGAATTTTTCGGAGAAGGTGGAGTTCTTGGTGTCCCCGTCCAGGGCCACGATGCGGGCATCCACTTCGCCGAGGCGCACCAGGGCGTTGCCGTAGGCCTCCCGCGTGGCCACCAAATCTCCGAGCTTATAAGTGGTCGGCGGGTAACTGGCGGGCGCTGCGTTGCCGGGCAACGGAACCGGGTTTGGCTTGGCGATGGCCACCCCGAGGCCCGATCTGGCTTTGGGCTGCAGTTCAGCGATGGCCCGCGCGGCTTCGTCTTTGGAGAGCGCTTTGCCATGCCAGGCGTCCTTGTCCTGAGCGAAGGAAATGCCGGCGCCTTTCAGCGTCTTGGCCAGAATAGCCAGCGGTTGGGAGCCTTGCCCGACGGTGGCGAGCGTTTGCCGGATCTCGCTCAGGTTGTGGCCATCGACCACCACCGCGCGCCAGCCAAAGGCCTGGAAGCGTTCGCGATAGACCTCCATGCGATGCCCAAAAGCCGCGGCCTGGCTTTGGCCGAGGCGGTTGATATCCACGATGGCCACCAGATTGTTCAATTGCTGGAGGCCCGCCAGAGAAGCCGCTTCCCAGACGCTGCCTTCCGCGCATTCGCCGTCGCCGAGAAGGACATAGGTGCGAAAGTCGAGGTTGTCCAGCCGGGCGCTGAGGGCCATGCCGACCCCTACGCTTAAGCCCTGGCCCAGGGAGCCGGTGGCCACGTCCACGAACGACAGGCGCGGGGTGGGATGCCCTTCGAGATCGTTGTTCAGCTCGCGGAGTTTCAGCAATTCAGAGGCGGGAAACAGGCCAGCCTCCGCCCACGCGGCGTAGAGGAGCGGGGCGGCGTGGCCTTTGGAAAGGATGAACCGATCATTATTGGCGTGGCGCGGGTTGTGCGGATCAAAACGCATGTGGCCAAAAAACAGAGCGGCGACCAGGTCGGCGGCCGAGCAGCAGGAGGTAGGGTGGCCGCTGCCGGCGGCCGTGGTGGCTGAAATAGAGTGGATGCGAAGCTGATTCGCAAGGCCGGCCAAGTCTTCCGTCGAGATCGAGTTCATGCAATAATGGCTTTCCAATTGGGCGCTTAATGGAGGAACCCGAGGACAAAAGGGAATTCAGGCCGATTGCGCTTGTGTCTTCCGCAAGACCAATTGGATGGTTTCAAGCAAGACGTGCAATTCAAAGGGCTTCCAGAGCATGATCCCGCCAATCTGCCTGACGAAGCTGTCCCATCTTGGATCTCCCTTGTAACCGGTCATGAAGATGAATCGCTTGCACAGGTGGGGTTTGGTCCGATTCACAGCGAGGTAAAACATGTCGCCCGGAAGATTGGGCATCAGCATATCGCAGAGAATGATATCGAAATCCTCCGCCATGGTCTTTTTCAATCCTTCCACCCCATTTTCAGCCGTCTTCACCAGGAACGATTGCGATTCCAGGAACGGCCTTAGCACCTCGATGAGCGTGGCGTCATCCTCCAGAATGAGGATTTTACGAGGCTGAGGCCCCAGTTCTTCTTCGGTCACTTCATGGACTTTTTCCGGCGGCGGGTTACAAAATTTCTTCAACATAGCCATGGTTCTCTGGGTTAGCGCTGGACATAATGAACTGCCACACGCGGCAAAAATCGGCCCGTTTTCTCAATCCTGAGCCAGTGGGTGGCGCCACTATACCGGTGCAGTAGGGATATGATTCGTTTTTGAGATTGTCGTCAACGAAAATGAGTATGTTTGCCCCCGTCATGGCTGTTTTCCGCCTGGAAAACATACGGCTTCCAAGAACGCTTCAAATTCAAACCGCTGAATTTCCTGCAAAACCTCTTTCCGTAAATCAGCGTGCTCCCTGGCTTCCGCTTCCTCGCAGGCATGGACAAAAGCAAAGGCATCCCAAGCTCAGAACACGGAAGCTGCGGCGCATTATTTGATACCTCTTGGGATTGGAGGCTGG
>CAYIIH010000226.1:0-14288 GCA_964363225.1 uncultured Verrucomicrobiota bacterium | reverse complement strand
GCCGAGAACGGCAGGCCCCACTCGAAGTTGAGCCGGGCCGTGATCTCGCCATCGCCGCGGCCCGCTTCACCATGACAGAGAAAGCACTTGGCCTGGCGATAGACCTCCCGGCCCCGATCGACCGAGGCCGAGCCGGTGGGAACAGCCAAGGCCTCTCGTTTCTCGCTCTGAAAGCGTGGCGAGAAACTTTTGACGTAAGCGACCAATTTCCACCGGTCCTCCTTGCTCAGGATTTTTTCCCAGCCCGGCATCGGCGTGCCGGGCATCCCACGCGAGATCGTCCGGAACAGGTCTTCGTCGGTGGGCAATTGCCCGTGCGGGGTGGAGCGGATTTTGTAATGGGCGGCCACGAAATCGCGCGGGCGAGGCAGCATGCCGGCAGCGGACGGACCGTCGCCGCGGCCGGCTTCGCCGTGGCACCAGACGCAGCGTTGCAGGTAAATCGTCCGACCGTCTTCCTCTGCCGGGCTCGCCCCGTGGGATAGACCTTGGCTGGCCAGCTCCAGGTGCGTGCTGGCCGCATATCCCACGGGGCGAGCAGTGGCTGCCACCGCGAGTGTGAAAGCCCAAGCCAGCTTGCTGAGAAAGTTCCGGAGCATAACCGTAGTCAGCGCTTGGCGGGCTGCATGCCCGCGCTGGTGTATTCGAACATGATGATTTTCCAGATCTCGTCCTCCTTCAGGATCCCATCCCACACGGGCATGGCCGAGCGGTAGCCCATGGAGCCTTGGGGCAGGCCGGGGCCGCCTTCCTTGATGCGCCAATAAAGATAGTTCTCATCCAGTTGAGCGATGGTGCCGGAATCGCGGAAGTTGGCCGGGCGCGGCTGGAAGGCGCGGGCAAACAACCCGTTCCCGTCCAGGGCATCGCCGTGACACATGGCGCAGTTTTTCGTGTAGAGAATACCCCCTTCACGGATGTTCTCCGGTGTCCAGGGAAGCGGATTGATCATCGTCATGTATGCGGCGGGCAGACTGAAATGAATTCCCGGCGGGTCCTTCGGCGCCTCCGGCGGGGCAGATTCTCGCCAGTAAACCCGCCAGCCAATGACCAGGGGAAGCAGGACCAGGAAAACCGTGCGCGCCACTCGCCTCGGCAGCGAGGGCGGCTTTGACTCACGCAGAAAAGCGAGGATGGGCTCTTTGAAATTTTTCCAACGCTCCTCTTGCAACGAAACGTAAAGCAGGACCGCCAGCGCCACCATGCCCACGTACAGCAGCACCAGGCTGGACGGCAGAGGCGCGGGAATGCCCGTCAACAGGCCCGTCAACGGGGCGACGGCATACTGGAATAAGAGGTAAGACGCTCCCAGGATGATGGCAGCCCAGACTGCTGACGGAAGGCGTTTCATCTTCTGCCCTTTTGAGCCAACAGATACGCGAGCAGGTCATAGGTCTCTCGCGGGGTCATCGCCTCGCCAAAGATGGCCGGCATGGGCGAGGACGGAAGGCGAATGGATTGGATGCCGGCGGCGACGATGTGTCGTTCGACCCAACGGCCCGGCTCCCAAAACAACAGCGTTACGCCCGTTTTTTCATCGCCCGAGACGTAGTCACCAACGTGCAGAGCGGTCTTGCCCTCCCGCTCCACGGTCACGACCGTGTCGCCCACCTGCGCCACTTTGGAAAGGTCAACTTCCTTTTCTTCTCTTCCCCCTTCCTCGTCCACACTCAGCCGCAACGTTTGGGGCTGTTCCTTGTTCGGACTCCAAGCCAGCGGCAGGCCCTGAAGTTCAGGCAGCGCTGGATTCGTCCAGACGACGGTGAGCTGCTTGAATCCTCTTACGAGCACGGCGTTCGGATCAAGGCACGATTCCAAGATGTACTCAGCGCTTTGGGAGGCGCCAATGGCCGTGAGGTCCGGGCCGAGTTGACCACCCTCCGCGCCGACGCGATGGCATCCGGCGCAACCCAGTCTCTGGAAAATCTCGGCACCGCGGCCGGCGTCACCTGGCAAAATGGGCAGCTTGGCTTCCTCGGCGGCTTCGGGTTGCAGCAGGCCTTGACGCCAGGGCTCTTGGGCTTTGTGGACCTGCTGAATGAATGGCTCATCGCTCTGTCCTCCGAGGGCGTTCAGGAATACAACGAGCGCCAGAATTTCATCATGCGCCAGCGCGACGGGCGGCTTGTGGGCCGGTGTCATTTGATTCCGCGGATAGCCCGGGACGATGTAGGCGTTGGGATTGTAGAGGGATTCGACGAGATATTCGGCGGCGCTGGCGCCCGGCTTGCGTTGGGCGGCCCGTGATCCGACGCCTTCGAGGTTGGGGCATCGGGCCTTTGGATCCTCGCCGAGCGAGTGGCAGGCGAGACATTGGGCGCGATCGCCCAGGAAGAGGCGTTTGCCCGCCGTCACCAGTTCCTCGGGCGAGGCGCCAATCTTGGAGACCGCTTCGACGCGCTCGCTCTTGATTTGCGGGATGGCGTTGGCGAAATACACGAAGGCGGCCACGATCCCCAGGATGAACAGAACGATTGGTCCGCTTTGACGCCACATAAGCCGGTCACGAGCGCTGGTCTCGCATTCCGTAGCGGAAGAGGAGGAACAGCAGGCCCAGGAACAGGAGCGCGGCCGCCGCGACCACGTGCGCGCCGTAACCCATGGTCGGCGTGTAGGCCGAGGGCGAAAGGTCCCGCACCACCCCGTACACGTGCCAGGCCTCGCGGATGCCCGAACGCACAAAGCCCATCAAGCCAATCGTCAGGGTGAAGGTGACGGCCAAGAGCACCAGCACGTATTGCGAACGGGCCGGCATCTTGCCCCACTGGATCGCGCCGAGGGACTTCGCCTCGAAGAAGAGGTGGAGGTCAAGGGCCGTGACGACCAGCATGGCGTAGAGCACCGCCATGACTTGGTAAACCGAGTACCCGATGCGCACCTCCGCCGGCACGAAGTAACCTTTGAGGCCGTAAAAGACCACAATCGCCGCCGCGATCACCACGATGGTCCATTGCAACAAGTCGCCGATTCGCCCCCGCGTCACGAACATGTCCAGCAGCGCCAGGCCGAGGAAAAACGCAAAGATATCGGCCAGGACGCGGTAGCCCGCCGCGTGATGCAGGCCCGGCGTTTGCGCGAGCTTCGTGAGTTCAGATTCCTTGCGGCCCAGTTCCTTGAGTTCATTGAGCACCACCGCGATCTTCTGGTCGGTCTGCAGAAGCCGCTCGCGCAGGGCCTGCGTCTCGCGCGTCAACTCCGGCAGGCGTCTTTCGGCTTTGGCCCCGGCGGCAACAAACCCGTTCACGCCGCAATAGAGAACGGGGAACAGGGAGAGGATGGCGATGAACACCGGCGCGCCGAGACCGCCGCGGGGCCGGGGCGCCTGACGTTGCTTGTTGGCCCGGCGATAAAGCACGAAGGACAGGAAGGTGGTCAGCAAGACCACGTTCATCGCGGTGTTCTTGGCGCTCATCACACCCAAGACACCCAGCAGCGGATGGTGCGCGCCGCCCATCCGTCGCGCTTCCGCCAGCGAGGCGACCAGCGTATGCGGGGTCATCCAGACCGCCATGGAAACGAAGATCAGGATTTCCATGCTGAGGACGTACTTGTAGTAGCGGTGCCCGCCGGGAATGCGCCCCAGCCCCAGCCACATGTAATAGTTCGCTCCGATAAAGAGCACGCCGATCAGCACCGCCTGAATGATGAACAGCCAGGAGAACGCGCCGCCCATCAACGTGGTGCCCATCTGTGCGCTGTAGGCGTACATCTCCTTGCCCAGGTAATAACCGGCGAACGGCAGCAGAATGAGCGCCCACATGGCCACGAAATTGCCGACGTAGCCCATCCAGTCGTAGTGGGCCCGCTCTTCCTCCGATTGGGTTAGCAGGAAGCGAATGGCGGCGTAGGCCGCCGCCAGCGCGCCTCCAAAAGCGATGTTGGCAATGAAGCGGTGGATGTTGATCGGCCACCACAGCGGATTCTGAATGGCCTGCGCCAGCGAGACGAGTTTGCCCGCCTCAGTCACGCCGGCGGGGCTCATCATGAACGTGGTCCAGGCGTTCGCGATGCACATCAGCACGGTGCCGGAAATATTGAGCAGTGCGCCAATCCCGATGTGGAGCCACTTGAGCCGGCCCTTCATCACTTGCCACGTCGCGTAGTAAAGGACGAGCAGGATGGCGTTGAGCACGATGGTGCCCGCGTAAGCCAGATAGGTGGGAGAAAAGATGCTGCCCAGGAAGTTCATGAACTTGGGATACAAGACCACCAATGCGCCCAGGCCAGCCACGCCCGAGACCGCGGTCGCCATAACCGCCAGTGCAAAGAGTTGGGTGAAGTTCCATGCCAACCGGTCGTATCGCTCATCCCGCGTGGCCGCCCCGACGATTTCGACAATCAACGCGAAGATCGGAACGCCCAGCACAAAGGCGGCGAACATCAGGTGAAGCTGCATAATGAACCACACGACCGTGCGGGAATCCAAAACCGGAACTGACCGGTAATCGCCGGCTAACTTCGGCAGGACCGCGTAAACCAACAGCGCCGACAGTCCCAGCAACGCGGCGGTCTTCAACAACGACCACGCCAACTCTTGTCGCAGTGGGCCGTGTGCGCTCATAGACGTTGCCTCGCTTGCCTGGCCAGTGTGTTCGCACAGCAGTGTGTCACCTTGGCCGAGCACGCTAAAGCGTCTTCACCAAACGGGTTTGGTGTCCCGCCTTCAGGCGGTCTGGCTGCGCACGCTAAAGCGTGGACACCAAACCTCGCTGGCCTGGCCGGTGTGCGCGTAAAGGCCGGCTCTGCTCCGGACACTCTCAGCTTTGTTCCCACCCAGCGTCCGGCCTGCAAACCTGAGTATGCATGGGGCGGGAAGGTGGCCATGAGAGAATCGCGAATGGAAGGAGCAACGTGGCGAAGTTTATTTTCGGGCGAGGTTCTCGAACTGGACTTCCGTGATTTGTTGCTGGGTGACCTTGATGGGCTTGCTGACTGATTTCAGGTCCTCATGCCAGAAGGTCAGCGTGTATTCGCCTTCCGGCACGTTGCGAAGGGTCGCCGCACCGTCCTTGTCCGTCAGGGCAAAGTAGGGGTTCTGCAGCACCACGACGTAAGCGGACATTTCGGCGTGCACATTGCACAGCAGCGCCACCACACCCTCTTTGTCAAAAGCGAGCTGTTTCACCTCGCCCGCCGGATAGGTGCCCAGGTTGAACGGCTTGGCCGATTTGGCCGGGGAAAAAACGTTGTGACGGACCGTGTCGCTGTTCGGAAAATCCACGGTCGAACCCACCAGCACGGGCAAGAGGTGGGGAATGAAGATCAGGTTTTTCTGGTCCATGACCGGGTTTTTAGCTGGCGGGGCGAACGGCCGGCCGGCGACTTTTTCGATGTACACCACGGCGGGCCGCCGACGGAGAAACGGGCTCTTGAGCTTGCCCGCCACGGTGCCCGTGCCTTTCTTGAGCTCGACGAGGCATCGGCATTGGCCGTCTCGGGTGCATTCGGCGCAGGCGCACTTGGCGGTCTCGTCCGGCTCACACTTCTCGCTCTGGTACCAGATGGCCGGACACAGTTTTTCCCTTGCCTGTTGAGTTGGTTGCGCCAGTCCGATTCCGGCGAGGCTTAGGAGCAAAAGGAGCGAGAGTGAAAGCTGCCGCGCCGTGGTTGTTGCGACGCAGTGGAAACCACTCCTCGCTCCGGCTCTCTCCGCCACACGGCGGCGCACAGACAAAGTGGGGCAGCGCGCCCCTGAGTCACTGAGCGCGGCGTGGGCTCCCAGCGGCCAGCAGGCTTCCCTCTCCATGAACCGCAAGGTAGGGCGCGTCACTCCGTGCGCGCCGTCCGGATCGTCGGAGGCAAACCGCGGCGAGCACGGAGTGACGCGCCCTACCACCGCCCTCGGTTCAGGGGAACAATTCGTGAGCCTTGGCGGCTCATGGAGTCTCTCCCATTCGCGAGCGGGGAGGGCCACGATGAGCGGACGTTCCGTTTGCGCAGACATGGCTTCAGCGCGATCCATTACGGCACGTAGATGTCCGGGTACTGGACCGTTTCTCCGGTGGTCACGGTGACGTCGGGTTTCTCGCTGAGTTTGCGAGTCCATTGCTTTTCATTGGGAGGCTGCCAATAAACGTTGTACTCGCCGACCACGACGTCCTCCAACGCGTACTTCCCTTCGCGGTCGGTGACCGCCTGGGAGGAGGGAGGCGCATTCGCCGATGATTTCTTACCCCCGAAAAGCTTGGAGATCACCCCCGCCTCGCCTCCGCGCGAAACGAGCATGACCTTGCAACTCGCGACGGGTTCGCCATGTGAAATGACTTTTCCCACCACTCGGCCCGTAAAGCCGGTGGCCTTGCCCGCGGAGTCGCTCTTTTGCGTGCCCACGCTGCCCAGGGCCTCGGACAGATGGCGCGCCTTTTCACCTTGGCCGGTGTCGGACGACTCGACTCGCTCTTTGGGCAACGTCAAAACGATATTGTCACCCGTATCCTGCCACAAGATGCGGCGCTCCTGCCATTGTCGGATCTCCAACGGCTTGTCCCGCTTGATCTGCTGAACCTGGCTCTTGGGGAACTTGACGATGAACGCATGAGGCGTTTCCTCCATCACTTCACCCGTGTGAGGTTTTTCGTCTCCCAGGAGCCAGATTTCGTCCGCAAGGCCGTCCGCTGGCCAGCACGCGGCTGCAAGCACAAACAACACGAGGGGCCCTGTTTTCATCTTGTTCCTTTCGTATTTCGGCCAAATGAGTCTGGCCACGATTGTATGACGTGGGAATTATGAACACCCCTCACCTGTCTTCTCCTCCAGGAGGAGAGGAGACGCTCCCAAGCCAACGGTGATGCACACGCCGTTTTGTTCCAACGAAACGGCTGGGCACGGCCTCCTTTCGCGGCAAAGCACGCGAGCGGGCTGAGTGAGGGGTGGTTTTGAGTGCATGAATCCGACTTGCGCCAGTGGCCAGCCCCTAAAACGCAAAATCCAGGCGGACCCAGAAGTTGTCCGGATTGTCTTTGCCCACCAAGTCAGCGCCCTTGTGTTCGAGAAAGATCTCCGCTTCCAGAGCAATGGTGATGTTGGCGCGCGGGGCGAAGATGGGACCGACTAACACCCTGCGAGCGTCCAATGAGCCGTTGTACCCGGCTGCAGCGAAGTTGGCCGGCCCGATGGGCCCCAGCGCGCCACCGGGTTCGTCCGCATTCATGTCCTCGTACACCGCGCGGGCCATGAGCCACGGGAAGAGCATGTACTCCGCCTTGACGAACCACGTGCGCAGATCGGATTCTGCGGTTGTGATGGCCCCCCAAGGCCGATCATGGTGACCGTGGATGTAACCGCCCGCCAAATCCAAATCTCGCCAGGTCCAACGGGCTGCGCCCCCCAGATACGAGAAGCGGTCTTTAATCGCAGCAGCGGGGGCGTCGGGCATCGAGGAACCAAAATAACCGAAGTGTTCCAGCAGCAGACCATTGTCCACCCAGCCGCCGCTCGGCTTAGTCGCCGTGGAGACTTCTTCATCCGCGGCGAATTTGCCGAGGAAATCGCGTCCGAACGGCTTATACTTCAGCTTGTAGTAAAGGTCCTTGTGCGTATCGTTGTCGAACCGGACCGGGCCGCTGCCGTTGGCCACGCCAGCGCCCCAGTAGAGTCGCCGGGCCACTATCCCGTTCAGCTCGATGGCGGGCTGATTGTCTTGCAGACGGAATCCAGTCGCCGACTTTTTCAGTGCAGCCCCGTCCCACAGTTGCCAATCGCTGAACTTGCGGTTGCCCCAAAGCGGGTGGGACCGGCTCACGCGCGTGGGGTTGTTGTAGCTCAGTAAAAACTGCTGATCCATGATGCCGATGCGTCCCGACAGAAGGTGGTCGGGCACGCCTGCCCACGACATGAAGTCGTTCCCGACCAGGTAGGCCTGCACAATATCTGCGCCGCCCGCTTGCTTCCACTCCGCTTCCGTAAAGAATCCAAAGTGGTCGTCAAAACGCCCGCCCAGCAACAACTCCAACTCATGCGGAAACTCGAAGTTCGCGCGGCGGCGGCTCGTTTCATCGCTCGACCACTGGAGATGGCTAATGATCCGAAAGCCGACTGGCGGCAGCCCGGGTATCGAACTCGGCCACATTGCGTTGGGGAACATCTCTTTCCAGGCAGATGCACCGAGACCAGCGGGCTCTTCCTTGACCAGGGCTGCGTCGGCCTCCGCGATCCTGTAGCCGTTAAGGCGGAAGGCCTCGCCAAAGGAATTCAACTTGGGGATCATCACGTGGCACGTCTGGCAACTCGTCCCGTACTTGCGTGCAAACGGAGGGATTGCTTGCACCTCCAGGCACAGCCACGAGCCGCTGACCAACGCCACCAGACAACTGAGGAGGAATTTCGTTTTCATAACACGGTCGCCTTCTGTTCTTTTGGGGTTTAATGACACGAGAGCCCTTTTGCCATTCTGGCGGGCGCTCGGGTGAAATCGTAGCAACGATTCGTCTTCACACCGCAGTTCCTAGCAGGCCAAAGTGAAGGGACCTTGAAGAACGGCTTAATTTTTCTTAAGCCAGCGGCAGGCGCACGGTGAAGGCGCTCCCTTTGTGCGGGGTGCTTTCGACATGGATGCTGCCCCGATGGGCCTCCACAATCCATTTGCAGATGGAAAGCCCAAGCCCGTAGCCGCTGCCAGCGCCAGAACCGCTCCGGTTTGCGCGATAGAATCGGTCGAAAATATGCGGCAGGTCTTTCGGTTCGATGCCAATGCCGGTATCACTCACGACGAACTCAGCCTGTCCGTCCACGGGCCGACACACCAGGCTGATCCGCCCATTCTGCGGGGTGAATTTGACCGCGTTGTCAACGAGATTGAGAAGCAGTTGCCTAAGTCGCATCTCATCGGCCAGCAGGACGACACCTTGCTCGTTCACAATAGTGACCTCGAGGCCCTTGTCCTCAGCGAGGATTCGAGCCTGTTCGGCCATCTCCTCCATCACACGCGTGAGGTTTACCGGCTTGAAATCCAAGGTGGCTTTCTCCGCATCGGCATTGGACAACAACAGGAGCGTGTCCACCAGGCGCGAAAGCCGCTCGATCTCGGTGGCACACGCACCCAGGGTCTCCTGGCAACGGTTCGAGTTAGGCGGCGCCTTCAAGCCGAGCTCGACTTCCCCCCTGAGCACCGCCAGCGGGGTGCGCAGTTCATGCGACGCGTCGGTGATGAACTGCCGCATTTTGTCTTCGAGCCCGCGTTTCTCCCGCCAGTGCGCCACCATGTCGTTGAAGCTGTCCACCAAGTCCTGAATCTCGTCCCGGGTTTGCAGGTCCAAGGTGTAATTGAGGTTACCCTCGCGGAGGATGGTCGTGCCGGCGATGAGTTGTTTGATGGGGTCCAGGAACCGTCGCGCCATCCAGTGCCCGCACAGCGCGGACAACGCGCCGATGCCCAGCAGGCACAGGATGAACACGGTCTGGAGCGGACGAATCGCCTCGAACACCGTTGCCTTGGGCACGTCTGCGATGAGGAAATGACGGCTGCCACCGCCGTCGCCGCCCGAGAACAGCGGGGCGTACGCGATGACTCGGGACGGGTCCTCAGTAATCGTGCCCGGCGAGCCCGACAGAATGCGGTTGGCCATGGCGGGCGGATAGTCATGGAGAAGGTTCTCATCCTCCTGGTGGGCCAGCAGCCTGTTCCAGTCCTTCTTTTTCTGCGAGTGATACAGGTAATGCCCCTCGGCGTTGGCAACCGTTACGGTCCCGGATGGATAACGGCGCACGTCAAAAAGCTCGAAAAACTTCGCCGCATCGACGCTGGTCACCAAGATCGCCGTTGGCGAATTCTGCTGGTTGAACAACGGCAAGATGCAGTCGATGGCGGGAATGATTCTGCCGGTTTCGGGATGCCGGATTTCGCACGGGGAAAACTTGATCTGGCCCGGCTTCATCTCGGCGGTGGCGTACACGTAGAAATAGAACGGGCGTGTCGCCAGCCGATCCGGCGGCACGGCTTGCAGCCTGCCCCTGTCAAACATCACCGCAATCACTTCCTTGCCCGTGGCGTCCAGCAGGTTGACCCGCGCGTAGGAGGAGGTGTCCCTCAGCAGAGCGAGGAGTTCCTGCGCCGCGGCGTGTTCGACTGGCTGCGGCACGGCCCCCTCCCGTTGCAGACCATCCACCAACTGCTGGATTGCCGTGGTGTGGGACAGCAATCGCATCTCGCCTTCGACGCGGGACAAAAACGATGACGCCTTTTCCCTCAACTCCGCCACGTCGTTTTGCAGATTCCTCAACTGCTCGGCTTTCAGGTGGTCAACCTGTGTGCAGATCACGTAACTGCCGATCACCAGCAGCGGCAGGGTGGAGAGCAGAATAAACAGGGAGGTGAGCTTTCCCTGGATTCCGAATCGGCGCGCTCGTTGTGGGGGGCTCGAGGTGATGGTGCACATGCTGAGGCGTTACCTCTTCATCAGGAAGTCCGCGGAAACCGCGCCGCGCTCTGGCACGACGAGGTCCTGGACCTTCAGCCCCGCGGCTTCATGCCAGGCGGCCAGGCGGTATCTGCCTGGCGGCACGCCCGTGATGCGGTAGGCGCCTTTTTCATTGGTCCCGGCGTAGTGGGGGGTTGGCACCACCACGATGAACGCCGACATTTCGGGATGAATGCGACAGAGAATCGGGATCACGCCCGGGCTGCCGCACAGGATCGTCTTGGCCAAGGCAGGTCGGTACGTGCCCAGATCGAACTTCTTGTCCTTCCGCGGCGAAAACACATTGTGCAACACCACATCGTTGTTCGGGAAACTGACGGTGGTGCCGACCAGCACCGGCAGCACATGCGGCACAAAAGTGAGCCTGACCTGGTCCAGCACCGCAGGTTGTTGGGGCGCAGTGAAAGTCTTCCCCTCGATCTTCTCGACATAAACGACGGCGTCAGACAGCGCCCGCTGGGTAGTTTTGACCGTGCCCGTGATCTCCCCGACGTCAGCAGCCGACAGACGCAACACGCAAAAGCCGATAACGAGCGTCACCGCTTTCGTCATTTCCCGTAAGGGAGGAGTCACTACGCCCCATGAGATGGCTCGTGGGCGGTGGTTGCACCCGGCGCTGGTGCCGCCCCGCCACCTGGCCTTCACTGCCCGGGGCGACCCCGCCCCAGCGCGATCACGATAACGGTGTTGTATCATGGGTGATGTGACACGAGACGCTACCCTAGCGAGCCAGGGTGAAGGGATCCTGAAGACTGGCTTAATTTTTCATCAGCCAGAGGCAGCCGCACCGTGAAGGCGCTCCCTTTGCCCGGGATGCTTTCGACATGGATGCTGCCCCGATGGGCCTCCACAATCCATTTGCAGATGGAAAGCCCAAGCCCGTAGCCGCTGCCAGCGCCAGAACCGCTCCGGTTTGCGCGATAGAATCGGTCGAAAATATGCGGCAGGTCTTTCGGTTCGATGCCAATGCCGGTATCACTCACGACGAACTCAGCCTGTCCGTCCACGGGCCGGCAACTCAAGCTGATCCGGCCACCTTGCGACGTGAATTTGACCGCGTTGCCAACGAGATTGAGCAGCAGTTGCCTGAGTCGCATCTCATCCGCTGGCAGCACGATCCCGTGCCCGTTTACGAGAGTGACCTCAACACCCTTGGCTTCAGCAAGGATCCGGGTCTGCTCGGCCATCTCTTCCATCACGCTTGTGAGGTTGATGGGCTTGAAATCAAGCGCGGCTTTCTCCGCGTCGGCGTTGGATAAGAACAACAGCGTCTCGACCAAGCCCGACAGCCGCTCGATCTCAACGGCGCACAAGCCTAAAATGTCCTGGCAACGGTTCGAGTTGAGCTGGGCTTTCAGACCAAGTTCGACTTCCCCCCTGAGCACCGCCAGCGGGCTGCGCAGTTCATGCGAGGCGTCGGTGATGAATTGACGCATTTGCGCAAACGAGCGATGCAGCCGCTCTGCCATTTCGTTGAAGGTTTCGGCCAGCGACTGCATCTCGTCGTCCGTCTCAGGCACGCGCAATCGCTGGTTGAGTTCCTGGGCTTGAATCGCCCGCGCCGTCCGAATCATGTCCCGGAGTGGGCGCAGCGCCCGGTTCAGCAACAACCACGCGCCGAAACTCGCCAAAATTAGCACGCTAGGTACGATCGCAATCAAGACGAACTGGAACTGCGTCAACGTCTGCTGCACCCCGCGGAGGGGCAGGGCCACAACGCCCACGTAGAGCAGCTTGCCGTCCTCCTGCACCTCTCGCCGCAACGTTCGCCACAACCCGGAACCGGCCACCCGAAGGCTGATCGGAGAGTTAGCCGGCATCTCAAAGGCAGACCGAAGCTTGTCGGCCACGGCGGCCGGCGAACTCGCGGATTCAAAAACAACCTGCTGCGCTCCGTCCACCACGCGAACATAGAGATCCGGCCCCAACGCGATCAGGGCGGCCCTCTCGCTCACGACCTCCGCAAGTTCCGACGGCCGGTGTTTGGGCAGCAGTTCCACCAGGCAGGTCGCGTAGGTCTCCAGTCGTTCGTCCAATTCATGATGGAGCCTCGCCGAAACCGTCTGGTAAAGCCCCATCGCTACGAGGAAGTGAACTGTGCCCAGACTGAGGACATACCAGGCGATCAGTCGGAAGCGGATGCATTTGGAATTGATTCTCATCGGGCGTTTGCGCTCGCCTCCTGCAGGACATAGCCGACCCCACGCACCGTTTGAATGAGCGAGCGGTCGAATCCTCGATCCACCTTATTGCGGAGATGGCTCAGGTGAACCTCCACCAAGTTCGTCCCGCTGTCAAAGCTGTAGTTCCAGACGTGCTGCTCAATCATGGTTTTCGTGACCACGTGCCCCACGTTGTGCATCAAGTACTCCAGCAAAGCAAATTCCTTCGGCGTCAACTCGATCGGCTTGCCTGCGCGGCCCACCCGGCGCGTGGCCGCGTCCAAGACAAGATCACCGACTTGGAATCTTGGCGGCTGCGGGGCGCCGCGACGCAGCAACGACCGCACCCGCGCAATAAACTCGGCCACCGCGAAAGGCTTGACCAGGTAGTCATCGCACCCGGTGTTCAATCCCGTCACCCGGTCGTGCACGGTGCCTTTGGCCGTCACCGCCAACACCGGCGTCATCTTCCCGCGCTGGCGCAACTCCTTGACCACTGTGAGGCCATCGCATTTGGGCAGCATCAGATCGACCACGATCACGTCATAATCGGTCGCGCAAGCCAGTTCAAGACCTTCCTGGCCATCATGGGCACAATCAACCGCGTAGCTGGCCTCCACGAGGCTTCGCATCATGAAGCTGGCCACCCGCTTTTCATCCTCGATCACCAACACTCTCATAGCGGATCATTAGGCTGCACGCGCAAGATGAGGTCAACCACGAACTCCCAGCGCAACTCCCAGCGAGAACGGCCAAGCCGTCTTCATGCGCAGGCCACAGCGGCGGTTGCCGTTCTCTTGAGCAACTCTCGACGGGTTTCGTTGTCGGCTTGGCACTCAAGCTCACTGACCATCACAAGACCCAATGAAGAAGGCTTGCACCTGCCATTCACTCTATTGTTCATGGTGCTTCAATGATCATCGCAAGAATTCCCGCACCGCCCTTCCGCCGGCCGCCAAATTCGCCAGCCGCATCTCGGAATATTTGCGCGAGAAAATGACACCGTCGGCGCCGGCGCGCAACGCCGCAGAGGTCGCGGCATAGGTGTCTTCGGGCGAAGCTTTGCGGCTGTTCTTGCCGGTGGGGATATCAATGTCGATGCCCGGGAGAATCTTGCACTTGCCTTTCACGCCGGCCAGCGCGCGTTGGGTCTCGCGAAAGACGTAGTCCGGCGAGAGACCGGCTTGGGCCAGTTCCTTCAATCCAGCTTCGTCGCCATAATTCAGGAGATGATTGTTGAAGCGCAGCAACTCGTCCTTCGGCACATCGCGAAACACGGTCGAGCCGACGTTGTCGATGAAGTGGGCGTAGCGTTCGCCGCCGCAATTGTTATAGACAACGATTTTCAGGAAATCGGCTTTCTGCGCGAGATCGTCGTAGCGGCGCGTGGCGCGGAAGATGGGGTTGAAGGAGTTGACGTGCTCGATGTGGAAACCGACCTGCAGCTTGGGCCGGATGCCCTTCACGGTCTTGTTCACCTCGGCGAGCACTTGGTGCTTCGCCTCGTCAAAGAGCCGGTCCCAGAGGAGGATTTCCGGATACTCGACGAGCGTGCGCCAGAACTCGACGAAGTAGCCGTCGCTGGGGCGCTCGCCTTTGAGCGCTGCCTGCACGAACTGGTCGAGCCTGATGAACCCCTCGCGCGCGCGGGCGAAGTCAATGCCGCGCGCGCCGGCCCCGCGCTGGTGGTGCTCACAGAACCAGGTGACGC
>CAYIIH010000225.1:0-14301 GCA_964363225.1 uncultured Verrucomicrobiota bacterium | reverse complement strand
ATCGGTGTTCAGTATTCAGGCGCTTGGCCAGGCCGAAATCGGTGATGCGCGGCTGATCGAACGGGTCGATTAACACGTTCGAGGGCTTGAGATCCCGATGCAGGATGCCCTGCCGGTGCGCGAACTCCACCGCCTCCGCGATGATCTTGACGTAGCCCGCCGCCCGCCTGGCCGGCAGCGGCCCGTCGCGCAACAGTCCAGCCAGATTCTGGCCCTTCACATAGTCCATCGAAAAGAACGGCTGGCCTTCGTGCTCCCCGATTTCGTGGATGGCGACGATGTTCGGATGCTGGAGGCTGGCCACGGTCTGAGCTTCGGCCCGGAAGCGTTGGATGGCCGCCGCGGAGGCCAGCGGGCCGCCCATGATCATCTTCAGCGCGACGATTCGGTTCAGGCTCTTCTGCCGGGCTCGGAAGACAACCCCCATGCCGCCGCGCGCGATTTCCTCGAGCAGTTCGTAGTCGCCGAAAGCCCTGGGAGTGACCAGTGGGCAGTGACCAGTAACCAGTGGGGCAAGATCCCCTGTCCTCGGCTCACCGCTCACTGACCCCTGACTACCAACGACTGACGACTGACCACTGTCTTCGGTCCTCTGTCCGCTGACCTCTGCCTTCCGACCTCCGGGCTCGGCCGTCCGGGCCTCGGGCTCAACCTTCGCGACGCTGCGTAAAGCGCACACCGGGCAAAGCGCCTCCGAAGTGCCTTCGGGCAATGCCTGGCCACATTCAGAACAGGTCCTGGCTGGTGGCATACAAAGTTGTGATTCGGTATCTACTCATGAATACGTAGAATTTGGGTTCCCGGTTCAGGGTTCAAGGGTTCAAGGGTTGGCCGCTTTGCGGACTTTGTACTCCCGGAGATAGTTGATGAATCCACGGGCAGCAGCACGTGTTCGACCGGCTTGATCGTAGACCGCTTTGAATTCGTCGGGAGAAATGTAATTTTCATCCAAGGCGACATAGAGCTCGCTCTGGACTTCGGTGCAAGACCGCTTGGCGTATCGCAAGAATCGGATGAACTCGGCGTTGCTCTCAGAATCAAAACCTTCGGCAATATTGTGCATCGACGAGCCAGCCGCCTCTTGTATCTGCCTCTTCAGCCCGTAGTCTTTTTCAAATCCTGGCTTCTTGGTCAGGCGGTAGATTTGGCGAGTCAGCTCGCGTGCCAGTTGCCAAGCCTCAATTTCTTCAAACCGTTCAATCTTCATAGTTTTCTTAGGTTCCCGGTTCCGGGTTCCGGGTTCCCGGTTCTGAACCTCTGAACCTCTGAACCTCTGAACCCTGAACCTCTTCAACCACTGATCACCGCGATCAAGTGCCGGGCTTCTTCGTTCACCTCGGTCGGGTCCGCGACCGAATGAGCCACTTCCTCCCGGACGAGTTGGCGATAGCGCGCCCGCATTCGATGCACCGCCGACTTCAGCGTGCTCTCCGTCAGGCCCAGCTCCGATGCAGCTTCCCCGAACGAGCGCTCGCTTTTCTCGGTGAGCGGAAAGGCCTGCAATTGATTGTAGAGATCGGCTTTGCCCACGGCGGCGTATTCCTGGCGCAACCGCGACCGGGCTCGGTCCAGCAGCGTTAGCGCCCACTCGCGCTCGTAAAGCTTCTCCGGCGTCAACTCAGGTTGAGGCTCCAGGCGGAAACGCTCTTCGGCCCGGCTTTCATCGAGTGAGACTGCGCGCTGCCCGCCCCCTCGCTTGGCGGCGTCCGCGTGCCGGTGCTGGTCCACCAGGAAGTTACGAAGTGAGGCGAGGAGGAAAGAACGAAACTTGCCCCGCTCAGGCACAGCGCCACGAGGGAACCCCTTCGCCAGCAAGTGAGCGAAGAACTCCTGCGTCAGATCCTGGGCGTCTTCCGGACGGTGCCCCTGCCGCCGCACGTAGGCGTAGAGCGGATACCAGTAGGTGCGGCAGAGTGTTTCCAGGGCCTGGGTTGCCTCAGGCGACTCCTGTTGGCCCACCGACAGCACGACGCTCCAGTGCGTCGTGGTGAACAACACCACTCGCGCCTCGGTCTCCTCCGCTTGATGGCCGTGAGCGACCATGGCACATCGGTAGCAATCGGGCTGTGACTTGCACGCACAAAGTCACACGATTTCGGAACGCAAGTTCGGCCGATTCGGGGCCAAGCTGGGTAGATGCCTGTTGATCAACCAGACGACGGCCCAGCCTTGATAACCAGCGTCTCCAATGCTGCCATGTTGCGTGACAAAATGGGGCAGGTCTGCGATGAACACGACCTCGTTGTTTTATGAACCACATTGACCGACGCCATTTCCTCAAGCTCACCGGCGCAGCCGTCTTGGCTGCGTCCACCGCGGGCGGGCGCAGTGTCGCCGCGCAGACCGCCGCCAAGCGGCCGCTGAAAAAGGCTGTCAACCTCGGCATGGTGAAGACCGAAGGCTCCACCATCGAGAAGTTCAAACTGCTCAAAGAGATCGGCTTTGACGGCGTGGAACTGAATCGTCCAGGCGGGCCACCCGTGGATGAAATCCTCAAAGCGTGCCAGACCGCGGGGCTCCCGGTTGCCGGAATCATGAACTCCGATCATTGGAAGCTGCCTCTCTCCGATCCCGATCCCGCCGTCCGCGTGCAGGGCTTGGACAGCCTGCGCGCCGCGCTCCGCGACGCGCAGACCTTCGGCGCCCCGACGGTGCTGCTGGTCCCGGCAGTCGTGCAGAAAGATGTGAGCTACGACGACGCCTGGACGCGATCGCAGGCGGAGATTCGCAAAGTGATCCCACTGGCCGAGGAACTTGGCGTGAAGATCGCCATCGAGAACGTGGGGAACTATTTCCTGCTTAGCCCGCTCGAAGCGGCTCGCTCCGTGGATGAATTCCAAAGTTCGGCCGTCGGCTGGCACTTCGATGTGGGGAATATCGTCCGCTATGGCTGGCCCGAGCAGTGGATTCGCATCCTGGGCAAACGGATCGTTAATGTGCACATCAAGGAAAGCAGCCGCCCCAAGCCTGACGACGCGGGTCGCCGGACCCAAGTCGAATTGTTCGAAGGAGACTGCGATTGGCCGGCGGTGATGAAGGCGTTTGACGACATCGGCTATCGCGGCTGGGCCATCGCTGAGGTGCCCGGCGGCGACGCCGAGCGGCTCAGATTCCTCGCCGAACGGATGGACCGCATTTTCGCAAGTTAGCCCTTGGGGGGGCGCGGCGTGAGCTGGCTTGCGAAAACCAGCGAGGCCTGCCGGAGAATGTGGGCGTTCATCATGGCGGCAATCCTTCAGTCTGACGTTCGATGAAATTCTCTGTCGTATGCTGGCGTTGTTAGGAGCCGTCGGACCGAGCGCCGCGCAGCCCATCCTGTGTTTCTCCGCCATCAATTATTGCCACCGGAACGCTGCGTGAAATCGCAGTGCACGAATTTCTGGACAGTACAGGATTCAAACCAGTAGCCTTGGGCTCTTGGGCTCCAGCGTGAAACAGCCAACCGAATCAATGAAACACCGAGCCATGAAGGATCGCGTGAGAATGCGCTTGGCATGCTCTGCGCGCGTGATGGGTGCGCTGGCCATTTGCTGCGGCCTGCTGGGCAGCGCGGCGGAGGGGGAGACCCAGCCGGTGATGCGCAGCCTTGATCCGCCGGTGATGCTGCCCGACGGGACCGAGTTCAAAACCTGGGAGCAGCCCTTGCGGTTCGACCGGACCTACTACGTTGACGGGGCGAACCCGAACGCCTCGGACACGAATCCCGGCACCAGCGATCGTCCGTTCGCGACGATCAACCGGGCGGCCCAGATCCTGCAGCCTGGGGAGCGGGTGGTGGTCGCCTCAGGCATCTACCGCGAGTGGGTGCGCCCGGCGCGCGGCGGCTCGGGACCGGACCGGATGATCAGTTATGAAGCGGCGCCTGGGGCGACGGTGGTGGTCAAGGGGTCCCGGGTTTTCAAGGCTACGTGGCACCAGAGCACGGTGGGGGCGGCGGCGGGCCTCGGGGTCTGGCAGGCCAAACTCGACCCTGCCCTGTTCGACGGCTACAATCCGTTCGCCATCGACAACGTCACCCCGGAGCAGTTTGCCGCGATGGATTGGGCCACGCCGCTGCAGGGCAAGGCGCCTTACAACCTCCCTCGGGGCCTGGTATTCCAGGACGGAAAGCTGCTCCGGCAGGCAGCGGCTGCGGCCGAACTCGTGGCCGGCGCCGGAACCTACTGGGTGGACCGGACCAACCAAGCCCTCCATCTTCGCCTGGCCGGAGACCAGAAAACCGAACAGGCCAATCTGGAGATCACAACCCAGGAATCGGTGTTTGCCCCGGTAGAGGCCGGGTTGGGCTATGTCCGGGTCAAAGGCTTCACGATCGAGCACGCCGGCGGCCCGTTTCCCTGGGAACAGGTGGGCGCCATTTCCACCACGCGCGGACATCACTGGATCATCGAGGACAACGTCGTGCGCTGGGCCAACGGCGTCGGCATGGACCTCGGCATACAACACCCGCGACGGCCCCAGCCGCCGGTGGTCGGGTTTCACATTGTCCGGCGCAATGTTGTGACCGACTGCGGCATCTGCGGGATCTGCGGCCTGGGGCCCGCCCGGGGCCGGGACTTTGGCCTCCTGATCGAGGACAACGTCCTGGCGAGAAATGCGTTCTATGACGTCGAACGCCTGTTCGAGACGGCCGCCATCAAAACGCACAACAACATCCGTTGCCTCATCCGTCGGAACCTCATTTTGGACACGAGGCATGGGGCGGGCATCTGGATGGACTGGAACAATCAGTTCTCCCGTTGCACCCAGAACCTCATCGTCGGAACCCATACCATCCATGGAGCGATCTTCGTCGAGGCGTCCTACCAGCCGAACCTGGTGGATCAGAACATCCTCTGGAACACCGACGGGCACGGCATTTACGAGCATGACAGCTCCGGCCAGGTCTTTGCCCACAACCTGATTGCCTACAGCACCAAGAGCGGGCTTCACCTGCATGGCAGGATCACCGACCGGGTGGTGGACGGCCGCGCGATGACCTACGGCCGGCACACCGTCAGGAACAACGTCCTGATCGGGAACGCCACACCCAGTGATTTCCTCGGCGAGCCCAGCGATGTCGCCCACAACGTGGAGGAGGGGGCCTCAGCCCGACTGGACCTGAAGCGCAGGTTTCTGACCTGGAACATACCGGACGCCGGAACGAGATGTCCACCGGTCCCCGGGGTCACGTATGACCTGTTGGGCCAGCCGCGGGTTGGGAACGAAACCTGCGCGGGACCGTTTGCCGCTCCCGCTGGCAGCACCGAGACATCGAACCCCTGGTCTCCCGGTCACGAACCAACGCCGCTTTCTCCAGGCTCCGGCTGCCGCCCTGCTCCTCCCTCCGACATGGGCGAGCCACCCGGCAGTCCGTAACCCATTGACTCTGACAACACCATGAAACTTAATGCCCGCCTCGCTGCTCTCCTCGCCACCGCCGGCCTCCTGCTGCCTGGCGCGACTTGCGCCCAGAACGCCGCGCCGGCGGATCGGAACGCCGTCAACACCGCCGCGCGTCCCGGTGACATGATGGCCGATTCACCCGTGAAGTTCCCGAAGGAGGGGCCGATTCCCGCGAAGTATCCGCCGGATGTGCGGGAACAGCACGAGCCGACGGAGGAGAGCTACTACATTTTCAGTTCGCCCTGTCGCTCACTCGCGCAGGTCGCCGCCATGCAAAAGGAATTGCCCAAAGGCGAGTTCACTGCGCCGCCGCCGGACTGGACCTATCTGCCGCGGACCCGTCGGATTCTGACGGAAGGCGGAGAGCTGCGTCTGCTGGCTTTGGGCGACAGCATCGTCAACGACACCATGCGCTCCGGTTGGGTGGCGAAGCTGCAAGAGACCTATCCGAAGGCTTCCATCAAGGCCACGGTGTATGTGCGCGGTGGCGGTGGCTGCCAGCACTACAAGGAAGAGGGGCGCGTCGCCAAGAACGTTGTGCCGCGCCAGCCCGGCCTGGTGTTCATCGGTGGCATCAGCCAGAAGGACCTCGCGAGCATTCGCGAGGTCATCCACCAGTTGCGAGCCGGACTGCCGGACGTGGAGATTCTGCTGGCCACCGGAACGTTCGGCACGGTGGACCCGCGTGATCCCGAGGCGCTGGCCCAGGCGCCGCACTCGGGCACGGGCGCTTACGGCCAGGCGCTCAAAGCGCTGGCTGCCGAGGAGCGCTGCGCGTATCTCGACATGACCACGCCCTGGGCGGAATACATCCGCTCCTCGAAATTGCATCCGCACCTGTTCTACCGCGACGCGGTCCATGCCAACGAATACGGCGAGCAGATCCTCGCCAAGATCATGATGGCGTTCTGGGATCCTTCGATGCAGAGCAAGTTCGCGGCTCCGGACGGGAGTGCGGTGCCGGGGATCGAAGCGGTTCCCTCGCGGGGTTTCCGCCCGGCGGCCGATGGCAGCTTCAGCTTCAACACCGGCGTTCTTCAGGGAACTCTGCGCGCGGCGGGCAAGTCGCTCGGGCTTTCCTCGGTCGTCCACCTTCCGACCGGACGCCGGTTGGACAGGAGCAATGGACTGTTCAGTCACTATCGCGTTTTCTCGAAAGGCATTCGCTACGGCGGTGGTGCTTGGGACTGGCCCAGCACAGCCCGACTGCTGGACGATGGCGGAGTCGAGGTCAATTGGCCTGAGGCCACCAATCGCTTGTTCACGATGAAGGCTGTTTATCGCTGGAGCGGGCCAGCCGAACTGGAGTTGGAAACGATCGTTGAAGCGCGGACTGTGCTAACTGGATTCGAAGTATTCCTCGCGTCCTATTTCGACGGGGCTTTCACGAACGCTTTCGCTTTGGTGAAAGGGACTCCTGAAGCCGATGGCCGGCCGACGCTCTTCGCGGCTGATCGTTCGCTTGGGGAGTGGCTCATGTTTCCGCGCGGGCCGAAGGTGCTTTCGGTGATTCAGGATGGCCGGTGGAAGCTCGAACCCAATCCGGTGGCATGGACGATCATGCCGCAGTTGGCAAAGCCGGTGGGATTGCGGCGCCACCCCGACTCGGGCGTGACGGCGATTCTTTCCACGCCGGTGGAAGACGGCTTCGCTCTGGCCATGCCGCACCAATCGGAAGGTCATTATTCCATTTACCTTTCGCTTTTTGGCCGCGACCTGCCGGCGGGGCGCGCGATTCGGGCCCAGGCGCGGATGATCATCACCCAGGTTGCCACGGAGAATGAATTGCTGCCGGTAATCGAAGGGATGGCGAAGTGACCACGCGGGATTACGATAGATATGACTGACTTGAAACAAACCAACTTTATGAAAGAAAACTCAACCCACCTGCTGGCGTGCCTGCTCTCATTGGTATTCCTGACTGTTCAGGCTTCCCCCAACAACTCAAACACCGACTGGTTCAAGGAGGCGCGCACCGGCGTCTTCATGCACTTTCTCCCGGCAGATCCGCAGGGACTCGCGCGCGTGAAGGACTTCGATGCCGAGGCGCTCGCCCGCCAGTTGGAAGCGATGGGCGCGAAGTACCTTGTGCTGACGCTGGGCCAGAACTCGGGGTTCTTCAATTCCCCGAACGCTGCCTACGACCGCGTCACCGGCTCCGCCGCCGGCGAGCGTTGCTCGGGGCGCGATCTGCCTCTCGATCTTTACCGCGCCCTGCAATCCCGGGGCATCCGGTTGATGCTGTATTTGCCCTGCCAAGTGCCAAACCAGGATGCACGGGCGCAGAAGGCCTTTGGGTTGCGCCAGGGCAGTCAGGACCAGCCGCTCGATCTGGAGTTTGCCCGGAAGTGGGCCGAGGTGATCCAGGAATGGTCTGATCGCTACGGGGACAAGGTGGCGGGCTGGTGGTTCGACGGCGGCTACGAACACATTCATTTCAACGAAGCGATCGCCCAGGTCTATGCGGCGGCAGCCAAACACGGGAACCCCAAGGCCATCGTCACCTTCAATCCGGGCGTAAAGGTGATTCATTACACGGAGGCAGAGGACTACACGGCTGGCGAACTGAACGAACCGCTTCTGGTCCTCCCGTCGTCTCGCTGGCTGGGTGGCTCGCAATGGCACGCGCTGACCTACCTCGGCTCCAACTGGGGCCGGTGCGACACGCGTTACAAGCAGGAACAATGGGCCGGTTGGGTCAGCGCCGTGACGGCCAAAGGCGGCGTGGTCACGCTCGACATGGGGCCGAATTGGAATCCGCAGGAAGGCCCCATCGGTTCCCTGGCTGAGGCCCAGGTAAACCAAGTCAAAGCGATCAAGGCCGCATTGAGCAACGCCGCTTCCGGTGCGGCCAAGCCGAAACGGCTCAAGCGCGCGGACAGTTTCCTCGGTGTCCACTTTGATTTCCACGCCGGCCACGATTGCACAGAGATCGGCAAGAACACGACCCGCGAGATGATCGAGAACATCATCAACCAAATCCACCCGGACTACCTCCAGATTGACTGCAAGGGTCATCCCGGCCTTTCCAGCTACCCTACGAAGGCCGGCAACCAGGCGCCGGGTTTCGTCGGAGACCCGCTCCGGCTCTGGCGAGAAGTGACCGCCGAGCATGGTGTGGCCCTCTACATGCACTACTCCGGAGTCTGGGACTCGGAGGCGATCCGCAAGCATCCCGATTGGGCGGTGATCAACGCCGACGGCAGCACAAACGTCAACGCGACTTCGTTCTTCAGTCCCTACGCGGACCAGTTGCTGATTCCGCAACTCCGGGAATTGGCGGGTGACTACGGAGTGGACGGCGCCTGGGTGGACGGTGAGTGCTGGGCTTCGCAACCCGACTACGGCGATGCCGCGCGGAAGGCGTTCCAGCAGGCGACCGGTTTTGCCGGGTTGCCACGCAAACCCGGCGAGTCGCACTGGTACGAGTTCCTGCAGTTCAACCGCGACGCGTACCGGGGTTACCTCCGCCATTACATCGCCGAAGTCAAAAAGACGAACCCGGACATGCAGCTTTGCAGCAACTGGGCCTTCACCGATCACATGCCCGAGGCGGTCAGTGCGCCCGTGGATTGGATCTCGGGTGATTACTCACCCGAGGACAGCGTGAACTCGGCGCGCTTTTCTGCGCGCTATCTGGCGCGTCAAGGCAAGCCCTGGGATTTGATGGCGTGGGGATTCACCACCAAACCCGGCAAAGGCGGATCGAATCGGAAGTCCGTCGTTCAATTGCAGCGCGAGGCGGCGGTGGTGCTGGCGCTGGGCGGGGGGTTCCAGGCTTACTTCAATCAACGGCGTGATGGGTCAGTCCCCGCGGAACACGTGCCGGTGATGGCCGAGGTGGCCAAATTCTGCCGCGCCCGGCAGGCGTTTACTCATCACGCCGAGCCGGTGCCGCAGGTCGCATTGCTCTATTCCACCGCCGCTCACTACCGCGAGATCAATGGCCTCTTCAGCCGCGACTTGTCGCGACTGCGCGGCACTCTCCAAGCCCTGGTCGAAAACCAGCAGCCGGTCGAGGTGCTCAGCGAACACAACCTCACCGGGCGCATGGCGCAGTACCCGCTCATCGTCGTGCCCGAGACGGATGACCTGGAACCGGCGTTCAAGCAGGAGTTGGTGAGTTATGTCCAGGGTGGCGGCAACCTCTTGCTCGTGGGACCCCGGGCTGCGGCGCTTTTTGCTCCGGAGTTGGGCGTGACGCTGGAAGGCTCACCGCAATCCGAGGCCCGCTACCTCGCGCACGACGGCAAGCTGACGCCGACCAAGGACCAGACTCAGTTGGCGAAACTCGGGAAAGCGCGGGCGTTCGGTCAGATTCATGCGACGGCTGATCGCAACTCTGCTGCGCAGCCGGCCGCGTCCATCGCTGCGCTGGGGCAAGGCAAGATCGCGGCCACTTTCTTCTGTCTCAGTCGCGGCTACGTGAGTGATCGATCGGAGACGGCGCGTGCTTTTCTTGGTGGCCTCGTGCGTGAGCTGTTCCCGCGGCCACTGGTCCAGGTCAAAGGTTCTTCGGATGTGGATGTGTCCGTGAACCGTCTCAACGGCCGGCTGGCGATCAACCTGGTGAACACCGCCGGACCGCATGCGGATGTCAATTCACCGATCTTTGATTCGATCCCGCAGGTGGGGCCGCTCGAACTCCGGGTCCGAGTGGATCGCAAGCCAGCCCGCATCTTGCTCGAACCCGGCGGCCAGCCGCTCGCATTCGCATATGGGAATGGCGAAGCGCGCTTGACTCTCCCGTCCTTGGGCATTCACAGCATCATCCTCGTCGAATGATCGTTCCTGGACCCGCATGATTGTCATCCTCTCCTGTGCATCCACGCTTGGCATGAATTCGGGCGGGCCGAGGCATCTCTGCTTGAATGTAGCTTTCATGCTCGCGCTGCTGCTGGTGCTGTTGAGACTGGCGCGCTCCGGCGTGGCGGCTTCCGATGGCCGGTCGCTGGTGGTCTTCGGGCACCGCGGTTTCATCGGGCTCTGCGCCTACCTGCTGACACTATACGGCATCACGTACTTCTTTCTGCGGCCTGAGGGACGACCTTCCGCCGCCGTACAGTTGATCACACTTGCTTTCTATGGCGTGCCCATGGCCGGTCTCTGGTATTACCGCCGGCGTGAACCGCGGTCTGGAGCAGCCACAGCAGTCGTGCCGCAGGAACTCCGGCGGGCGGTGACCCTTCTCGCCGCCGTGCTCGGCTTGAGTTTCCTCCTCTCGTTTCCATCGGTGAAGTCGGCGGTCTATGTTGCGGTGGTGGCCAATTTCGTCCTCTGGACTCCGTTGGGCTGTCTGCTCACGGCCATCGCTCTGTGGCGCGGCTGGCGTGAATGACGGAGTTACACTGCTCGCAATGCGGATGGTGGCGAGTCATGGGTCATCGGCCGGCGGATGCGACCGTTTGGTCTCGATCCGCTCGGCGAGGGACGCACGCCATGCCGTTCGCTCCTGGTGCGCGCCCAGCGCTTTGCCTTCCATGAATTCAGCCGGAATCCCTCGTTGGACTGCGCCGAGTTCGAGCAGCGGCTGGGCGGGGCTTCAGCGTCCAATCCGCAGTTCGGCGATACGTTGCGCGGGCAGTTCCCCGCGGAAGGCGTCGCGGTAAAGGCCAATTTCGTTGAACGGCAGCGGCTGGAAGCTGGCGCGTTCCAGCAAGGAGGCCGCGTCCCCGAACTGGAACACCCCGCGAGCAGTGTCGGGAAACGCCGTGCGGTTGGTAGCGACGCAATTGCCCAGCAGGCGCGCGCCGCCGCGATTACGCCGCAGGAACTCGCCACAATTCACCACCAGGTTGCGCCAAAGATGATTGGCGTTGAGATTCTCGTTCAAGCGCGCCAAGTCGGGATAGCGTGAGAGGTAGAGCGTGCGATCAATCGCTCCCGCGTCGAGCGCGCTGGCCGTGCGCTCGCGCCAGGCCTGGTCTCCCCACGGCGAAAAGCTCACGGCCGTGGCGCAGTCCACAAACAGGTTGTTGTCCACGACATTCTCCTTGCCGCCGTGAATCTGCACGCCACCAAAGCCGAGCCGCCCTGCCGCGCATCGCCGGAAGATGTTTCCGTAGATCAGCGTGCCGGAAATCATATCGTCGAGCCGGATGCCCGCCTGGCCGCAATCGGGTTCTTGCGCCGGGTTGCGCCAGTTACCGATGTGGTGGAAATAATTAGTAGCGAGCGGTCACGGCCACCTTGCCGGTCAAGCCCTTCAGTTCGATCACTTCCTGGACTGGTTTGAACTGATTCCACGGTTGGCCGTTCAGCGTGACACTCTGGATCGGGGCGGCCTTGGGGTGACGGAACCGAAGCACCAGAGTTGGCGCGGGCGGGCGGGAAGGCACCTCGACGGTGGCGCTAATCTTGCCCTGGTCGGCGTCGGAGAGGATTTCGTAACTCACCACTCCAAAATGCGTCGGCGCATTCTTCACCGAGATCTTCCGGCCTGGTTCGAACCACGCCCGTGGTGTGGCCCGCGCCAGCCAGAGCGCGTCGCCCTCCTCCATGACCAGCATCTGCCGGAACCGCTCCAGGAAACAGGACTCTTCATAGATCTTGTCGGGTGGACCGCCGGTCGTGTGTTCGCGAAAGGTGTATTCGCCCGGCATGATGTCCACGGCATACTGGTTGAGCATCGAGCGGAGGAAATTCGGGACATCGTCCGCGGCCAGGTGGATGTTTGCATGGCGTTCGAGACCGCACTGATACTGCCAACTGGCGTGGGAAAACCAGTGCTTTTCCGAATCGAATCCCACGGTCCGCGCGTTGACTTTGGTGTTCTCCAGCAACAGCCGGTCCTCCAACACGTCCAAGTGCCCTTGCACGCGCCGGTCCTGCGGCGACAAGAGACCGCTGGGGCTGATCAGTGGATCGGCGGATTGCACCGTGTCCCAGTAAATCGCGCCGACATGGCCTTGGCAACGCCGCCAACCCCAGGCGCCCGCGGCGAAACCACGGACGTACGGCGCGAAGGGGATGAACGATCGGTACGTCCCGTCCCGCACCGGCACCACAGGCGTGAGCGCGATGGAGCGATCGATGGCAGCCAGCAGATCCTTGCGGTAAGCCTCCGCTTCCGCCGCCAACCTCGCGCCCTCATTCGGATCGATCAAAGCCAGGAGTTCGGCGAAGCGTTTAACGGCCAGCCAATAGTAGGCCTCCGACTCGTAGAACTGCATGTGCATTCGTTCGCTGTCCGGGGTCACGACGTGCGCCGGCTGAAGGCCCTTGCTCCAGAGGCGTTGTCCGCCGGGAACATGGCCGGCCAGGAGGTGGCGCTGGCGCAGGATCCACTCGGCGTTGGCCTTCAGGCGCGAAGCGTGAGCTTTGAGCCAATCCAGGTCGCCCGTCAGGCGAAAGTGTTCCAGGAGGGTAAACATGATCGCTCCGGGTCCCATGGAGTGGACGCCGTCCATGTGCCCGCCGGCACCTGGTATGCCCTCCGCGTGGGTGAGGCAGCCCTTGCCGTCGGAGAAGTGGCCCAGCGGCCGATCCGGCAGCGCCCAGCCGTGATGTCCTCCCGCACCCGGCACCACCTTGAGCTCCATCGGGAGGCGCAGCCACTGGTCCAAACCGTCCGCCGCCTCTTGGTGCAGGCCTTGAAGATCCAGCGCGCGAAGGATCATGTAGGTCTCGGACGCGAGAATGCCAAAGGGATAGTCGTTGAAGCGCCATTTCCCATCCTGGCCCTTGACGGATCTCCGCAGGATGTGCCAGGCACCCAACTTCCACTGGGCGGTGAGCCGTTCGCAGGGGACTTCGACCCGCATCGTGGGCTCAAGCTCAGGCTTCGGGTGCGGTGGGAGCGTCGCGCCTGGATGCATCGCGGCGACCGCTCCCTCCCAGGTTTGTTCGGGGTGCTCACGCACTCGCTGCCGAATCGTCTGGCGGCTTTTGGCCGACAGCTCCTTCACGAACTCCTTGGCCGTCCGGGCGTTCGAGGCCAGACTGAAGGGCGGCTCAGATGCGGCCGGTTGAGACGAGGTTTGGGCCGCGTTGACAGCGTAGAAATGCCAGACGTCCGCATGGCCCAAACTGTCCGCGTGCGGATTGCCGGCGTGGATGCTGTCCAAGACATCTTTGGCCAGACTCCAAATACGCTCCTGGCCTCCGACTTCGGCAATGGCCAACTCAATGACCGTGGTGTCGCAGAAGTGATTACCGTCGTTAGCCCCGACGACCAACACCAGGTGATCTCCCGCTTCCACCGTGATCGCGGCCAGCTTTGCTGCGTCGGCCGGTCCAGGAATGGGCTGGGAACCACCGGTATCAACCACCCCGCGCGCCAGCACTTGTTGGCCCGTTTTCGCCTCGTGCATGATGAACCACTGGATACCGTTCCCGCCGGTCGAGTCTCCCATGGCCGCGCGGCCTTTGACACTCACTCCTCCTTGGATCGGGCTTCGCCAGCTAACCGCCACGTCGCGATCGGGCACCGGGTGCATGGCCACGCTGCGGGCGGGCACTTTCAAGTTCTGGTCCCTTCCTGCTTCGGTGCTGGAGTTGACACCGAACCACGGGATGCCGTTGGCCGCCCAGCCGCGAACTTTGGGAACACCGGGCAGCTCATTAATCTTCTCGCCCAAAGTCTGCTTCGCTGAATCGTCCGGGTTTGCCGGTATGACCGGGCTCTTCGCAGCTTCCTGTCTCGCGGTGGCGCGAACGAGGAAACCATACTCCGGCGCCAAAAGCGGTCCCTGCTCCAAGTCGGAAACTTGAAACGAGAAACTGCCGCTCTTGGTCCATACGGTGAGGATCGTGCGCGCGACATCCTCCGGTTGGGCGTGATAGGGCCATACGCGCCGCCAGCGCGAGGTGCCCTGGTAGAGCACGCTCAATTGGACGCCGCGCCGCGTGTCACCCTGCCCGGCCGAGCGCCAGGCTTGTGGGCCGGTCGTGACGGTGCCGGTGTCACCGGCCAGC
>CAYIIH010000224.1:0-14301 GCA_964363225.1 uncultured Verrucomicrobiota bacterium | reverse complement strand
CGCCCCCCCACCCCCCAAACCCGCCGCCCCCCGGCGCCGCCCCCACTCCGCTAAACAAGTACGGACGGCTCGTCCTTAACCCGCATGTTTCACAACCTTCCGACTGGACAGACGTGCTCTCATTAACACCCTGCTTTAGCGGGGTGTTTGGAAGCCACGACGAGCAAAACCGTTTCAACGGTTTGCCGCATGCTGGCGAAACCGTTGAAACGGTTCCGATCGCCACTTCTTCGCTTTTCACCCAGCTAAAGCAGGGTGTTAATGAGAAGGGGGTCAAAACCGGTTAAATAGTTTGTGAGATTTCCGGGCTAACGGACCGGCCGCAGCCGCACCAGCACGACGCCGTGAGGCGGGACTTCGGTTTGGAATTGGCCGTCAAACACGCCGACATCCTTTTGCCGCCAGAGATCGCGGACCACTTGGCGGCTTTGATGGCCTTGGCCCAGCGCCAGGAGAGAGGCGCCCTTGCTCCACGGACCCTGAGCCATTGGCCGGCTGCGGATGCCCAAATCCAGCCACTTGGCGGTGACGGCGTGCGCGCCATACGGATCGCGATTGAACAAACCCACCGCTTTCGAGCCGTCCCCCATCTCTTTGACCCAGACTTCGAGGGCCTCATCCTTGGCGACGCGCCGGCCCGGTTTGCCGAGCGGGTCCTGGTCCACTTCCAGCACTTCGTCATTCGTCAACAGGCTCAAGGTGAAATCATCGAGGCGGGTGATGTCCCCGCTAAAGATCAAAGGCGCCGCCAGGAGGCACCAGAGCGAGACGTGAGTGTACTGTTCATTGGGCGTCAACGGCGTGGGCACGGTCTGGCCTTTCCAGTTGCTCAGGTAACCGAGCAGCAGATAGTCGGGATCATTCCAGGCGCCTGGGCCGCCGTATTTCTCGAGGTTGTTCTTGGCATAGACATCGAAGCCGTCGCGGAACAGCGCCCCCGCAATGCCTTCAAAAGACCCGCCCAGGTCGCCCGCCGTGCGCCAGCTATGGCCGCCGACGTCCTGGCCCCATTCCCAGACGTTGCCCATGCCGTACTGGCAAAGGTTCAGCACGATGTCGCGCGGTTGCTTCCGCAGGATTTCGCTGATGAGCCGGTAGGGCTTTTGCAGCGCGGCGCGATCAGGGTTCTTGGCGATATTGCCGTAGGAACACCAATCGTGCTTCAGGAAGTCGTAGCCCCATTCGACGAAGCGCTGAACATCGAGTTCCTCATGCTGATAGGCGGCGACGTGCCCGGCGCAGGTCGTCAGGCCGGGCGAGGTGTAAATGCCCGCCTTGAGGCCCCGGGCGTGAATGTAATCCGTTAGCGCCTTCATGTCGGGGAATCGTTGGTTGGAATTGACCTTGCCCTGGGCATCGCGCGGCTCTCCCAGGAGCGTGGGATCATTCGAGCCGGGTTTCACTGACCAACAGTCGTCGATGTTCACATACATGTAACCGTGGTTGATCATCCCGCTGCTGACCATGGCATCGGCGGCGGCGCGCATGATCTTGTCGGTGACATGGTTTTCCCACACGTACCAACTGTTCCAGCCCATGTGCGGTGTGAGCGCCAGTGTGTCGCCACAGACGATCTTGAATTTCCGCCGGGCTGTGCCCAGCGCGTTGGAAGCCTTGAACGTGACGACCTGCTCGCCTTTGTTCTTAAGCGAACCGGTGATCTGGCCGGTGGTGGGATCGACTTTCAATCCTTCCGGCAGGCCCTCCACTGCGAAGGTCATGGGCCGGTTGCCGGTCGCAGGGATGGTGAAAAGGAACGGCGAACCAGGCCGCACCCCAAAGACTCTTGGCCCGTTAATGCGCGGCGCAGGCGGTGGCTTTGGGGTCAGGATGTAAGGCGCTCCGCGCTCGGGCAACAGGGGCCGGGGCGGTTCGCCGGAGACGAGAAATTTCGCGTCCGCCCAGTCGGCGTGATCGAAGTCGGTGCCATCGCCGGCGTCCTTGACCAGCAAATCGAGCCGCCGCACGCCGCGGATGTCGAGGTCGATTTCGCGCGCGGCATCACCGGCCCGCATCACGCCGCTTTGCCAGAGCACTTTCTTGTCGCCTCGGACCACAAACTCGACGCTGCCCGGGCTTCGGCCCACTTCGTCATCCACGCCCACCCAAGCCGAGAAACGTTCCGTGCCGCCTTGGAGGTCCAGCAGGCAAGTGCTGACGGCGTGCGTGCCCAGGCCGCGCTCGAATTTCTTGCCGGCGATGGTGATCGGTTTGCTTTGCACGGATTGCCTGGACTTGGGAGCGCCCCAGCCCTGAGTGATGCCCTCCAGCGGGAGAGCATCGAGCCAGACCGTTTGCTGGCCTGGCGGTTGATCGGCCGCCATGGCCGGCGAAGCCAGGAACAAGCCGTGGAGTGAAGTCAGGCAGAACAGAGCCGAGGGGATGAAGACGCTTTTCATATAGGATTTGGTTCTTAAGTCGCATGCTAATCTCAAAGGAACAAGCTGCAAGAGAAAGAAACGTTGCGGCGTTGCGGCCGGCTATCCAAGAAACGATTTGATTCCAGCGGCCAATCTGGCTTACTTCAGTCATGGCAATTGCATCTATTTCCCGGCCAAGAGTGAGGCGGCTTTGGACCTTTGACGAGATGGTCGCCAAACTGCCGGAAACCAATATGCCGACCGAGCTTTGGGATGGAGAAATCATTATGTCACCTGCGCCCCGACCCAGCCATCAGGAAATTGTTCTCAACTTCGCCAGCGTGCTTAAGCATTTCGTGACGGCGAAGAAACTCGGCAAGGTGTTTGTCAGTCCGATTGATGTGGTGCTCAGCCAGCGCCGGGTCGTGCAGCCCGACATTATTTTCATTGCCAAGGCCCGGTTCGAAATCGTTCAGGATTGTATCAGAGGCGTGCCCGACTTGGCTGTGGAAGTCATCTCCGAAGGCAGTTGGCGCCGCGACCGCGTGGACAAAAAAGGTCTCTACGAGCAATTCGGCCTGCCGGAATATTGGATCGTCGATCCTGAATCGCAGACGATCGAAGTCTTTGTGCTGGACAAAGGCGCCCATCGGCTCCACGCCCGCGCTGGTCTCGGACAAACCGCTGTCTCGAGAATTCTCCCCGGTTTTAACTTGAACTGGGAACAGTTGGTGGCCTGACATTCCACAGTCCGGCGGAGCCGCAACCAAGGCTGGTCGGGCGAGACTCCCTGTTTGCTGTGGCGGCCCAGGCAGGTGCCCGCGCTCCAATTGGAGTTCAAGTTGAACCTTTTTCGCGAGGTGTTTAATATGCAGTTCATGAAAACCCCTTTTCGCTTCCCAGTTCTCCTGGCTCCACTGCTGATTTCAATTTGCTGTTCCCCACCAACCTCCGCCGCCGCGCTGCCAGGCCAGTCGCATCCGCCTCCCGTCGTCCGTGACCGCGCGGGCGATTTGCAGCTCACTCTGCTTCCCTTGACGAATGGGGTGCGTCTGGCGGGCCTGTTCGACCTGGCGCAAGGCCAGGAACTGCTCGCCTCCAATTCGCCGCCGTTGTTCACCCTGACGCTGCGGCACGCCGGCACAAAAAAGGAAACCCGCCTCAGCGCTGATGACGGCTGGCAGGAAGCGCGGATCCGCAAAACGCGATCCGGCTTGGAAATACGCTGGGCCAGGCCGCTGGACAAAGCTTTGGACGGCCTCTCCGTCACCGCCACCGCCACGGGCGACGCCCCCTGCCACGCCTGGCGCTGGAAGTTGCGCGTGGACAACGGCCCTTCGGAGTGGAGCGTGTGGCGGGTGATCTTCCCGCAGATCGCGCTGGCAGATTTGGGTGAAGGCTCCGCCGTGCTTTTCCCTCGCGGTCCGGGTGAAGCGCAAAAGAATGTCTGGAACCGCGCGTTCAAGTATCGCGGCAATTACCCGTGCGGCTGGTGCAGCATGCAATTCATGGCGGCTTACCGTGTATCCGAAAAACCGACCGGCCTTTACTGCGCCGTGCATGATCCGTGGGGCAGCACCAAAGACATCGTTCTCGAGAGTGAACCGGCCACACGCAGTGTGCGCATGCTTTTTGATCATCCGGCGTCCAACATGGGCTTGGCCGGAAACGGATTTGATCTCAGCGGCACGGCGGTCTGGCAATTGTTGCGCGGGGATTGGTTCGACGCGGCCATGATTTATAAAGGCTGGGCCCGCCAGGAAGCGCGTTGGTGGCCGCGCCTCACGACAGACGGACGCAAAGACACGCCGCTCTGGATGCGCGAGTTGAACGTGTGGGCGCTGGGCGGCGGCGCGCCGGTCGATTGCGTCGGCAGCGTCCAGGCCTTTCAGAAATTCCTCGGCGTGCCGGCCGGCTTCCATTGGTACAACTGGCACCAGATTCCGTTCGACAATGACTACCCGCATTATTTCCCGGCCAAGACCAACTTCAGCGAGGGCGTGAAGCAATTGAAGCAGTCGGGCGTCTTCGTCATGCCGTACATCAACGGGCGGCTCTGGGATTCGCACGACCAGGGCGCGGAGGATTTTGAATTCACCCGGCGCGCCTTGTCCGCCGCGTCCAAGAAGGATGACGGCCAGCCGTACCTCGAAAGTTACGGCAGCAAAGAAACCAACGGCCAGCCGGTCCGCCTGGCCGCCATGTGCCCCACCACGCCGCTCTGGCAGCAAACGGTGCGCGACACGGTCTTGAGGTTGCTGAAGGAAGTCGGCACCAGCGCGGTCTATATTGATCAGGTCGCCGCCGCCGCCCCCACGCTCTGCATGGACAAAACGCACGGCCATCCGCTCGGGGGCGGGCATTGGTGGAACGAAGGCTATTGGCAGATGCTGGACGCCATTCGACGCGAGATGCCGCGAGACGCCATGCTCACCACCGAGTGCAATGGCGAGCCGTTCGTGCGCTGGTTCGACGGTTATCTGACCTGGCATTGGCAGTACGACGGCCAAGTGCCCGCTTTCCCGGCGATTTACAGCGGCGCGCTGCAAATGTTCGGCCGAGCTTACCGTGGCGGCGCGACCAAAGATCTCGCGCTGCGCATGAAAGCCGGACAGCAATTGGTCTTTGGCGAACAACTCGGCTGGCTGGATCCGGGCGTGGTGAAGGAAAAGGAGAACGCCGAGTTCTTCCGGCACATCGTGCAATTGCGGGCGTCGTTCAATCGCTACTTCGCCGCCGGCGAGATGGCGCGCCCGCCGCGACTCAAGGGCGACCTGCCAAAAGTGAAAGCCGACTGGCAATGGTCCGGCGAATGGTGGGTCACGACCGACGCGCTGCAGACAGGCGCGTGGCGGCTGCCGAAGGAGAAACGGATGGCGTTGTTATTTGTCAACGTCAGCGATGCGCCGGTCACGGCCACATTGGATTGCGACGCAGCCCAGTACGGCATCCACTCCAAGAAACTGCGCGGAATGATCACACGCACCGGCGAGAACCAGCCCGAAGCGCAGGCGCTGCCCAGCCGTTTCGAGCGGCAGATCACCTTTCCAGCGCGCCAGAGTCAGGCGTGGGAGCTAAGGTGGTGAAAGAGGATTCGTGAGTGGCTTTATGAAAAAGGCAGATCGTCGCCTGCGCTCCTGGCCGGCGGCAGCGATGCTGGCGGCTTGTCTGGCCAGCCCCATGGCCGCAGAGTTCTCGCACACGGAGTTGGCTTTCACCCTCACTCCTGCCGCTTCCGGCCAACAACTCGTCCGCTGCTCGTTGCCGCTGCCCAAAGGAATGCTCCCGGAAGGCGACACGCTGGCGGCATCGGATGGAAACCGCAGATTCCAGGCGGCCGTGCGGGTGCTGACGTGGCATCCCCCAACCCCTGGCGAGCCGAAATCCGCTCGCCGCGCGCTGGCGACGTTCCCTTACACCTTTGAAAACCAAGCGCCTGTCCGCCTGTCCTTCGAGCGTGCGACGAAAGGGGCGCCGGCCGCGAAGCCGTTTCTCGTGCAGGCGACGGTGGATGGGCAAACGCTCTCGCTGGCCTATCGCGACGGACCAACTGTGAGAGCGCGTCTGCTGGCCCCGGCGCGCCTGACCAACACGGCGCCGCGGCTCGAGTTGGTTGAATCCAACGCCTTCTTTTGCTGGCAGCGCTTCCATTTCCCCGACCCACAGTGGCCGCGGATCATCGAAATCCGGTCGGACGCGCTGGGCGGCGTGGTCGTCGTCGCGCATCTCCAGCGCCATCTGCCGGGCGATGGCCGGGTGCCCGACTTCGGCTGGGAAATGCAGACGCGCGCCTCGCGCGCCCACCTGCGACGTGACGAGACCCAATGGGCCATTTCATCCGCCACCGCTGCGCACTCGTTCACCAACGGCTCCTCCTGCGCGCTTTGGTTCGAAGACGACCGCTACCGTCTCTGCCATCCAGCAGCGCCATTGAAGCGGCGCGGTCGGGTTGAAGTCCGCTCGGATGACGCCGGCGGGCTGCTTTATCGCTACTGGCGCTGCACTGCTCGTGAAAGAGTGCCGATGCAGCAGGCGGCTTGGCAGCGGGCGGAGTTTGTGCTGGCGCCCGCTGCACTCGCGCCGATCACCGCCACGTTGGAATCGCCGCATCAAGTGCAAATCGACTGGCAGGCGTGGGATGCGCTCTACGCCACGGGCCCGCCACTCGACCTGAGCGGGCCGCCGGAACTGGTTGCGTTGTTGCGTTACCATCACGATGCCATCGTGCGGAGCATGGCGCTGGGCGACGATTGGGGCAACGTGACCGGCTATGACGATGGCAGCACCAAGGGCGGTGTTTTCGGCATGAACCGGCTCAACCATTGCCCGCCGATCCTTGAAGAGGCCTGGCGCAGCGGCGACCGGCGGCTGCGTGAAGTGGCGTTATTCTGGTGCGACAACTTTTACGATCAGTCCGTCTGGTGGGGCGCAGACCAAACCGGCGGCACGCGCTACAACAACATCCGCGCCCAGAACCGCGTGCCGCCCGAGGACGACCAGTCTTACATGTGGCGCTCGAACGACTCGGTAAACTTCTGCACCAAGGGCTATGATTCCTTTTTCCTGGCCTACGAGGAAACCGGTGATCCGCGCCTGCGAGAAGCGCTCGAGGCCCAGGTCCGCTACGCGTCGCAACACCTGCATGCCGATCGCGGTGAGTGCCGCAACATCGGCGATGCGCGCGACTCCATGCGGCTGTACCAGTTCACGGGGCAGACGAATTATCTGGCCGAGGCGCTGCGGCTCTTTCGCGAACTCCGCGCCAAGCTTTCGACCGGTGATTTGTTTGACCAAGGCGGCAAGCCGCTGACCGCTGATCCGCCTTTCATTGAGGAGGACAGCGCCGGTTTGCGCTGCGGCTATGCCAAGCCTTATATCATCGGCTATGCGCTGGTGGGATTGCCGGAGCTGGGACGCTTCGTGCCCGATGAACCCAAGCTGCGCGACGTGATTCAGGCGGTGGCGGACTTCCTCGCCGAAAGCCAGGACCCCGTCGGCGGCTGGCGCTATCCGCATCCGCGCTCCAGTTACGTCATCATGAGCCAGGGGATGGAGCACGCCTGGCAACTGGCGCAGGCGGACAAATTCCTCGGCGCGCAAGAGAGGCACCTCGAGGCAATTGAGCGGGTGCTGCGGCAGCGCATTCTGGGCTGGCGCAAGACCGGCCAGGTTTTCGGAGGCCTGACCGGCTGGGAAATCGCCACCGGCAAGGCCAAGGAGCGCGCCGAGCTCTACCAGCTTTACCCAAAGCCTGCTGACCGCGACTTCCGGCGCGACTACACGGAGGGCCGCGCTGAATTCGGCTCCAGCCCGCCGGAAGGTTTGGTTTATTTCCCGGAAGTGCTGGCGTTTTATTTGAGGCACCGGTCCGCCCAGCGGCTGCTGGTACCACCGAAGGACGACGAGCCGTTGGGCACAGTGCTGAAGCGAATTGCAGCAGGAACGAAATGAAAGCCACGAACCGACATTCACAGCGCGCCAAGCAGCAGATAAACAGATGAACGCCCTCCCTCAGCCCGGCCCTCTCGCCACTCCTCCGTCGTGGAGCGAGGGAGAAGACGCCGCCTCGCCTGCGTCGTGCCGTCTGTCGTGTATCCTGCGGTCTCATCAGTAGAATCGGCGTGTGCAGATTTTGTTACAATTGTTACACTTTCTGCACAAGCTTGGTTGCCCGCCGCAGCGGTCGTGGCCTGGCTTGCAGGTCGAGGAAACAGACGGCGGGTCAAATGCGAACCGCAGACAAACCTGTCATGAAAACGAAGAAGAGAGCCGCGGCCAGGTAAACAAAAAGAGCCTGTGCCCAGAGCCGCCGCCAATTCAGTCCGCAATAGCGAAAGTTGCAAAAGGAGAGCAGGAGGATCAGACAGAAGAGGCCCGCCAACCCCGCCGGCAGCAAGGCTTTGAGCAACATCCACCGGCCGCATCGCTTTAATGATGAGCGCAATGGCCCAAAGAACAGAGAACAAAAGCGCAGTCAAAAGGCTTGGCAACTGCAGTCGAATCTCTTTTCTGATCAGATTGGCGTAGCTCCCGGATGGGCCAAGCCAGATTCGGCGCAACAAGCAGTCCATCGCGCCGCCGGGCACAGGAGAAAGGCTGGTTTCTCCTGCTGGCCTGTCGGCGGCTTCGAAGGTATTGAATCTCAGACAGCCCAATAAATACGTTACTCCAGCATAAACGCCTAACGCACCCAGCAAATAGTAAACAAGGAGCCGCGGGTGAAAGGCCTCTTCAAAGGCATATTCATCCAGCCCAGAACTCGGTGCTATGACATTAACCAGCCAGGCTTCGCCGCACAGCAAGATGACCATAGGCAAGGCCAGGGAGAACACGACGGAGCCGATGAAATTGCGGCTCACGAGAGTCAAGCAGGGCGTCGCGGCAAAGGCGCAGAGGGGAATAAAAGGCCGCAGCGTGCAAAACGGATTTGCGCTGAGTTCGGGATAGTACCACCGGAGGCCCAACATGAAGAGGGCGAAAGCCGAGAAGAGCGCCACCTCCAAGACCAGCATTTTCTCATACCAAATCTGCCGGCGGGAAACGGGTTGCGATAGGAGCAGGTCCATGCTGCGATAATTCAACTCCGCTCCAAATACCGTCGCGCCCAACATGGCGCTGCCCAGACAGAACAATCCAGCGGCCAGGCCGATCACTTCCTTTCCCCAAATCAGGATCGGAGCCGCCGGCAACAGCAAGGTGAGGACCCAAACCGGAAAGAGCGATCTTGCTTCTTTGGCTAATCTCGTATTCATGGTTTGGTCAGGTTCATTTAAATGAGGCCATGAAGATTTCCTCCAGAGTCAGCGCCTCCATGGAGACGGTTTCCGGCGAATAGGATTTGATGCGGCTCAGGATTTGCGCCGAATTGCCGTTGACCACCAATTCCAGCTCCCGGCCATCACGGCGCGCCCAGCTTGTTTCAGGAAAATCGAGAGCCGGCGGCGACTGGCTGAACCGGGCGCGGATTCTTTGATACCGTTGACGGGCTACGTCGGATTCGAGGGTCAAGGCCTCTTTGCCCTCTTCAATGATCGTAAACTCATCAATGAGACCTTCAAACTCCGCGATCAAGTGGGTGGAAACGAAAATCGTGCGCTGGCCGGGATGGGCTTCCTGATAGGCGCCGATGACCGTTTGAATGAACTCCCGGCGCACGATGGGGTCCAATCCTGAGGTGGGTTCATCGAGCAGAAGCAATTCGGGTTCAGGACAAATCGCGCCAATCAGCGCCAACTGAGTTTTTTGCCCTTTGGAAAGGTGGCCGACCTTTTTCAGGGGATCGAGCCGGAATTGGCCCAGCAGTTCCTTTTCTGTCTGGCCGTTCCAATGTTCGCGAAACGAGGCCAGGTACTCCAGGGTCTCGCGGACGGTCATCCACGGGTAAAACGCAACATAATCCGGCACGTAAGCGACCCGGCTCTTGACGGCCACTTCATTCCGGGCCGGGTCCGTCCCAAAGACCCGCACGGACCCGGCGGTGGGCTGGAGCAGATTGAGCAGGCATTTGATGGTGGTCGTTTTACCGGCGCCATTGCGTCCGAAAAAACCATAGCATCGCCCGGCGCGCACGCTCAGGCTCAAGCCATTGACGGCATCCGTCCGGCCAAATTTGCGGACCAGATTCTGTATTTCGATGACGGGGGATTCAGCTTTCATAAATGACGTCTCCTGTTAGGGCGTGTTGGTTTTTGTTTTCTCTTCGAACAGTTCCAGCCGCTGCCGCACCAGCCGGAGCAAATCCTCTTTGTTGACCTGCAAATGATGCGCTTGCACGATGACGGCATCGATTTCCTCGGCCAGCATCTCCTGGCGCAACTCCATTCGATACGGCGAGTTGTTCCCGGTCAGGAAACATCCTTTGCCGGCGACGGTTTCAATGACGCCCTGGCTTTCCAGTTCCGTGTAGGCCTTGGCCACGGTGTTGCGGTTGATGCGCAGTTGCTCGGCTAACGGCCGGATGGTGGGCAAAGCCTCTCCCACCCGCAGGGCGCCCGAAGCGGCGGCGGCCTTGATCTGATCGACCACCTGCAGGTAAACCGGTTTGCCGGACTTAAAATTCAGTTGAATAAACATAGTCTTATCTACTGTCCGATGTCAGTAGGACAGTGGACTGCGCTTTGTCAAATAAAACTTTTCCAAGCTCAGTTTATTCGCGCCGATCTCGTCCATCCGCGCGAAGGCGGGAGCAGAGACTTGCTTCTGGCCAAGGCGTGCGTGACCATGCGCTCGTCATTCTATGCGCGACAACAGGCCAACAGGGACCCAAGGTGCGGACGAATTGGGCTGGGGTATGGGAGCGCGGACAGCCTTGTCCGCGTGTCGATCATCTCGGCCGTGGCGGCGCCGACAAGGCTGTCCGCGCTCCATTGGCGGCCGTTCCGCCCTGCTGTGGCTGCATCAAGAAAGAACTCTGACCCGGCTGGCGCGCCTTGGGGCGTACTGTGCGGCCGCACTTCTCTTGGTGGGAGCGGTCCTGGCCCAGCCTTTGGCCAGGGCAGAGGGCAACGCTGCCGCCGGCGCCTCCGGCTTCCAATCCGGTTTCGGCGCGGAGGGCGCGATGGACGGCAACCGGTTTTCTTTGGCGGCCCATCACACGTGGAAGGGCCGTTCCAGCGAGTCCAACTGGTGGTGGCAGATTCGATTTCCAGGCCCGAGCGAGCTCGGCGCCATCCTGCAAATCCAAGGCGATCATGAATTCGTTTTTCGGAATGCGCCTGCGCGGTATGTTTGGCAATACAGTCTCGAGGGCGAGGGCTGGCGTGACCTATCCGAAACTCAAGTCAACCAGGAGCAGCGCTTGTTTCGGCTTCACCGGCTGGCTCAGCGTCGGCGCGTTCAGTTTCTGCGTCTCCAAATTTCCGCCGCGGAAGGCGATTTTCCCACTCTGCGCGAAATCGAATTCTATGGTGATCCGCGCGAGAAGATTTCGTTTCCGGACTGGTTCATCGTGGTCAACACGACCCATGAGCGAACGCTGCCGAACCATGGCCAGGAATTCATTCCACTGGTCAAGTCTTGTCCAGGGTGGGAACAACTCCAGGCCCAGCAAGTCTGGCTCAGCACTTTTGACGAGACTTTTTGCGCGGCAGAACCGCGTCCGCTTTGCGCCTTTTTGTCGGGTAATTTCAAGGACTGGTGCGAGGTGGAACGCGAACCGTGGCGCGGAACACAAGCCGTGCTGAAGGCTGGTCATCTGCCGCTGTGGGCCTCATGTGGCGGCGCTCAGGGGCTGGCCATTCTGGCGGAAACAGGGGTCGATAAGCCGTGGGATTGCCCGCATTGCCGCGACCCGCAGAACCCCAAGCTGCCGATCTATACCCACATTGGCCATACCGGCCAAAGGCCATGCGGGGATTACTCGGCCTGCCTTTTCGAGCGCGGCCCCTTCACGGTTCATCAAGCAGTCCGTGATCCGGCTTTTGAGGGGTTGCCAGGCGATTTTCAGGTCAGGGAAAGCCATTGCGGGCAGATCGAGTGGCCGCCAGCCGGTTGGGACTTGATCGTGGCCGGAGGTCCAGGAACGCGCACCAAGACCCAATGTTTGCGGGTCAAGGACCGCTACATTTACGCAGCGCAGTTTCACATCGAGATGCCGGGCACGCCGGAAACCTCGCGCGCGATCATGGGCAATTTTCTCAGCTTGGCCAAACGTTGGGGCGGTTACAATCCTCAAGGAAAGCCGGTGGCAGCTTCATCAAATTGGCCGGAGTAAAAGTGCTGCGAACTTTCCATGGACCTCGTAGCAGCCGACGTCAGTCGGCTCACTTTTACAGCCAGAAAGTCAGAGCCGACTGACGTCGGCTGCTACGGTTCAAGGTGACGATTGGCGAGCGGACGCGCTCGTGGGTTCCGTGAACCTGGCTCCGTCTGTAAATCCGCCTTTAGGCGGTCCAGGCGCTGCTTACCGGCTGAAGCCGGGACTACAAACCGGACAGGCAAAATCTCGCGCAAGGTTCATGCGCAGAAAGCACGGCCCGACATTTCTTTGATTGGAAAAACCCGGAACCCAGCTAGAGTCCCACGCGATGGAACCGAGCGCAAGACGGGATAGGAAGAGAGCGGCTACTCGAACCTTCAAGGCAGGCCTGCTGTGGCTGTTGTTGGCGGGCCTGAGCGGCTGCACCAGCTTTCACGGCAAGGGCATCCAATATCGAATCGAGCCGCAATACGCGGTGAACGACCCGCAATTCCTGCGCTCGATGGGCCGCTTGATGGGTCCCGGCCTGGAAGGCGGCAACCGCGTCACCGGCCTGATCAATGGCGATCAGATTTTTCCGGCCATGCTCAAAGCCATCCAGGGAGCAAAGAAGACGATCAACCTGGAGACCTATATTTACTGGTCGGGAGAGATCGGACGGCAGTTTGCCGAGGCCCTGGCGGAGCGCGCTCGCGCCGGGGTCCGCGTGCATGTTCTGCTGGATTGGATCGGCTCCAGAAAGATCGATTCCGGCCTCCTGCAAACGATGCGCAAGGCCGGAGTTGAAGTGCAGAAGTACAACCCCCTGGTTTGGTACAATCTGGCGCGCATCAATCATCGGGACCATCGCAAATTGCTGATCGTCGATGGGACCGTGGGATTCATCGGCGGGGCCGGACTGGCGGACATCTGGAAAGGCAACGCGGATTCGCCCGCGCATTGGCGCGATTCCCACTTCCGGCTGGAAGGGCCGGCGGTGGGACAAATGCAGGCGGTCTTCATGGATAACTGGATGAAAACGAGCGCCCGCGTCATTGACGGCAAAGATTACTTCCCGGAGCTTCCGCCCGCCGGAGAGCACTTCGCCCAGGTTTTCAAGAGCTCGCCCCAGGAGGGCGCCGAAAGCGTGCGCTTGATGTATCTTCTCTCCATTGCGGCCGCCCGGAAGAGCATCCGTCTGTCAGCCTCGTATTTTGTGCCGGGCGGGCTGACCAGCCACGAATTGATTGAGGCCTGCCAGCGGGGAGTCAAGGTCGAGATCATCGTGCCGGGTTCCAGGACGGACAACCCCATTGTCAAGCATGCCTCCCGGTCTAAATGGGGCGAACTCCTCCAGGCCGGCGTCAGAATCTACGAGTACCAACCGACCATGTACCACTGCAAAATGATGATCGTGGATGACATTTGGGTCTCGGTCGGCTCGGCGAATTTCGACAACCGCTCTTTCCGGCTCAATGACGAAGCGAATCTCAACGTCTTCGCCCCCGATTTCGCCGCCGAGCAGGCGCGCGTCTTTGAGGAGGACAAGACCAAGTCGCGGGAAGTCACCTATGCCGAGTGGCAGAAGCGTTCGGTGTGGAAGCGGCTGATGGAGACGGTGACCGCGCCCTTCCGGTCGCAACTTTGAGCAAGACGATGGCTGCAAGTCGGTATAAGTCATTGGGCTTAAGAGCATCACCAAGAGCAACGACTGGCCCACGCGGTAAAAGGCTGCCTGCCAGGACGTTCGGCGTGCCAGCAGGACTGCCGCATGTGTGAACCTGCCATTCGTAGCGGCGCTCTGGCGAGCGCCGCTCTATTCCACCGGCGGACGCCAGTCCGCCGTTACGCGAACTGGAGGTTCATGATCTGAGCGGGTCTGAAAAGGGTATACGGGGCTGTCCATGAACCTCGATTCAGGAACGCGGCCTTCAGGCTGCAGAACCATCGGCACTTCAACGCGCTGCAGCCTGAAGGCTGCGTTCCTATCGCCAATCCGGTTCATGGGCACAATGCGCGGCAACAAGCCGTGGAGGCTGTCCATGAACCTCGTAGCAGCCGACGTCAGTCGGCTCACTTTTCCAGCCAGAAAGTCAGAGCCGACTGACGTCGGCTGCTACGGTTCAAGGTGACAATTGGCGAGCGGACGCGCTCTTGGGTTCTCTCCCTAATCATCGCAGAATGTCCGTGCTCGTACTGAGCGTACGGAAATCCCAGACCGTCTGTTCGTCCTCGTTCTCGTCGTCGTCCTCGTCCTCGAAAATG
>CAYIIH010000223.1:0-14416 GCA_964363225.1 uncultured Verrucomicrobiota bacterium | reverse complement strand
CAGGCCGGCTCAAGCAGGTGCAATGCCGAACAGAATTGGCGCGACGCCCGCGCTCCCCTTTTCAATTGCATAGATACAGGTAAGCGAAGGCACTCTCTGATTTTGATGTGCCTCCCAAACCTGATGGTTAATAGGCCGCGTCGAGCCGGGGCAGAGACAGGCGGATGGGCGCGGGCTCCAGATTCTCGCCGGAATCTTCCGTCGTGGGGGCTCTTCTGATGAAGAACGTGCGCCGTTCAAAGGCGCCAAGACGGCCCAGTTCCCGGAGCCAGTCCTGGCGATCCAGGGTATCCAGATGAATATAGACGCTGCGTGCGGCGGGGACATCGCACTTCATCACGGATACATAAGCAGCAATGAATCGCATCTCATCCATCTGTTATTATACTAATGCTCTCGGCAGAGGTGGGCAAGCCTTAACCCCGAAAAATGGCCGTGGCTGCTGTTGTGGCCTGCCTGCCGCCGCGCACGGCCTGTTTGCGTGTGCTCCGCATCGGCAGGCCCAGGCGGGGACCGCGGCTGGGGGAGCGTCGCGGATTGGAATCTTGCTCGGAGGTTTTCGTCCGTAGCGAACCTCTTAAAAAACCGCTGGGAAATGAGCTTTATGGAAAGCTTCCTGTTCCTGGTTGTCCTGCATGCGGCCAATGAACTTGGCTCATCGGCCCTGGAGTTTGGACGTTCTCCATGAGTGCATAGGGCCCACGCGCTCATCCCGCCGTGCTTTGCCAACCGCACGATGACCGAAGTCCAGCCGGCGGCTGGGACAAGGCCCTGGTCCGTGCGGCACACTTCGCAAAGTGTGCCGCAGCCCTTCAGCCCTTCCTCAGCCCCCGCCAGCCGCGCCAACTCGCACCCGAAGGCTCCGGGACCGCCGGCCACGGCGTACATCCCCTGCCGACAGGTGACGAAGCCCCGCGCTTCCAGTGTTCGCAAATACTGACTGGCCACCAACAGCGGCGGCCTTAGGCGCGTGGCCACGGCGGAGACCGTCTGGCCGGGTTGCTCGACCAGAAGTGCGAAGATTTGCAGGCAGGTGCGGTTGGTGATGGCGCGGCAGGTGCGCCAGAGGGTAGGGTGAAGCGGAGGCGGGGCAGTCATAGGCACACTTTGCGAAGTGTGCCGCAGTCCGTCCAGGGCGCTACGCGACCGACCGGCTTCGCGACCAGCCTCAGGGCGGCTTTGCCTCGGTGGTGGTAGCGATTTACGCTTCGGAACACGCTGCACGCCGTCGCTGCCCGGGTGGTGCAACCATGGACGCAACTCATGCGGAAAGGAGGGTTTCCCCCTGCGGAGGCCGAGCAGGCACCGAAGAACGACCCGAATTCCAGGGCCGATGAACTCGGTTCATCGACCAAGATTCAGGGAGCTTCGCCCGGCTTCAGGAAAACGATTTCCCAGCGGGATTGGCCGCGGACGAACAGGCGCGCCGTTCGCCCCGCGAGTTTATCCGTCTCGCGCTTCGATTTGTCCAGGCCCAGCACTTGCGGATACCAGCGGTCTTTGCCCACGCTATCCAGAATTTTTGCGGGTGGCGTCCATCGCGCAGGGTTGGCCAAGTCCGGGTTGAACGTGGCGTAAACGCCTTCCTGAGTCCAATTGCCGTCCTGGGCTCGATTGAGGAGGATGACGTATTGCTGCAAGTGTGTGTTCCAGTGGATGGAAGGCCCCCAAAAAGCATCGGCCTCCACGCGGTGCCAATCCGTCTTCACCGGAAAAATCGGCGTGACGCGGCCGCCCAGTCCCGGTTCATTCCAACGGGCCGCGTGCCATTTCCAGACCTTTGCCACCGGCTGGTCGCGATCGGCATACCGCATGCGGGCGACGGAGACGCCTTGTTCCGAAACCTCGCCGGCATAGGTGCTGATGAAAAAATAGAGATATTCCAGTTGCGCATCGGCCATGACGGAGAAATCGCCGTTGCCGCCGGCGAAATAATAGTTCTTGGTGTCACAGCGCAGTGTGTTGGGGCGCGCTTCCAGGATGATCCCCAGGTCGTGCCAGGTCGCCCCGTTGTCTTTGGAGCGGACCGCGCCGATTTTCGGGGCGGTAAGGCGAGTGCCCGGACAAAGCCCGCCCGGTTCGTTGTGATACCAGCCGTAGAGCACGCCATCATCGGCTTTCCAGGTGCATTCAATCCAACGGCCGCCATTAACCTGGTTGTTGTAGGCCGTCCGCACATAGGTTTGATGCAGATGAAACAGGTCGGGGCCGGAACTCCGCCAGGGATGGCCGGCGGAATTAAAAAGAAAAAGCGTCTCGCCATCCCAGTGGGCCGGGCTGTTGCAGTCGGTGTCCCCGACGTGATTCAAGTTGGTGGAGTTGGCGCCGCGAAACTGAACGAGCGGCGCCTCCCGCAGCACCACGGAAGGCGGGCGCTCCTTGCGCGAGGCCGTGGGCGTGGACTGGCACGCCGACAGAATCGCCAGGACGGCGAGCGCAGCCAGTGGCCAGGTGATTTGAGCCGGGGGAGAATGCTTTGACATAGGATGGTTTTATCGGTTTTGGACCGCCGCTTGAAAGCAAAATCAAAGGCCCGCCGCCACGGCCTTCTCGGAAACACCCTCCCCCAATTCCACCGCCTTCTGCGTATCAACCAGATCATTGGCCAGCAGCTTGATTCTTTCGCTGCTTTTGCCATCGATCCGCAGAAAGGCCGCCGCGTGTTGCGGACCGCGGCATCCGTGAAGGAAGGCGTTTCTCACTTCGTTGAACCGCAGCACGGGCGCTGCCGCGACCGCCGAATTCCAGCCGAACACGTCCAGGTTCTCCACGTCCTCGCACACCAAGGCCGGCCGTGCCTCGGACGCCGCGACATCAAGCCGCATATTGCTGAAGCGCAGGCCGCGCACGTGACGGCAATAAAAGCCATACGCCGGCAGGGGGCCGAACATCGAGTATTCTGGATACTTGTCCGGATGCTCGGGCACGGCTCTTGGCGCAGCCTCCACCGGGCCGCCGCCCGCAAAGGAGATGCGAATGTTTTCCAGCGCGATGTCCTCCGCCGGCTGGCCGGGCAATCCCGTGATGGAGCATCCGATCCGGTCGGCGCCGACCGCCTGCAGGCCGCTGATATTGATCCGGCGCAATGTTCCCAGGCCCGGCCTGGCCGTTCCTTCCTGGTGGGGGCGCGCCCGGTTGCCCAGGCGGATGAAAATGGGGCCGTTCACGTTGTGCATCGAGACATTGGAGATGGTCACGCCGTCCAGCGAGCCGCCATCCACCAGTTCCAAGGCAATCCCGGCCAAATGGGTGTCATACAGGGCGCAATTGCTGAGAACGATGTTCTCGAACCCCCCATTGGATTCGGTCCCAAGCTTGAAGGCGTTGCAGGCGCTGCTCAGTACGCAATTGGTGATGGCGACGTCTTTGCAGGGGCGGTTCAAAGTGCTCTTGAGCACAATCGCGTCATCGCCCGAGCTGATGTCGCAATTGGAGATCCTAACGCGCTGGCAGCCGTCGATGTCGATTCCGTCGTTGTTGTGGTTGCAGCGGCTGCGAACCGTGATGCCTTCAATGCGGACCCCGTCGCAGGCCAGGAAATGCTGGACCCACATGGGTGAATTCCGGAGGGTGATGTCCTGCACCGAAACGTCTCGGCACGCGATGAGGCGGATCAAATACGGACGCACTTTGTACGGTCCTTTGAAGGCCGCCCCCTGGCCGTCAATGACTCCGTGGCCTTGCAGGGAAATCTGCTCCTCGTTCTCAGCGTAAAGCAGGCTTTTCTCCGTATAGTTGTCGGTGTAAGACCGTATCGCCGGAATGGCGGTCGGATAATCCTGCAGGTTCAGGCTGCCGAGCAAGACGGCACCGGCATCCAAGTAAAGCGCCACGCCGCTTTTCAGAAACAAGGTGCCCGTCAAGTATCGTCCCGCTGGAAAGTAAACCGTTCCGCCGCCCGCCCGCCCGCAACGGTCAATCGCTTCCTGCAGGGCCTTTGTATCCGGACGGGCCCCGTCTCCCCCGGCGCCACAATCGCGAACGTTCAAGGCATTTCCCGTAAGGGCGACGGCGGCGGAAGATGCGCCGGGCGACAAGGCAACAGCCGCGCCGCCCAGGCCGGCGAGGCGAGCAAGAAACTGGCGTCGCACATTCGCTGTGTTCATGGAATTGCCAAGCTCGGTTACTTGATCTTCCTGGCAGGCCGGTTCTCCCCGGCGATGTGGAACGTCAAGGCTTCGGCGGCGCCTTGAGCATTGGTTTGAAAAATGACCTGCGAATCCACCGACTTTGCGAAAAACTTGGTCTTCGATGCAGCGAACAAGGGATAGGCGTGCTCACGGTTCGGATGCACCAGACGCATGGTCAACTGGTTGTCCTGGCGCGAAACAACAATCGACATCCGCTCATCGACTTGAAAGGTGCCAACGTAACGGTCCAGCAGATCTCTGGCGAAGGTAAACTCTTTTTGCGCCGCGTCCGTCAGCTCGCGAATCCAGATGTTCCGGTAACGGACAGGATTGCCGTGGTCCTGGAGAGACAGCGGCAGCTTGTCCGAATGAGCCTGGTACGGCTCGCGTTTCATCCAGCCGGTCGGGCCCGTCAGCGCGACGTTGTTCTGCACCAAGACCCCGTTGTGCAAGACGGTCAGGCGGGCCGCAGAGAGCAGCGCTCCCTTGTCGTCAAAGTGCGGCCGGGTGAAAATGATGTCGTAAGATTGCCACTGGCCCGGTGGGCGGGCGGCATTGACGAGCGGCGGATACTGCCCGTAAACCGCGCTCGCCTGGCCGTCGGCATAGGTCATGTTCTGGTAGCAATCGAGCACCTGCACTTCGTAGCGGCCCATCAGGAACACGCCACTGTTGCCCCGGCCCTGGCTCTCGCCCCGGGCTGGCACAGGCGCCGCCCATTCGATATGAAGCTGGCAATCGCCAAAATTCTGCAAGGTGCGGATGTACCCGACATCCTTGACGCATTCCATGCAGCCGTCCTTGACGATCCACTGCGGCGGGCTGCCATCCAGACTACACCACTGGCTCAGGTCTTGGCCCTCAAACAAAACGGTTGCGTCGGAGGGCGGTTTGCCGGGCTGATCCGGCGTGCTGGCCGTGCCCGGCTCGATCACCGGAGGACGCGGACGGCTCCAGTCATGCACTTTCCAGGATGGGTCCGGTTCGGCCAAACCAGTGCCGGGCGTGAGAAGAGTCAAGGTGCCGAGCCACGCGCCGGCCAGAACGGTGGCGGCTGAGGCGAAGGAAGAAGTCGTTTTCATAGAGTAGGTTAACGTTCGGTTCCGGTGTACATATAAAAACCACCGCGTTTTCCAAGCACAATTTGGCAGTCGAATCCTGGTTACTCCGTGTTCCAATCGGACCTGCTCACCGACCATCAGCGGTGCTCCGGCTCTGCGACGCAGTAAAGGAAGTGTTCGCCGCGCCAGCAGAGTTCACGGTCCACCAATGCAGGAGAGGCGCTAACTGAGAATAATTGGCTCGGCAGTTATCGTGTGGCCAGTTGCACTCCAACGATTCTAACCTCTTTGACCGCATGATCCGGCCAATAAGACACCAACCATCGGGCAAAGCGCTTTTTCTGAATTTCTCTTCCTGTTGAATCGAGGAAGGTCTCATCACCGACCTGGAACGGATCATCGGCAAGCGCACGGAAAAACCTTATGAACAGATCGCGTTGCCGGCCGGACAAGCCAAAGATGCTTTCAGCCACCGCACAGTCGAGCACATAGCGGTAGCGCATAGCGGAATCAACGGCCTTGGATGCTCAATCTCCGATGCTGCCGCTCGAATTCCTCCATGCTCATCTTCTCACCCGCATCCATATCCTGCATCCGCTGATCCACCTGCTTGCGGAATTCCACTTCGTTTTGCTGCTCCAAATCAGCCAGAAAGGCGGACAGCTCCAAACGTTCCGTTGAGGACAATCCGGCAACTTTATCTTTTAGCTCAGCCAAACTCATAAAACACCTTTACCTCAATCCTAATTCCAATTCAATGACCGAATTGTTTTGTGCCGAATTGTCTTGGTAGTTGGCGCCGCCCGAAGCGTTTTATCACACCCTCCGGGACCCTACCCGCGCGACGCGGGTGCTACCCGGAAGTCGGCGCCGGTCGAAACGTTTTATCACACCCGCCGGTGCAGGCCTAAGCATGCCGCAGCAGGCTCAATTCCAGGTTTCAGGTTCGCATTACTTCTCCAGGCGCACGCGCGCGATGCCATAAGGCTCAATGGTTTCCTCGAACTGCCGGGCCAGGATCACGCGCGCGGGTTGATCGCCATAGTTGAGCGCCAGAAAATGTCCATCCGACTGCACGCTGAGGAAGACACGGTCCGGATGCGTGACGGCCAGCGCCTGGCGCGTCCAACGGTGCAAGCTGGGTGTCGCGCGCAGAACCGATCTGATAAAGTCGCCGTAGTAACTGGGCGGGTCCACGTCGCCTTTGAACCGGTGAAAGGCTCCCCGGCCCGTGTCGCCATTATTCCAGCGCTGGAACATGGAGGTATCGCCCTCAATCGTTTCCTGCGGGATGCGCGGGTAGGAAGGATAGATGATCGTGCCGCCATTCCGCAGCCATCTGTCAATGGCGTGTTGCACGTCGGCCTCGATGCGTCCGCCCCAGGCAAACACCAGCGCCTGGTAGCGGCTCAAAAAACCGTCGCGAATGAGCCGGTCATCCAGGTAATCCACTTCCACAACGCGCCGGATTTCGCGCGCGACCGGGTTGAATCCCCAGGCGTAAATGTGCCGAAAAGCGGCGTCGCTCAACTGGTTCTCTGTTTCGGGATAATACACCGCCACATCAATGACCGGCTCCTGGCGCATATCGAGGACCGGCAAGTATTTCAGCCACTTGGCAATGGCCAATTGATGATCAAACACGTTGCCATGATACGTGAAGAGGTGGTCGCCTTTGGTGGCGGTCGTGTTAAAAACCCGCGCGGCCACGCCCCGGGCCGTGTGTGAGCCGGCCGGTTCGTAACCCAAGCCAACCCGATAAAGACGCGCGGCCGTGGCGGCGAGGCGCGTGGCGTAGAAATTCTGTTCGTAGCTGTCGGTCTCATTGGTGAGACGGACGCCGCCATCGACTTCCACCATCGCTTTGGTTTGCGCCGAATAATCGGTTCCAGCTTCGCGAAATCCCCAGCCGCCGGCGGACTGGTAAAGGCGCGTTTGGGGCATGGCCCGGCGCGCTTCCCGCGCCCACCATTCGCACCAGTCGGACATGGAATCGGTGTACCAGGCCGTGAAATCAAGGCGCTGCCGCCGGGACAGGATGGTGTTCGGCAGCACGGACTTGACGTCTCCGAAGGTACCAAGCTCCGATTCCCAGGCCCGGTTCAGCGCGGCCATTGTTTTGTATTTTTCCTGGAGCCAGCGCCGGAAGTCCGCCCGCCCATACTCGTCGCCAGCCCACCAGCCGATGTGGAGATGCATTTTCTCGCCTTTGGCCGCCCAGCCGCCGCTGGCCGGATATTGTGACTCGCCGTAGTTGCCGCTTGGCCCCAGGCGGACCCCTTCGAGCACGCCCATCGGCTCGTAATGTCGGCCGAAGGCTTGGAGGAAGCGCGTCACGTGCCGGCGGTGATGAGGGCTCCAGATGCTTTGAATTGAATTCGTCAGGCCGTGTTCCAGACAGACGAAGCCCACATATTCCTTGCTCTCCAGGAACCAATCCGGCAACGCGTAACCCGAGCCGACGATCAGCAGCGGGAACCATTTCAGATTGTAATCCGCAAGCTTTTTGACCACGGCGTCATAAAAACTGAAGTCGAACTCGCCTTCTCGCCGCGGCTCCAGCCGCTTCCAGGTGACGTAGCTTTCGATGGAAGTGAACCCCATCACTCGGGCCAGGGGCGCAAGTTCATGCAGGGCATCGAGCGAAGCCGGCAAGGCGGACAGGTCGCCCAGCACATCCACGCCGGCGGTGGTCACTAATTCCATCGGGCGTCGCAAGACCACCATGGGCTGAACCTCTTTCGGCACCTCGGCTTTCCTGGCGACCCAGGCTTCATCGGATTGCCCGGGCCACAAACGGATGGCCTTGACGTATTGCAGGCCAGCGACCCGCAGGGCGGGGGCGTTGGTGGCCGGATTGGCCGGTGCCGGAATCTGAAACTCGAACCAACCGCGCCGCACCTTCATCGTGTTCAGGCGCGTGTAAGAGTTTTTTCGGGCCGGGTGAAGCGAGGTGGCGCCAGACTTGGAGTCCGGCAAAAGCCGGGGGTCGATCACTCCCGCCCCCTGGTCGAAGAATTCGATCTCCAGCACCACGGTACGGTGAGCGGACAGCGCCACCTCAGGGAATTGTATATGCCACTCGACTCTTGAATATGGATCGGTGTCCGCTTCGATTTCCAGGCATTTTTCGTCGGCGATCGTCGTCACCCGGCAGAGCGCGCCGTTGGATACCCAAGCCGGCACCTGACCAGAGTTCCCCAAGGTCAGAGCCGCAAAGTTCTGCGATGGCGGGTCGGGCTTGTCTGCGCCCAAAATGTCGCCACTCGCGTCTGCCAAAAACAGAGGGGTGAACCATGTTGTGCCAGCCAGAACGAGAGCGTGGATTAGCTGCATTCGATTTTTCATAGGAACCGGAGGGGCGGCTTTCCAGCCGCTAACCCCGTCGGCGGCTGTAAAGCCGCTGCGCTCAAGGTTTCGTCTCACGCCTTTCACAGTCTTCATCATGGATTCTATGAGCGGCCCAAGAGGGTTGGTGTCTATTTCTTCGCCGCAAACACCGCGATCTCCGACAGCCCAATATTTGGACTCCCTTTCTTCGCGCCGGTCACGATGAAAGCCAGCCAGGTCACGGTGCGCGGTGGGAAGGTCACTTCGAGGCCGCGCCTGGCATCGTCGGGCAATTCGCCCATGGTCAACGTGCTGCCATCGCTGAAAACCAGCATGCCGGCGGTGATTTGGTCAAGGCTGTTCGGACGATCGAAGAGCCAGACGCGGTCGATGGTCTGCGGTTGCTTCCAGGTGAGCCGAAGCAAGGCCGTGTCGTGCTCGCCGTGGCTGGCCCATTCGTGGCGCGTTTCATTGGGAAAACCGCCCACCACACCGTCCACCGCGCCGGCGGCCGAGTAGTCAGGATGCGCAGAGCCGGCGGTGAGCGTTGCGTCCGGCGCGATGTTCTCCGACGCGTGGAGCGCATCGGTGGTAGTGGGATCGCCAGGCGCGAGCAACCGCACTTCCTGCAAACACATCCCATAGCGGCTGCCCGGCGGGCGGGACTTGAAAGTGATCCCGCCCCAGCCGGAGCTGAAGTTCGCCGCGTAACAGAGCCATAAGCTGCGCCCGTCAGGACCGATGAATTTCGAGGGGATGTTCACGAAATAGGCCTGCTCGCCGAAATGCGTCAGGTGGGACACCAGCCGCCACGGGCCGGTGATGCGGTCGGACTCGTGGATGTAGGTATTGTAGCGGGACACCGTGTTGCCGCCGTCGGTGACGCAAAGGAGGTATTTCTTCAGCGGGGCGTCGTAGGTCATCGTCACGCAGCCCGCATGGTCGCGCCATTCGGCAATGGGTTTGATCTTCGCAAAATCGTGTGTCCAAGCCGGCGCGCCCTTCTCGTCGGGGCCGGCGAAGAACTGGTATTGGGCGGCGTCATTGATGTTCTCGATGCTGGGCGTGACGCGAATCAGGTAAACCTGATCGGCCGTGATCCAACTGTTGTAGGCGAAGCGCCGATTGGCGCCGTCGGAGGCGCCGTGCCCGACAAGGTACGCTTGGCCGTCGGGCGAGTGCTCCATGTTCTTCCCGAAATCCACAAAGTGGGGCGCGCCGATCTTGACCGGCTCACCGTGCAGGGCCGACTCGCCGAAGAGCGGCTTGGCCGGCGTGCAAGGCGTGTCCGTCCAGGTCTTGCCAAAATCGGTCGAGTAGCGGAACCCGACGAACGGTCCCAGCCACGGCCAGTTGTACGGGATGCCGTCGCGCGGCACCTGGCCGTTTGGATGCAGGCAATAAGTGCCGTAATACCACACGCCGTTATAGACCAGGCTGCCGCACGGATAGCGGCCCTCGTACGGCCGTGGATTGCCTTTGAACACCCCTTGATTGGTCACAACCAGCTTCAACGGATCGTCGCCAAGAATCGTGGCCTGGCCGGTGGTGGCGTTGGTGCCGCCGGAGAACGCGCCGAGGCCGTTCACCGTGCCATCGGTCCAGGGCGAATAAAGACTGCCGTCCGATGCCCAGGAAGGATACCAGGTGTCCGCGCCGGTGTAGCTGGCCTGCCGGCCGGTGAAGCCGATGCCGACCAGCGACGGCGATTTCTCGAACGGACAATCCGGCGGCGGTGGGGAAGGCCAGACGTGGTAAGGCGCCTTCTTCGGCGCATCGATGAGCCGCTCGCCGGCTTCTGTCAACGGCCCGCCGGTCATCATCACGAGGGCGGCGCTGATCGTGAACGCGAATTTCGAGCAAGAGAGAGGGAGATCGGAAAAGGTTCGCATGGTTTGAGCATGAAAACGGAGCCAGAAGAGAACCTTGATGCAGATCAAGGTTGAACCAGCGAAGCTTTTGGCAAAGTGCGGCAGGTTTTGCTTTGCCTAAGCGCGCAACGCGGCGAAGCCGCAGCCCAGCCGCAGCGCCAAGAAAACCGCAAAGACGCGATGAACAGAACGAAGCGCAGCCGCAGCCAATCACCCCTGGGTAACAAGTTACTCGAATAAATGCCCGCTTCGTCACCAGATCAGGCCGCGTCTCAGCCTCAATTGGAGTCTGGCTCAAGGGTGGCTGTGATAGGAGGCGGGCCGGCCGGCTCGTTTTTCAGCTATTTCCTTTTGGAAATGGCGGAGAGGGTGGGCATCGATCTCCACCTTGATCTTTACGAGGCGCGGGATTTCTCCTTGCCCGGCCCGGCCGGCTGCAACATGTGCGGCGGCGTTATCTCGGAGTCCTTGGTGCAGACTCTCGCGACCGAAGGCATCAATCTGCCGCCGTCCGTGGTCGAGAGAGGCCTCGATTCTTATGTGCTCCACACCGACGTAGGAACGGTGCGCATCGCGACGCCCACTCAGGAAATGCGGATTGCGGCCGTGCATCGGGGCGCGGGTCCCAAAGGTGTAAAGGAGATGAAATGGCGGAGCTTTGACGGCTTTCTTTTGGATCTGGCCACGAAGAAAGGCGCTCATCTGGTGCGCGGACGAGTCGAGGCCGTGGCTCTGCAAGAGGGGCATCCTCAGGTGAGAGTCCGGGGGGGGCGAACTTGAGAAGTATGACTTGCTGGCGGTTGCGGTCGGCGTCAATTCCGCGTCGCTCAAACTATTTGACGGTCTCGGGCTGAAGTACCGGCCTCCCAAGTCCTCGAAAACGTATATCAGCGAATTTTACTTTGGGCAGGAAACATTGCAGAAGACCTTTGGCCAGGCCATGCACGTGTTTCTGCTCAACCTGCCGCGGCTGGAATTTGCCGCGCTCATTCCCAAAGGCGATTACCTGACGTTCTGCATGCTGGGCCGGGACATCGACGACGACTTGGTGCAATCGTTTTTGAACTCAGCCGAAGTGCGCCAATGCATGCCTCCGGGCTGGCAGATTCCGGCGACCTATTGCCATTGCTCGCCCAAGATCAACGTGCAGGGCGCTGTCCAGCCTTTCGCGGATCGGCTGGTCTTTATCGGCGATTGCGGAGTGAGCCGGCTCTACAAGGACGGCATCGGCGCGGCCTATCGCACCGCCAAGGCGGCGGCGGTCACCGCGGTTTTTCAGGGCATATCGCAGCAGGATTTTCAGCGCCACTTTTGGCCGGTCTGCCGCGCTCTCATCAACGACAACAACGTCGGCCGGGTGGTTTTTGCAGCGACCCGTCTCATTCAATTGCTGCGCTGCTCACGGCGGGGCCTCTTGCGCATGATTCTGAGAGAGCAGCAGCAGGCTGGAGGCTCCCGGCGCATGAGCAAGGTGTTATGGGACACGTTTACCGGCAGTGCGCCTTATCGGGAAGTCTTTCTGCGCACTCTGCATCCCTTTTTTGGAGCCAGATTCCTCGCGGACATCGCGTGGGGATTCTGGCCTCATCACCACAACACCAAACCGTAGGAGGACTTTATGGAAGCCAGCGCCTTGGGCAAGACTTACAATAATGGCGAGATTATCGTTCATGCAGGAGAAACCGGCGATTGCATGTATGTCATCCAGGCCGGCCAGGTCGAAGTGCTGCAAAAAAAGGGAGATCAGGAGGTGCGGCTGGCCGTCATGGACGAAGGCGATTTCTTTGGCGAAATGGCATTGTTCGAGCGCGAAGTGCGCTCGGCCACGGTGCGCGCTTTGGGCGAGGCGCGGGTGCTGACGATCGATAAGAGAACTTATCTGCGGCGGGTTCATGAAGACCCTTCTTTGGCTTACCGCATGGTGCAGAAGATGTCGCAGCGCATCCGCAAGTTGAATGCCGAATTGGTCCGATTGACGGGCAGCGGCGGATAGCCACGGCGACGGAAGGCGACCAAGCCGTCTTTATGCAGCAAGGATAGCGGGAAAGAAACCGCAGAGACGCGAGGGACGCTGAGAAGATGGAGTTTCGGATCGGCCGGAAACCATTTGCGACTCGGTGAACGAATCTGATTTGGCTCACTCTCTGATTTCTCTCAGCGTTGATCGCGTCTCTGCGGTTCAATTGGCCGCTCTGCATGGATACGGCCGAGCACCAAGGACTACCGACCCGCCACGACCAACGTCTGATTGATGGCCGGCGCGGTCGCTGGAAAAACGGCCGGCTCGCCTCCCTCCGGCACCACCTGGATGTAATATTCCAAGCCGGCATCGCCCGCGGAGGCTTGCGGGAGCTTGGCCGAATAAACGCCCCGGGCGACATGAACGAGCGATATCCGGACAAATTGGCCCTGGCCCATCGGGCGCGAGTAAAGGGCGGCTTCGCGCAGCGGCTTCTCGCTTAGGATGATGACCTTTAGCGACAATCCCTCGCCCGGCTGGACACTCGTGCGAACCGTTGGAACGATGACGCGGGTCGGACCTCGGTAGGTCTTGGACGGTTGCGCATCGGCCGGCAGTTCTTCACCGAGGATTTTGGCCAACTCCTCGCCCGGTTTGGTGAGCAGCCCCGGCAGCAAATGTTGATCCCAGTTCGCCACCGTCCCCAATTCGCCTGGATTGCTGACCGTGGCCAGCAAATGCTGATAGACCTCTCCCACCCATTGCACCAACTGCCGGCGCAATGGCAGCGCTGTTTGCCGGGCCAACTCTTTCTGGACGGTGGTTTCCTTCTCCGCGTTAACCTTGGCCGTAGCGCGGTTGTATTCGGCCCAAACGCAATTCACGCGGGCCATGGCTTTCATGTAACGAAACGTGTTCAGCCAATAATCAAATCGCTCCAGGTTTCCCGCGCCCTTGACGCTCGAACGCAGTGCCGCCAATTCTTCGACAAACTCGTATTCCTTGGCGACCAACTCCCATGGCCGTTGGTCAGGCCGGATGCCGCCCGGGCCATCGACCCAGTCCGATGGGCGCGGCAGATCGCCATCAATCTTCTCAAAAATCGCCGCTGCCTTCGGGCCGATCTCGACCCCGAAATGCTGCTGCGCCCAATCGCGGTAAAAATCCGCCGTGGAGGGAAAGACAGCTTTGGGCACCGGCGATCCTGGCGAATCCGCCACGTAGTCTCGGTAGGCCGACCCGCCGCAGTTGATCTTCTGATTGACTCCCGCGCCCTGGACGACGATGGCCGCGATGGAGGGGAATTCCACTTGGGGCACAAACTCAAGTGTAATCCAGCCGTCAGTCACGGCGACATTTTCGTAGCGATAATCCAGCGCGCGGTTCTGGCCGGTCTTGGCGAAAATGTCCAACTTTTCAAGCACCATTCTCCCTTGCAGCTTCACGTCAAAGACCCGCCGCCCGGCCTCCGGTTAATGCGGTTCGCAGAATTTCAGCGTGACGGAATATGGGCCGTTCGGCACCGGCAGATGATAGGCCGACAAGTTGTAGCGCACACTTTGATAGAGCGGATCCTCTTCGGTGTCGGAAATCGGGTTGCCGGGATAATCGGCTACTTGCCCGCCCACGGGACCCGCTTGGCGGGGTGTTTCGACCGGTTGGACTGGCAAGGTGTTCCACTCGTCCTGGTTCCAGGCGGCTTGGGCCAGCGCGGAGACGGCGGGACCGAGCACGCGCGTTCGCCAATGGATGCCCATCAAACCATCGCAGCCGTAACGCCGGGCATCGGCCGCATCCCGCCGCATCCGCCCGACCCACAACTGCGGCGAGGTCAGGGCCGGATCGTCCTCCAGCCAGGGAATGGCCCATTTCCCGCGGCCGCTTACGTCGGCGAAGCCTTTATCGACCGGCGTCTTGCCCACTTCGCGGTTGATGCAGCTTACGGCGATCTCCTTGGGCAAAACCTTGTCAAACATGGCCCGGTCCTGTTGCGGACCAAGCACCCAGCCACAGGTGGCAAGTTGAAGCTGTGGCGCCGCTTTCCTGGCAGCGACAATGGCGGTG
>CAYIIH010000222.1:0-14430 GCA_964363225.1 uncultured Verrucomicrobiota bacterium | reverse complement strand
AGCGCTGTATCAATACGGCATGACCGCAGTTCTGTCACCCTTCAAGACGCCGGCCAAACCGGGCCTGCGCCGGCCGCCGCTCGAGAACGGCGACTGTCTCTCCGCGCCGGAATTCCTTCGCCGTTACGAAGCCATGCCGCAAGTCAAGAAGGCGGAGTTAATCGAAGGCATCGTGTATATGGCCTCCCCTGTTCGCTTCGACTCCCACTCCGTTCCTGACTCGTTCGTGCAGCTCTGGCTGGGCGCTTATGCAGCGGCAACACCAGGCACGCAGGTTGGCGCCAACGGAACCGTGAAGCTTGACATCGAAAACGTGCCGCAGCCCGACGCGGTGCTGCGCATCATCGAAGAGTGTGGCGGCGCATCGCGACTCGACGAAAAAGGATACCTGGTCGGCCCACCTGAGATGGTCGTCGAAATCGCGGCCAGCAGCAGCTCGCTCGACCTGCACGACAAACTCCGCGCTTACCGCCGCAACGGCGTCAAGGAATACCTCGTCTGGCGCACGCTGGACGCTGAGTTCGACTGGTTTGTGCTTGAAGACGGCGACTTTCGACGGCAATCACCGGACCCGAAAGGACTGTGGCACAGCGGCACGTTCCCCGGCTTGGTGCTCAACGTTCCGGCGCTGCTCGCCCAAGACGGCGCGGCAGCGTTGGCAACTCTCAGCGCAGGCTTCAAGTCCAAGTTGCACCAGGCCTTTGTGGCGGAGCTGGCCGTCCGCCAGGCCGGAAATCAAGGCAGGAAAGCAAAAGCCGGGAACTGACCAAAAACAGAAGGCTGCTTGCTCCAGAGAGGACTGCTGCCAGTCGTTTTTTGGCAGGCGAGCGAAGATCGGTTGCGGCTCCGGCGCTCCGGGTTTAATCTCTGGCTAAAATCATCGACGCTTGAACATCGTCCAGATCACACCGGGAGCCGGGGGCATGTACTGCGGGAATTGCTTTCGCGACAACGCGCTCGTCCGCGTGTTGCGTGCCCTCGGGCATTCTGCTCTCATGATCCCCCTTTATTTGCCTTTGACGCTGGAGGAGGAAGATCAGAGCGCCGGGACGCCGATTTTTTTCAGCGGCATCAATGTGTATCTCGAGCAGCAGCTCGCGGTTTTTCGCAAAGCACCGCCATGGCTGCGCCGCCTTTTGGCCTCGCCCACCTTGCTGAAATGGGCTTCCGGCCAAGCGGCCCAGACGCGCGCGGAAGAGCTGGGTGACTTGACGCTCTCCATGCTCCGGGGCGAGCAGGGCAATCAGGCCTGTGAACTGACGGAACTGGCCGGCTGGCTCAAAGGCCTGCAATACATTGATATCATCTGCCTTTCCAATGCGCTGCTCCTCGGCTTGGCGCGCCGGCTCAAAAAGGAGCTGGACGCGCCCGTGGTCTGCATGTTGCAGGGAGAAGATTCGTTTCTGGACGCCCTGCCGGAACCGCAACGAGGATTGGCCTGGAAAATTTTGGCCGAACGCGCCGGCGAGGTGGACCTGTTCCTGGCGCCCAGCCGTTACTTTGCCGATCTGATGAGCCCGCGCCTGGGGCTGGCACCCGAGCAGGTGCGGGTGGTGTATAACGGCATCAATCTGGAGGGTTTCTCGCCCGCGCCGGAATGCGACCCGTCCGCTCCGCCGGTGCTGGGTTACTTCGCCCGGATGTGCCGCGAGAAAGGGCTGGATACGCTCGTCCAGGCTTTCCTCATTTTGAAAGAACGAAACCGGGTCAAGAACCTGAAGCTGCGCATCGGCGGAGGCCTTGGTCCGGCTGATGAAACGACGCTCGTGAAGCCGTTGCGCGAGACCCTGCGGGCTCGGGGCGTGATGGGCGACGTCGAATTCTGCCCCAACCTGAACCGCGCCGCCAAGCTGGCGTTCTACCGGTCGCTGACGGTTTTTTCTGTGCCGGCCCTCTATGGGGAGGCTTTTGGCTTGTATGTGATCGAAGCGCTGGCGGCGGGTGTGCCGGTTGTGCAGCCGCGTCACGCGGCCTTTCCGGAATTGATCGAGGCCACCGGCGGCGGGCTGCTCTGCGAACCTTCCGATCCCGCGGCGCTGGCGGCGGCCATCGAAGAGTTGCTGCTCAATCCAGCCAAGGCCCGCGCTCTGGGCGCAGCCGGACGACAGGCGGTCCTGGAGCAATTCAGCATCGAACAGATGGCCCAAAATATTCTCGAACTTCTGCTGGAAGTGACGGCTTTCCGTGCGCCCCCTTTGCGCAACTCCCAACTCTCAACCCGCCACTGAGTCAGATGCCTTACGAATTCAAAGCCACCCGCCAGGTGGAGTTTTCCGAAACGGATATGGCCGGGATTGTTCATTACTCGAATTTTTTCCGCTACATGGAAACGGCCGAGCACGGTTTTTACCGCTCCCTCGGATTTTCGGTCACCTTGAATCACTTCGATCCGCCGCTTGGTTTCCCGCGCGTCCATGCCGAGTGCGATTACCGGAAACCGCTCCGCTTTGAAGACCGGTTCGAGATTCATCTGTTGGTCCAGGAGAAGAAGAGGAAAACGCTCAGCTACCTGTTCCGCTTCCGCAAACTCAATGAAGAGCCGCCGGTCGAGGTCGCGCGAGGACTGCTGACCATCGTCTGCGTCGCTCATTGCGGCAACGGCCAGATGGAGGCCGTCAGCATCCCGCCGGAGATCGCGGACAAAATCGAGGTCGCGCCTGCGGAATTGCTGGTGTGAAAGGATATGGCAAAGGTGGCGCAGCCAAGCGTCCAGCCAGCAAGGTCAGACCTCCGGCCCCTCTTCCGATGGCATGGCCAGCGCGCAGCTCTTACCCTTGGGAGAGCGCTTGTTCAATCGAGACGATGTGGACCGGGTTTATGGTGTGAGACACATCGTTCTGGTCAATGACGACGACAACCCTTGCTGACAGGGCGATGAAATCACGATGCGGCACCGGGAGTTTTCGACCGTCCGACAAACAGAGGGTGAAGGGCTGAAAGCCATTCGTGAGCCGTTCTTTGATTTGATCGGTAATCATGATATTTAAACCTCAGTCGCAACCGGGTTGAGTTCGACATCCAAGCTACCGCCTTGCATGACATCCTTCAAGGCCATTGTCAGCAGCGCCAGCAAGACGCAGGGCGGATTCAAGGGTTGGAACATACCGCGCTTGCCTCGCGCCTACCCTCGCAAACTAAAGTTGGGATAACGCCATGAGCTGGCTGGTGGATACCGACGTTCTGAGCGAGCCGCTTCCGTCGAAGCCAAATCTCCAGGTTGTTCAGTGGCTGGGTGCGAACCAGTCATCGCTCTACACCAGCGCCGTTACGGTCGCCGAGTTGCGCCTGGGGATTGCCCAGTTGGCGCCCGGTCGTCGCCAACAGCAGCTTCAGGCCTGGCTGGAAAATGTGTTGACCACGATGCAGGGGCGGGTTCTTTCCTGCAATGTCCGCGCGGCTCTCGTCTGGGGTGACTTTTACGCCGAGTTGATTCAGACGGGCCGGAAGATGCCGTTCCGAGACAGCTTTATTGCCGCCATTGCGCGCCGGCATCATCTCACCATCGTCACGCGCAACACCGAGGATTTCAACCGGCCTGGATTGCGCGTCTTCAATCCATTCGGTGAGCTACGAATCCCTTAAACCGAAAACCGAATTGGGACGGTTGCAGCTTCTTGCAGAGGCCGGAGCGACGACTTTGGGCCGCCAGCGACTTGAAGCTGGTGATGCTGGCGCGCGGGGATACGACGACCTGCCTGCCGGCAGGCAGGTGACACTGAAATGGATCACGGAGCGGCCGTGGATGGGAAAGTGAGCGAAGGCGGCGACGATCGCGAAAGACAGAATGAATCTACTGTCAATCTGTGGGACCCGTTTTCGTGTGAATGGTTGACAAACCCGCGTTTCCGAGCACAGTCTTGCCAGCGATAAAATGGAATGAACAAGACGCACCGGAAAGCCAAAAAAACAGATTACCCGGACGAAACGGTGGGCAGCAAGCTGGCCGCAGAAGCGCGGAAGCTGGCCAATTCGTTGACGGACGAGCAACGCGCCGCGTGTTTGGAAGGGGCCAAGGCCTTGATTTATGGGCGAGCACGGACCAAAGAAGCGGCTGGCTCTCGACGCTAACCTGCCGCTGGACCTCGCTGCCGGCCTCGACTTCGCGCACGACTTCCGCGAGAACTTTCAAGCCAGAGGCGGACCTTTCGCCCGTGAAACCCCTTCATCCACGGCTCCTGTGGCGGGCGATCCAATGACGCTGCGGGATCCGGCTCTGGCTGGCGGGCGGTGCTGCATCCGGCTCAAATTGAAAGCCGTGCAATAGAAATTGAAGCGGTGGCTGGGACGGAACGGACGGCCCAAAATCGTTCTTGATCAGTAACCCCCGGCTACAGAGTTGTTGGTGCCAAGACCCGTTTCCGCAGCAACGCCTTTAGCCAAATCCGCCTCTGCCCGTGATCTCGTCCAGGGCTTCCCAGATCGCGGCCATGACCGCTGGAGAAACGGCCCCGAGTTGTGGGCCGGAAAAGAAGCGCTTGTCGATGGCGGTCAATTGAAACACCAGCGCGACCGAAGGCCGCCGCAAGCCATTGACCGAATCGGGTTCCACCAACACGGTGCCCGGAAAACGGAGTGCGTCCTGTTGGCTGGTCAACGGAATGAGCAACACCGTCGGCAGCGCAGTAGAAACAGTCGAGGCCTGGACGACGATGGCCGGACGGCGACCCGCTTGCGCGCGGCCGGCGCCGGCGGGGAATTCGACCCACAGCAAGTCGCCCAGGTTCATGGGGCGTCGTGCTGGTAATCAAACATCTCCCAGGAGGTCGACGCGAGCGACTGCCACTCCGCCAGCTCCTGGGCCAGCGCCGACGACATCGGTTCGCTGGTCAACGGCACCAGCAAAATGCCGTTGCGCGTCTCGATGATGCGAATGGGCGTGTCTTGCCCGATGCGGTGGCGGGCACGCAGGTTCTCCGGCAGAGCAATCTCGCCGTGTGGACCGGATGTCAAACAAGTCATACGATTGGTATCTTTAGCCGTCCGTCAGGCTTTATGCAACGGTGAAAAGCTACGGCGTACTCGGTGATCCATTCGGTCAGCAATTGCACCGCGTTCGTGTCCACCACGGTGGTGCTGATCGGCGGCATTGGCTCCAGACCGTGCGTGGCGACGCGCTGAATAGCTCACTTGTAGAAGTTAGGAACCCCTTTCCGCTGGACCTCGCTGCCGGCCTCGACTTCGCGCACGACTCCCGCGAGAACTTTCAAGCCGAGGCGGACCTTTCACCCGTGAAACCCCTTCATCCACGGCTCCTGTGGCGGGCGATCCAATGACGCTGCGGGATCGGCGGCTCTGGCCGGCGGCGGCTGCATTGCACTTTCTCTGTCCGCCCTGTCTGCATGAGAAAGGGCTGTTCCGGCCACGGTGGGGGTTAACCAGGGCCAGCACGCACTGCTCAGTTCCAATCCTTTTGTGATGTCCGCTGTTCGAGCCTGCCAGAGGACAAAGAAGCATGGCTAAGCCAATGGCCTGGTTGACCCGGAGCAGCCGCCAGCTTCATAAAACGTTGTTTCTTAAATGCTGAAGTGTTTCTTCCATTGCCTGGCGACTCTGCAAGCCGGGTCGCTCGACGCTTGCCGAAGCCATACGCAGCTTGCCGATACTCGGGGCTGACCCGCTTACGTCCGCGCCTCACCGCACAGCCCGCACACGATAGAAGTGGCTGCCACCCTGAAGACCGTCTGGGAACGTGTTGGTCAGGGGTGTCAGGGGAAGGTTGGTATAAATGCAAACCCATGACACGTTTGACGCCAACGAACTGGCACGTTCCAAGTATTGCGTCGCTGCCATCCCGCCTTGCCAGCGAACAACGGCTTGGCTGGTACTCACAGACATCCCAAGTAATCGCAAACGCGACAAGGCATTCGTCGGATTCGTGTCAGCCAAGTATTCCTGCACGTTGCTCATCTGATCTCCGTCGAGGTCCAAGACCGCATCCAGCGCGTTCGTCGGACTCAGGCCAAAGCGCGTTTCCCAGTCATCCGGCATCCGATCATGGTCCGTATCAATGATCGGCAGGATGTGCAACTCCTCATCCCCCAGAACAGGAACCGTATTCGTCCCGTAGAGCAAAGAGCCGGTGATGGTCAGCGTTGCTCCCAAAACACCCACGGCCCGCGTCTGGTAGCTCAGAGTTCCGCTGCTGACCGGCGCTTTCGAGCCAAACACCCAGCGGTATTCCCCGCTGCTGTTCGTTGGAGACATGGGCGCGCCCTTCCAGGTCGCATTGGTGACGGTCCAGCCGGACGGCAGCTTTTCCCTGAGGGTCAGCCCGGTCGGCGGCGGATTGGTCACCGTTACATCCACCGTCACGGTGAAAAGCTCGTTGCTGTTCAAACCGGTCATGGGCAACTGCCGCACCGCGCGCGCCGAGTCGCCGTTGCTGTGGCCGTCCAGCACAACCAGCGCCAGCGTGGGATCACCAAACAGGTTGTATTGCTCGAAATACTGAAGCGTCTCGCTACCGGGACCGTAGAAAGCCAGATAACGCCCCTTGGCATCCTCCACCGCGTCGCCCAGCATCAAGGCGCCATCCTCGAACACAGCGGCGAACACGCATTTCTCGAACACATCATCCTCTTCCCAATAGGTGTCTTCCGACGCCGCCAGCACCGCCACAGCGCCGGCATTGCCTCCCCTCCGCAGCCAGGCCTCGGCAAAACACTCGTCGTAACTCCGATACGCCCCGGTATCGCAGGCAAAACTCATCACGAGCGGGCATGCAAAGGGATTGGCCAGTCCCTGGACATCGCTCACACTTAACGCCGGATCACGCCAGTTCTCCGCATAAGCATGCCCCGAATACGCCAGCAGGCTGCACCCGGCATTCACGGCATTGGCAACTTGGCTCGTCGTGGCAGCATATGTGTGACGGTAGAGCCGTTGCGAGGCGTAGGCGCGCGGGTCCAGATGCCGACCGATGACGTAATTCTGCGTTCCCTCCGTCAACGTGTAGTTCTCCTCCGAAGTCACGAACACCGCGCGCGACACAAACGGGCTGAGCTTCGACACGTTCGTCTCGTAGCTCATGGACCGCGACAGCATGTTCGTCAGTTGCTGCGCGGTGCGCGCCGGAAACCTGCCCACGGCCATGTCCGGCAGCCAATCGCTTGCCCCATCCATGCAGGCGTAATACAGGTCCGTATCGGGCAGGTAAGCGCCGCGACCGGGCCAGGCGGGAATAGTATCCGTGTCTCCCACCAGCAACAGATGACTGGGGCGCGTGGCTTCCGAGCCGTAGCGCAACTGGATGAACGCCTGAATGGATTCCGCCTTGCTGCCGCTGACTTCCGTGGTGAAACTGTCCACCGTCCAACCCAGCGCCTCCTTGTGCGCGACAAAAGACCCAAGCGAAGTCGCCAGCGTCGGCGGAGCAATGATCAAGAGGCGGCGCGCGGACACTCCCTGCGCTCCTTGCGTGAGACTCGTAGCAGCGGACGTGAGTCCGCTCATTATTCTGTCCCTGGAAGTCAGAGCCGATTCACGTCGGCTCCTACGGTTCAGAGGTGGCGTGTCCGCAGGACGAGTGAGGGGTGACTCTACGGCAGAACTGGCGGAACCCTGAGCATTCTCAGTCACGACCGCAACCTCAATGGATTCACGAAGGATCACACTCCCTTGCTTCGCGTCCAAAGCAACCGGGAACACCTCCAGTAGAAGCACCCGCTGCCCGCGCGCGATGCCAAGGTCATGGAGCCAGGCGACCTCAACCTCCTCGTTTACCCTGTCGGCACCGATCCGCGAAGCTGCAGTGGGTGGAGCGCCGACTTGCAGTCGGCTTTCGGATTCTCGCTGGCCCATAGCCGGTTGAAAACCGGCGCTCCAATCGCCCCACGGTTCAATCGCCTGCCGTAACTGACCCGCAGCGGCGGCTTCAAGCGCACCCGGCACTTTGGGGATGGGACGACGAGCAGGAAATATCCTGGGTGGCAAACCTTCCGCCGTGAGATCGAAGGCCCGCTGCGAAGTGACAACCGGTTTGTAGGAAAAAGCCACCTGGGGATCAACTGTCAGGAGCCTTCTCCACACTGGCAACTCAGGCCGCCCGGGTTCCTGCCTCGCGCCAGCTCCCAGCAGGGACAGACGCGTCCAAACATCCGGGCCAGTCTGGACCGACATGGCCTCAACGCCCGGAAAGCGGAAAGAGACGACGCGGCTTGAGGAAATCGCCTTGGCGCTGACAGCAGATGCTTCGACGACTTGGGGCACTTCGCCCTTGCCAAGCCACTTCCTTCCCGCCAAGGGCGCGTCTGTGCCGGTGGCAGGCACTGCTGCCAAAACGAGTAGGCCCAGGCAAACACCGGCACAAACTCGAAACATCACATCACAACTCGCTGAATTCGGCGTGGAACGGTCAATTCTTCCGTAGCCGATAGAACTTCGTCCCGCTACCCACAAGAATCGTGACGGTGTTCTTGTTGCCGCTAATGACTGGAGGCGTCGAAACCTCTCTCCAACTGGAGCCAATGCTGTCTGCCTCCTCCAATACGAACTGGCTCTTTGTAGCAGGCCAGGACAAGCCGATGCTACCCTCCGCCGCTCTTGACACCTCCAGGCGTGGCACTTCACTTGAACTGGCAACGCTGCCTCCAAACGGCGGATCAGCCCAGATGCCAAACACATGCCCCACTGGTCTTGACCGGTCTCGCGTGTAAATGGGCACAGTGAAACTAACCGACTCACCGATATCCAGTCGCATGTCGCCATTACCGACGCTTGGCAACTGCGCTTCAACCTGGGCTGTAACATCGTAGTAGGCCATGCCGTTCGTCTGTCCCGTGACGGTAGCCAACCGGATGTTGGTGCTCTCAGTGATCGCATACCAGAACACCTTCTCGAGCGGAACCCCGGGAAGCCCGCTTTTACCGCTGCTGTTCGTGATCGTGATTGTTGCCACGAGTGCCCCCGAAGCGCGGTCAAGCGTCCATGAGTTAAAGGTTGTCGTTGCGTTGGTCGTTACCTCCTGCAAGAGCGCTTGCGACAGCACAGACGCCGAGACTGGAATCTCGAGCCTCCCGGCGTTCCAGGTAATGCTCACGATCCCAGTGTAAACACCTGACGGCACGCTTGGTCCGACAGTTACCGTCATGCCAAGAGACGCATCGCTGCTTGGTAGAATCCGCTCCGGTACGTTCACGAATGCGACTGATTCCGCCTCAATTGTGCCATGCTCACCTGCAAGCTGTGAGCACGTCACTGCGCTCAGTGCCGCCTCGTTTTGGCCCCCAACCTCCAGTAATCTTAGACCAGTCACGTTCACCCCGGGCTGGGCGTCGAGCTCGATCGCACGCGGCATACTGACCAGCGTCGCGTTCCGCACTGTTTCCTGAGCGGCAAACACCTCGAAGTCTTGGGATCCCGATGCTTCTACAGCAATCACTTCATATCGCAGCCCCAGGGCGGAAGCTGGTGGGATCCTGATCACTTCGGGCTTGCTCTGCGGGCCTGAATAGGACGCCCCGGGGATGCCCACCTCCACGTTTCCGACGGCGTAGTTCATGCCGACGTGCCTTCCTTGGCTGTCATAGACGTGAAGATCAAAATCGCTGCCGGGATAGTTCAACGAGAGTTCCGTGCTGCCTCCCGCGGCAGCTCCAGTCACATTACCTGACGCCCTTTGCCCTTGAGCCAAGGTTCCGGAGCCGATTCGCGTAATCTGGTCGTCGATCCAACACGCTGCCGGATTGCACGCTCTGAAAAAGGCCGAGCGATAGTTATACCCCGAAGATGTTATCACGTTGCACTCCACCAAGTATCGGTCTGAGAGAAGTATGCCGACGGGCACCTCGTACGGAAGGGCGATGGACAGACGGGCACTCGGTTGCACTTGGAACCCAGCCGTCGAAGTGCTTACGATGTCATCATAAGCACCGGAGAGGATGTTCTTGCGAGAGATCGTGGCGAACACCCGACAATACCCGGCATGCGTGGTGTCATTGTTGGCAACCCTGAGCATGGCTTGACCGTTTCCGAACAAGTCCAACCAACCAACTTCGAGATCATCAACCTCTAGGTCAGTAACAGTCATGCGGAGAGAACCTTCGAGCGTTTGGGCCGCCACCACAGAATCGGCCACCGCGTTAAACGTGGCCAGAGCTAACTCAATATCCGACTGGATGCTTTCGATATCCACAGCTAGTTGGAAAACAGCGTAGTTTTTCCCGATCACATCGATTCCGGAGTTGGCGAGGCCCGCTGTACTACACACCCCTACTCCTCCCCAAAACAACCCTTCGATCGGGGCCGCGAGCGGAACTGCCCCCGGCCCAGTGGTGGCCGCGCTTCCAACGTGGGCCACGATTTTCACGACTCCCAGCCCAACTTGCCAACCGATACACCCGACCCGCCTGAGCAGCTTGATATTTTCCAGGCCGCCAAGAATAAGCTTTGTCACGTACAGCTTGTGGCCTGAAGCGACTTTGCTGGATGCGCCAAGCAATACAGGATTGTAATCGCCGAACGTTTCGTCATCGAGGAGGCCTGGTATGGCCCAGTGGACAACATCTTCAGTCTCTCGCCCAATGGTGGGTGTCAACCTGAGCACCTCATTCCGCAGGTGCTGTAGCATTGCGATTGTCTCGTCCAACGGGTATCCCTCTGGCAACGGATCAGGGATGCCTGCCACAGTTTCGACAAGAATGGTGTCGGTTTCCGCAAGCTCGGCGCTTAGGGTTGTCAGAATGAAATTCTTGATGTAGTCGGAGGTGCGGCTGTAATTGGGATCGTCTCTATCCCACTCGGGATCGATCCCTCCTACCTCTGGGGCTTTTATCCACGTTACCAGGGCCTTCTCGCCGATAGAGAATCCCTTGATCGCAGCCTTCTTCGCGATGTTCTTCACGAGCCAGCGAGTGAATTGATCGGAGACGCCTTTCGAGAATAGTTTGCCAGCCGTCCGGGACATAGTGCCATCGGCAAGCAAATCGATGGCAAGATCTTGGGCGACGTCCTTGAGATTCTCGTCACGCCGAGCGGTTATCGCCGTCTTCGCGAATGCATCGCCACCCACAATGGCGCACGCATTCTGGTACCCTTTGATCGCGTCTGCCAGCCCTCTGAGCGCCTCAACCAAGCGATTACGGGAGTTCGCCTGCGCTGTCCCCGCACCGTAGGCAGAGGAGACCGTGCTGGAAGCAGACGGGGCAATTACGCCAAGAGTCATGTAGTACAGGACGCAACTGTCACTTTTAGGCGAACTGACGTAGCCTTCGGTGTAAAACAACTGGTTCGGATTCGGGGTGTAGTCCCACGCGGAATCACTCGCCTCCGGCCACCACGCGAAAACCACCCGGGTAGGGACAGCGATGATCGTGCCTATGCCGTACAGGTCACCGGGATCTTGGACCGGATCAAGCCACGACTGCCACTGGCTGAAGGTCAGAGGAGCGACCTCGGTTTCCTTCACTCGTGTCCCGACAGGCTGTGCGTACAGAGGAGCCCCATCGTTTTCATGGATTTGCGTGTCGAACTGGTACCTCACTTGCACGTTGTGGCTGACTGAATCCCGGTTGCGAGCCTCCACCTCGAACCGGCAGGCCTTGCCTTCCAAGATGAACCTCTGAATGATGTCCACGTTTTCAGCCGTGGAATACTGAATGCTCGCGACGGTGCCGTTGACTGTGAGCGGTTGCGCGACAGTGAGAATGGTCGGGGATTCCCGGTCTGTGCTACGATTGCAGTATTTGTGGTTGTCTACCTTGATCGAAAATGCGGACGTAAAGCCAGGATAGATCAGATACCGTCCATCGGTCGTTTGCTGCATCTGAAAATTCCCATCATCTGAGAGTCGCATTCGCAAGAACTCGTTCGCAAGCGTTTGTGAAGACTTGGTTGCTTTGGCGTGGGCCAAGGCGGCAAATTCCTCAAGAGAGTACTTCCTCTTGAGCACGCGAACATCTTCGGCATCTCTGCGCAGACCATCTATTTGCGCGCCTGTCAGGATGGCGACCTCATCGGCAGAGATCCGGACATAAAACTGGGCCTGCTCGTAGGGCCGCAGGCCTGGAACAGTTTCATCTTGAGCAAATAAGATGGCCGCTGGGAGCAGGTTTAAGAAGAACAAAATTTTCAAAGAGCATTTCATATTTTTTCCTTTCCTAACGCTGTGTGGTGCAATAAAGACATAGGGAAGTTTTCTTTGTTACGAAGCAGCCCACTGCCTCTAAAAGGACTTGCCGAATGCGAGTCCCGCCGTCCACCCGCTGGCATCTACCGACACCCTGTTTGGCCCGACGGTGAAGTCCATGTTTTCCATCACCCATTCGAAGCCGCCGAAGACGCCGGTGAACCAGCCTTTGCCCAAGTTCAGGTTCGCCCCGCCGGTGATGCCGAGGCCCAGATTAACCTCGCGTTGGCCGGCGCGGTCAGACCACTGGCTCAACGCACCGCCGTAGAAAAACGTTTCCGACCGTTGAACATCCACGTCCAAGATGATCAGGGAAATCGTGGGAGTCGTTACGAATTGGAGCCGTTTGCCGGCCTTCAGTCCAATCTGGGGCCCCACGCTCAATTGATAAAGGCTCTGGTCCACGTCGAAGGTAATGCTGCTTTGCACGGCTGGCGCAACGGCGGAGGGAGCCGGCGGCGCGCGGGACACCGGCAGGTTTGGAATGATGGTGTAAGGCGGCGTGGCAGCCGGGTCAAACGGCCCGCCGTAGGTGCCGCTATGCCCGGCCCCCGGGAATGGCGCTATGCCGGAAACATCGTAGGTGTCGATCACATCAACAAGACCCGCGTTTTCCCGGAACTTGCCCTCTGCGCCCCAGATGCCTTGGAAACCGAGAACGAGGTCCACGGACCATTTGTCGCCTTTCTTGACCGGAAAACCGGCCTGGAGTCGGAGGCCGGCGCCCAGCATGTCATCCTTGCCGCCAGCGCCCCCGTCGGTGAAGGAGGAATACCGCGGAATGCCCTGCTTCTGAAACGTGAGCGTTTGTGGCGCGGCGGCGTTGTATTGGCCTGGGGTGTTGTAGCCCCAATTCCAAGTCGTGTTGGGTACGATGCCACCGCCTAAGCTGGAGTCCTTGTTCACGTAGCCGTCGTCGTAGGTGCGGTCGGCATAAGCGCTGGCGGCCCCAATGCCAACACCGACATCCGTGTTCAGTCCAAGCGTTTGAGCGTAGGACGAGCCGCTGAACTTGACGTCCATGCCGCCGCGCCAGACGGGGCCTGCGCTGAGCCACACGTCGCCGCCTTGGGCGGCGAGCGGCAAGAGGCCGGCGGCAAGCGCGAGCGCGCATAGCCCGAGTCGATATTGTCGTTGCTTCATGTCTTTTCCTTTCGTTTGTTTCAGAGCCATTTCATGTCACTACCACCTGGACAGCCTCTCTAAACGCTCCCGGTCCGGTTTCATTCACGGCGCGCACGCTCGAATGCGGAATGCGGAGTTCGGAGTGCGGAACGTCGGCCAGAATCCACACATTTCGCGTCGCGATTTTCATAGTGCCCATGCGGCAGTCAGGTTCCGATTATTCCACCGTTACTTGCAGCGGTTCCCCAAAGGGTCCTGGACCCGTTTCATTCACCGCGCGCATTTTGAATTGCGCGCTGGCACCAGCGGTGAGGCCCTCCAGGATTTTGTCTGGTTCAGCGGGCGAGTCGGCCAAGCGGAAGTCGGCGTCGGCTCCGGCAACTTGAATCCAGACCTGGTAGTATTCGGCGCGCGGGGCGGGATCACTTTGCACGCGCACTTTGCCGCCGCCTAAAGCCGTGGCACGGGTGTTGGTGACGGCGTCGGGCGAATCGGCCGCGCCAGGTTGCTTGAGGCCGAAGGTGAGCCAGCGCGGGTCCATTTCGTCGAGTCGTTGCGCCAGTTCGCTGATCAGCCCCCGAATGCGTTTGCGGAATTGTTCTTCGCCGGCGTCGCGGTCGGTTTTGCGCTGCCCAATGAGGGTTTCCTGGTTGTTGAGCGCGCTGCGCGCGTTGGATAAGGCCTGGTGCAGCGCGTTCGCGTTGGCGGCGGTGACCTCCAGCGGCGCATTTTCACGCGCCGGGTTCGTGGTGAGATAGTTCTTCACGGAACCAAGCAGGGGCAGAATCAACTCGCTGGTGGACGGCACGGCCATGGATTGGCTGGACCAGCCGGGCGCTGCCCAAGCGGCGGAAGGCTGCCCGCCGAGGAATTTCTTGAAAACATCGCGGGCGGTGGTCAGAAAGCCGCGCGCGTTGGAACGGGCCACCGTCATGGCGGTGTTCAAGGGTTTGCGATCGGAGACGGCGGCGTCATAGAGAGATTTCTTGTTGGCGAGCGCGCCCAGATCGGCGCGAATGTCGGCCTCCGTGTTTTGCTTGAGGCTGATGGTGGTTTCGAGTTGATGCGCGCCGTCGGCGGTGTCTTCGCCCAGTGTGATCAGTTCGTCCAGATTCGCCGGGAGTTTGTTGGAAGCACCCACCCCCGCGGGCGGAGGCTGATGATGGAAGAAACTGTCTTTT
>CAYIIH010000221.1:7540-14468 GCA_964363225.1 uncultured Verrucomicrobiota bacterium | reverse complement strand
CCTAAGAAGAGCAATTCAACCGCAGATAAACGCAGATGAACGCAGATACGAACGAGTTGCATACCGGCAACGATTCACCTCCCGGGTGAGATCTGCTTTCCCTGTTTTATCTGCGTCTATCTGCGTCCATCTGCGGTTTTCTCGTTCCCCAACTGCCGGATTTAGGTTCACCGCTTACTGTTGGCTAAATGCGAGGACGATGCGGAAGCCAAGGTCGCTGCACTGGTTCGACGGGCCATAGTCGTCGCGATTGGCCGATCGGGAGAACTTGGCTTCGTAGAGCCACGAGCCGCCGCGCGCGACGCGGAGCGAGCCGGTCGCATAAGCCGGAACATTGGTCACACTTCCGCCTGGCAGCAAGCCACTCCAACTGTCCATGCACCATTCCAAAACGTTCCCATGCATGTCAAACAAGCCCCAGGGATTGGGCTGTTTCATGCCCACAGGATGGGTGGTTGAGCCGCTGTTGCCGTTGCACCACGCGTATTCGCTCGTCAGGAGAAAACCGGGGTCGTCCCCGTAACTGAAGCGAGTCCTCGTTCCAGCCCGGCAGGCGTATTCCCATTCCGCTTCGGTCGGCAGGCGGTAAGCGTAACCGGCCGGCAGCTTCCCAGCGGCTTGCTCAAGCTGCGTCAACCGCAGGCAATACTTCAAGGCGTCATACCAGCTTACCTTTTCCACCGGACGCTTGGCCTCGCCGGTGAATTGACTCGGATTGACGCCCATGACCGACTCGTACTCCGCTTGGGTCACCTCGCATTTCGCCATCCAAAAGCCTTGGGTGATCGTCACCTTTGTCAGGGGGCCTTCGTCCAAGTCCCGGTCCGCCTCGTTCGGCGGGCTGCCCATCGTGAATTCGCTGGGCGGAATCCAGACCATTCCTTCCCTCTGTTTTCCCTCTGAGCTCGGAGCAGTCTGATTGGTGGTGTCCGGTCCACCCGGACGATGCACTGTCGTTAAACCCAGACTTACGGGGACGTAGCCTTCACGGCCATAAATCACATCGATGCGATCCTGATAGACTCGGACCTTGAACCCAACATCCAGATCGACTTCGATATCTTCAATGGCGAGCGCTCCTTGGACGACGTCGCCGTTCCGCAGGACAGTTTTTGCCAATGGAATCCTTTCATTGCCGAGCCGAATGGATTCATAATCGTTCGCGTTAAAAACAACCTGTTTGTCGCCGCTGGACACCTGGAATTGATCCTGGAGCACCTTGCCGGTGAAAAAGTCGCCATTTTTCAGCAGGATAAACTGTCGTTGCGGAATTCCTTGCCGCTCTGATTCTCGCGCTTGAAAAACGATCTTCAGGACCTTCTCGCAGCGCAGTTCCACGGGCGGGCCTGATCGAGGTTGGAGCACCAACAGACGGTCCTCCAGGAAGCCCGAAAAGCGATTGCGGTTGACGGTGATGATCGACTCGAGGTGGTTGCGGTCGCCCTCCAAATCGATGCCGGCAATCATCCGACGGTCGAACTGGAGCAGGCCGTAGGACGTTCTGAGGTTGAAGCTAGCCTGGCGGAGTGCGCCCGTCAGCTTGTCGCCGTTGCGCAGAAGAAGAACATCCGCGTCGGCCGACCGTTCCAAGCCCAAAACGGTTTTCAAGCTGTTTGTGCTCGCGAGAAGCGAAGCTCCTGTTTCCTCCTGCTGTCCCTGGGCACACCATGCGCCCAAGACCAAGCCCGCAGCGACCACAAGCCCGAATATCTCACGCGCGGCGAGGCGGAGCGCCGACTTGCAGTCGGCTTTGTGGTGTCGCATGCCCAATAATCGAATGGTCAGGAAAAGGCGTCGCATAAGGGCTATTTCGGCGGGTCACGGGAGATGAACAGCACGAGCGCGAGAAAACCAAACAGGGCGGCGATTCCGAAAAGCCAGCCCAGACTGGCCAACTCCCTGGCCGGGTCCGCGACGCCGCCGAGGACCTTATCCATCGTGCGGACCATCTCCAGGTAAGAAAGTTCCGGGAGGCCGGCGAAGTCGAAGAGAAGATTGGATACGTGCCAAAGGCCGATCACACTGAGGATAGAGACCAGGGCGCTCCGGAAGAGCGTGGAGGTGAGCAACGCCAGGGTGACCAGCAACAGCGCGCAGCCGAGCACCTTGCCCAAGCCGATGAACATCCAACCGGGTGTCACCGATGCGGTCCGGGACTCCAGGTCGTCCACGCCATGGCCTGTTAAAGTATTGAGCACCGCGGTGACCTGGTTGGATTTCTCCTCGAGAGGTGGCAGCACCAGCCGCACATCCGCGTTCAATCCCAGGATGCCCAAGGTGCCGTCGCCTTTGAAACGGACGATGGCAAAATTACTGGTGCGACCCCAGCGATCCTCTTGAGTCGTGGCCCCTAACCGGTCAATCACGCCAATGAACTCGGTCTTGCCGATCGTCACATAAGCCTTGAGTCCTTTCTTGAGGCGCTTGAACTCGTCGAACTTGTAAATGGGAACACGCAATTGATATTCATCAAGCGGTGCAATCGTCAGAATGTGCGTGCCAAGGCTGACGTGCTGGGCCACTTGAATCTGGCGCTCCGTCACGTAGCCGGAGATGGGCGCGGTGACGGTGGCAAAGCCGAGGCGTTTGCGGGCGTCGCGGACCCGGGCCTGAGCATTGTCCACCGCGCGCTGGACTGTGGGGATGGCGTCTTGGGCAATCCTTAACTGGTTTTCCGCATTTTTCAGGTCTCGTTTTCGAGAGCGGATGTCCGTTTCCCGGTCCGCTTGCTCCATCTTGCTCAAAAGGTCTTTCGCGATCAACGCGCGCTCGGCCCGGCCGAGGGCGTCCTCCGCCTGAGCCGCGGCGCGCTTGGCGTCCTCGAAACGCCGCTCCGCATTGTTGACCTCGTTCCGCGCATTCTCCTCGCCACGCCTTTCGTTCTCCAACTGGTCGAAGAGCATGCGATCATCGAGTTGCGCCAGGACGTCGCCGACGTGGACTGAATCCCCCACCTCGATCGACATCTCCGTAACGCGGCCGTCGGTTCCGGCAAACACTTTCTTCGGGTCCCAGGCCTCGACTTTTGTATTGCGGGCGTTGGAAGCCACGTGGCCCGCTTCCGAGCGGACCAGCTTGTCTTGCCGGATCGCCCAAAAACTGGACGGCAGCAAGACGCATCCGATCATGGCCAGGAGAGCGAAACAACGGGCCACCAGTTTGCCGCCCATATACTCGCCGCGCGTGACGCCGCGGCTCAGAATCGCGTCGTTCAGACAATCCTGTTCGCGCGCAAGCGCTCCGCCCGCGATGAAAATGACCCCATGCATCCAGACGAGCAAGTAGGTGACATAGACCGCCTCCAGCATTTGACTCGCGACCTTTTGCTCGGCTTGCATGCCCTTCAGCTCGAGGACGGTCAGAACGGCGCTGACCAGGAAAAAGCCGCGGCAGAGCCACGAATGCCAGATCGCGTCCAGGTCCGTGAGCGCGAGAATGCGGACGGATTGCCATTTCGTGGGCAGGCGACGGCCTGCTACGGCAGAGTGACCAACCGCAGGGACCGGTCCTGGCGACTCGCCGCTCTTCGGCACCGCAGATTTGGCTTCGTTTTGCAAATCAGGTTTTTGTGGCACGGAGGAATCCACGGAACTCATCTTCGGTAATCAGTTTTAGATAGGCGTCCTCGAGTTGGCGGCCCGTGGAGTTGATGCCTTCGATGGTGGCATTGTTGTCCCGGGCCAATTGCAGCAGCAAGGAGACGATGTCGCTCACGGTTTCATCCGGGCCAAGTTCGATGCGCAACTTCGCCTTGTCCAGGGAACCGTCCAGGCGTTTCAGATGCTGTTGGACAGCAGCCCGATACCGTTCAATCTCACCCGAGACGCGTAGTTCCAGAACGTTTTTCGGCAGCAGACTCTCCAGTTCAGTCCGCGAGCCGTCAAAAAGAAGCTGGCCCTGGTTGAGAACCAGCAAACGATCGCAAACCCGGTCAATATCCCCAAGAATATGGGAACTGAGGATCACTGTCTTCTGGCCGCGCAACTGTTCGAGCAATTCGAGCGTTTGGCGGCGGCTGATCGGATCGAGGCCCGCCGTCGGCTCGTCCCAGACCAGCAGTTCGGGATCGTTCATCAGCGAAGCGGCAATGCCCAGGCGCGTCTTCATGCCGGTCGAGAAGGTCGCGATTTTGCGGCCGGCGTCGTCTATCAGTCCGACCGCGCGCAGCAGCGTGCCCATGCGCGCCTTGCGCTCCAGGCGGTTAAGCCCGAAGCATTTTCCAACAAAGCGCAGGTAGCTGATGGCGGTGAAATCCGCTGGAAAAGAAGGGTCATCGGAGAGAAACCCGATTCGCTGGCGCAGCGATTTCGCGCCGGGTGTCATGCGCTGGCCCAGCACGGCAATGGCGCCCGCGCTGGGGCTGATCAGTCCGAGAGCGATGCGCAGGAGCGTTGATTTCCCTGAGCCGTTGGCGCCCAAAAGCCCCACCGTCGCACCGGTCGGCAACCGAAAAGAGACATCCGCCAGGGCAATCTGGCGGCTCTCATAGACCTTTGTCACCCGGTCAAATCTGATGGCTTCGGTACTCACAGTGAGTCGAGGATTTAAAGCTTACCACCACGCTTTGGACGTGGCCAGTGTTCTTGCATGTCGGGAAACCCAATGCCTGGAGTCCGCCGCCACAACGTCCCTCCACGGCAGGATTCGGTCAAAAAGACAAGCGGCAGAGCCTGGCCTTCCGGCTTGCGTCATCGGCTGAATTCGGGAACATTGACCGCATGAGCGCAGCGGAGATTGTTAAAGAGTTGGAAGCTTTGCCGCCATCGGAGCGAGCCGACGTGGCCCGGCGCGTGCTCGAAACTCTTTATCCCGGCCGTGGCACGGCGGTTGATCGACTTATGCGGCGGCTGGAGCATCCCGACATCCCCGAAGATTTCTGGGAAGCCGTGGAGGAAGTGGAGGACGGCAAGGCCATCGAGATGCATGATGAGCACTTTGAACGTCCGCCGCTGTGAACGGCTACCAATATAAGGCGGCGCCGAAGTTCTGGCGGAATTTCAAAAACCTCACTGCGAGCCCAAAGCTGTCGGTCAAGGAAGCGTGGCAGATCTTCAAGCGGGATCCTTTTGACCTTCGATTAAGGACGCACAAAATCCATCGCCTTTCAGCAGCGCTTGGCAAGACGGTTTACGCCGTGGATGTGGAGCGCAATTTGCGGGTGGTCTTTTACCTGGAAGGTCGCATTGTTTTCACCTTGAACATTGGGACGCATGACGTTTATTTCCCGTAAAACGGCGAAGTCATCGGCGGCGCGCAACGCAAACAGTAGGCATGAACGTTGAACACATTCGCAAACGCCTGCGGGGTGGCTTCCGCCCGTTCACGCTTCATCTGTCGGATGGCCGCGCCTACAAGGTTCCTCACCCCGAGTTCATCTTGGTGACACCGCACACCGTGGTTTTCGCCGACAAGGACGGCTTCCCCGACAGTCTCGACCCGGCGCACATCGTGTCACTGAAGGACCTGGCCGCGAAGGGTCGTGGTTCCAAGGCCACTCCGTAAGAGGAAAACTCGCCGCCCTCCGGCGTCACCGTCCCGCTCGTGCACAGGATATGCACCTTGTTGCAGGCCACGGTGAAATTGCCCGCCGCGTCCCACACCGGCGCAAAGATCGTTCCAGCGGCGCGGCGCGCGGGAGCAAGTCGTCGCAGCCCGACGCGTCCGCCGGCGGGTGGCACGCCGCGCAATACGCGTCCGACCTGTTGGGGATCATCTCCTGCCAGAGCAAGACCAAGCGCCCCAGCGGCCTGACCGTCAGCGCAAAATCGGCGAACTCGGCCGCCTGGGAATCTGGGCGAACCAAGGAGGATTTTGGCAAAGAATCGCGTCTGAGTATGAAGGGCACTCGGGCACGCGGGGCGAACAGTTGCCAATAGCCGGAACTGATGCCTTCTTCGGCCCATTGGCCCGCGCGTCGTCATCGGTCATGTTCATCTCAAGGTGGCCGTCCTGGATCGTACGCTCGGATTTTATCGCGCAACGACGGCGCTTCTGTTACCCCCCTAAAAATAGTGCCGATACTTGTTGCTATTCCGGGAGCATCAGTTAGGTTGCGCCGCTCTATTAAGATAGCTTGTCTTTTCCAAGGTATGGAAAACCTCCAGGTGAACTCAATTCAGAGATGTTTTGGACCCGATGTTCGGGAACAGTCTGTAGAGAGTGCCAATTGGGCGGATCGTTGAACCGCGCAGAAGAAGGCAAATCTTATCAGTAACGCCGTCACCTTTTTGTCTATGAAAAACAGAACCCCCAACCGTTGCCTCATAGCGGCCTTCATGCTTGCCCTCGTCGCGCAGACTTCGCTGTGGTGCGCACAACAGGACAACGGTTTCACTTACCAAGGCCGCCTCCACGAAAACGGCCAGCCGCCCGACGGCGACTTCGACCTCACGTTCAGCCTGTGGGATGGACCCGCGGGCAACCAGAACAGTATTCAGGTCGGCCCAAAACTCACCAACGCGCCGGTGACCGTGGACAAGGGCGTTTTCGCCGTCACCGTTGATTTCGGCCCAGGCGTCTTCACCGGCTCACAGCGGTGGCTCGAAATCGGCGTGCGCGCCGTCGGGAACGTCCAGCCTCACACCATCCTCGCGCCGCGTCAGCCTATCAAAGCTGTGCCCTTTGCGCTCTACGCGCTCACCCCTGCCGGCCCGGCGGGACCGCAAGGCCTGCCCGGCACCACCACCGCCGATGGTCTGACCAGCGGTACGCTCGCGGACGAGCGGCTCTCGGCCAACGTGGCGTTGCTCCACGGCACCAATGTGTTCAGCGGCACGAACAACTTCGCCGGCATCGTGGTGCTCACCAATGCAAACAACCAGGCCGCGGGCGCTTTCAGCGGCAACGGTGCGGGGCTGACGAACCTCACCGTTTCCGCCGGCAATGTCACCGGCACGTTGACCGCCGGACAAATTCCCAACCTCGACGC
>CAYIIH010000221.1:0-7440 GCA_964363225.1 uncultured Verrucomicrobiota bacterium | reverse complement strand
GTTGACCGCCGGACAAATTCCCAACCTCGACGCCGCCAAGATCACCAGTGGCACGTTCACGGCGGGACAGATACCCAATCTGGACGGGGCAAAGATTGCGAGCGGCACGCTCGCGGACGCGCGGCTCTCGGCCAACGTGGCGTTGCTTAACGGCACGAATGTGTTCAGTGGCACGAATACCTTCGCCGGCCCGACCATCGTGACCAACGCGAACAACGTCTTCGCCGGCACGTTCACCGGCAATGTGACGGGCACGGCCAGTTCCGCGGCGATCTTCACCGGCAACCTCGCCGGCGAGGTGACCGGCCCGCAAAGCCAGACCGTCGTCGTCGCCGTCAGCGCCAACACTCCCAACGTCATCGTCAGGCGCGACGCCAACGGTGACTTCAACGCTGGCGGCATCACCGCGATAAGCTTCACTGGCGATGTGTTAAATCTGCCAGCCACCACGGTCACCTCCGGCATCATCAAGTCCGGCGGCAACACGCTCCTCCACACCTTCGGCTCCGGGAATACCTTCCTCGGCATCAATGCCGGCAATCTCACGATGTCGGGCGCCAATAACACCGCCAACGGCCTATCTGCCCTCGCTTTCAACACAACCGGCGGCCAAAACACCGCCAGCGGCATCTTTACCCTCAGGGCAAACAACACCGGCGGCAACAACACCGCCAGCGGCGCTTTTGCCCTCAGTGCGAATACAAGCGGCTCTGAGAACACCGCCAGCGGCGCCCTGGCCCTCAATGCAAACACCACCGGCAGCTTCAACACCGCCAACGGGGATAGTGCTCTCTACAGGAACATCACAGGCGGAAACAACACCGCGAGCGGCTACCACGCCCTCTATGCGAACACCACGGGTGAAGCCAACACCGCCAGCGGCTCCTATGCCCTCAGGGCGAACACCACCGGCAACAACAACACCGCCAGCGGCTCTCAAGCCCTTCAAGATAACACCACCGGCAACAACAACACCGCCAACGGGATATCTGCCCTCCAAGCGAACACTACCGGCGACGACAACACCGCCAGCGGCATCTTTACCCTCCAAGCAAACACTTCCGGCTACTACAACACCGCCATCGGCTCCTCTGCCCTCAGGGCGAACACCTCCGGCTACTACAACACCGCCATCGGCAGCTTAGCCTTGGTCAATAATAACACCGGCTACTACAACACCGCCAGCGGCGCCTATGCCCTCCTCTTTAACAACACCGGCTACCACAACACCGCCAGTGGCGTCTATGCCCTCTGGGCGAACACCTCCGGTGTAGCCAACACGGCCAGCGGCGCAGGCGCCCTCCAATACAACACTACCGGTAACTACAATACCGCCAGCGGCAGCACTGCCCTCTACTCGAACACCACCGGCAACAACAACACCGCCAGTGGCTACGGTGCCCTGTTGGCGAACACCACCGGGCATGAAAACACCGCCAGCGGCGTGTTCACCCTCCAGGAGAACACCACCGGCTACTACAACACCGCCAGCGGCTACGATGCCCTCAACTCCAACACCACCGGCTACTACAACACCGCCAGCGGCTCGCAAGCCCTCTTCTCGAACACCACCGGCTTCAACAACACCGCGCTGGGATTCGGGTCAGGCCAGAACCTCACTACCGGCGGCAACAACATTGATATTGGCAACGTAGGCGTGGCTGGTGAAGCCAACACCATCCGCATCGGAACTCAAGGCACGCAGACCGCGGCGTATATCGCTGGCATCAACGGAGCCACGGCCTCGGGTGGGGCCGCCGTATTTGTGAACAGCAGCGGGCAACTCGGCACACTGACATCCTCACGCCGCTTCAAGGAGGCCATTAACCCGATGGAATCGGCCAGCGAGGCGATTCTCAAGCTCCAGCCCGTGACGTTCCGTTACAGGACCGAGATTGATGCCAAAGCGATTCCGCAATTCGGCCTCATCGCCGAGGAAGTGAACTCCGTGGATCCGCGCCTCGTCGTCCGCGATGAGAAGGGCGAAGTTTACACGGTGCGCTACGAAGCGGTGAACGCGATGCTCTTGAACGAATTCCTCAAGGACCACCGCAAGCTCGAGGAGCAGGCGGCCACGTTGAAAACCAGGGACGCCGAACTTCAGGCGGTGAAGCAGGACTTGGCCGAGTTGAAGAGCCTCGTCGAAACACTGGCCCGTCAGCAGCAGGGAGGGGCGCAATGAACCGATCCACCCGTCACCCGTCACCCGCTACCCGTTATCAGTCATCAGTCACCAGTTATCGGTTATCAGTCATCAGTTATCAGTTATCAGTCATCAAGATCGTTGCGGCGGTGTGGCTGTTCGCGGCGGGCGTGGCTCAGGCGCAGACCTTCACGGTGGATCACTTTGTATTGTCCGGCGGCGGCGGCACGAGTACAAACGGGCCGTTCAGTCTTACGGGCATCGTCGGCCAGCCGGTGGCCGGCACGCGTCTGGCCGGCGGGCCTTTCACAGTGGACGATGGCTTCTGGAGCGTGGCCGTGGCGATCCAGACGCCGGGCGGACCGCTCCTGAGCATTTCGCGCAGTGGCGGCAGCTTGACGATCTCGTGGCCTGCGTCGAGTGCGGCGTTTGTTCTGGAAGCGACCGTCAGCCTTGCCGTGCCGATCGCGTGGCAGCCGGTGGGGCAAACACCCGTGATCGTCGGCCCGGATAACACCGTCACGCTCCCGGCGTCGCCAGGGAGCAAGTTTTATCGGCTGAGGCAAGCGCCGCCGCCGTAGGCGTGCCGAAAACAGGTTTGCCGATTCGGATTTCAGCAGAAGAGGACCGACCCGATGCGTAGGGCCATAACAGGGGTTCTGAATGGCGCTTAGTTTAGCTGCTCATTTTTCAAAGCCGTCCCTTCTTCCTCTTCCTCCTTTCTTCCTGCCATTCAGCCCAACGTTCCGGCCTGGGGCACGATTCGGATCGCCCGTTGGGGCCGCACCGGGCAGGCCAGTTCGCACGCGCCGCAGCCGGTGCATTTCGCCAGGTCCAACTGCGGGCGGGAATCGAAACCGTCCGTGAACACGGACAGTGCTTCGTCGGGGCAGGCGCGGATGCATACGCCGGTGAATCGTTGCCGGGTCCAGCGCGCCGGGCTTTAGGATGGGTCGATGGACTGGCAGGCGCTTTTGCAGCCTAAAGGCCGCGCTCTTTTCAACCTTCGCCCGTCGCGCGCATCAAAACAGGAAAGGGTCCCCACAGATTGAACCATTGGCTTTTATCTTGCCTCCCGTCCTTGGGTGAGGACTCGCATGAACGCTCCTATCTGAACCGATCCTCCTTCAGCGACCTGACAATGGTGCGCTTGATCTCCAGCGGATCAATCGGCCCTTGAGCTTTGTAGAGAATCTGGCCCGTCGCGCCGATCAGAACGGTGTAGGGCAGCGCGCCGTTCCAACTTGGATCAAACGCTTCCATGAGTTTGTATTTGTCCGGCTCGCCGAAGAGCAGGTTCTTGTGGGAGGCCTGCTGTTTTTGCAGGAACGCCAGAACCTCTTTTTTCTCATCCGGATAATTCGCCGCCACCGTCACCATCTCGAAGGCGCGCTGGCGGTACATGCGATTGATCGTCACTAGTTCAGGAAACTCGGTAATGCAGGGTCCGCACCAGGTCGCCCAAAAGTTCACCAGGCGGAGCTTGCCGGAATCGTTCTTGCGCAATGTCTTAAGAGCTTCGGCATCAGCCAGTTCGACTGCGACCGGTTCCGCCGCCAGTTTGGCCATAAAACTCTTTACTGAATCTTCCTTTCCCGCCCATTTGATGGAGCAGCCAAAGGATTTGGTGACTTTTGTCTCCACCTCGCGTCCGGCCAGCAAAGCCTCCAGAGCCAATCGGACGTCGTGAGTTTTCACAAACTCCTCGCGCTCGCTATCGTCAATCCGCCCGGCGTAACGGAGCTTCCGTTCGGCATCAAAGACGAAGACATGGGGCGTGGCGACCGGCCCGTAAGATCGTGAGACATCCTCCTTGTCGCCATCGTAAAGAAATGGAAAGTTGAACTGCTTGTGTTTTGCCCGGATTTTCATCTCCTCGAATGAATCGCTCAAATCGGTGTAGCCCAGTTCATCCAGACGGACTGACTTGGGATCGTTCGGGGAAATGGCAACCACAGCCACGCCTTTGTCTCTGTAATCGTTGACAATCCGCTTCAACCGTTCCTCGTAGTATTGGGCCGTTGGACAATGGGCACAGGTAAAGACCACCATCAGAATTTTCGCCTGGGCGAAGTCTTGCAGCGCATAATTGCGTCCATCGACGCCGGGCAAATTGAAGTCAGGCGCCTTGGCGCCGATGGCCAAAGTCTGAATGGGTTCAGCTCCCCAAAGGCGAGTCAGGGTCAGAGCCAGGCAAAGGAACGCTAAAGAACGTGTCATATCTGCATAGCATTTTACTCGATGCCAAAAGATAAACAAAAGAAATCGAATAAGTCTTGCAGCACCTTGAGTCGCAACCGATTATATACGAGCCGATTGGATAGGTATTGAACCTTTTCCGCGCTCCAATCGTCCTTCAAACATCTTCGCGGCTGGCACAGATTTTCTGGTAGGGACGCATTCCACTGCGTCCCACTTTTTCGACCTTTATTTCAGGGACGCAGTGGAATGCGTCCCTACCTTTTGGTTGCGTCTTGGCCATCCTGCGAAATCCGTGGCGAGAAAGGTCTTTGATTGCGGCTCCGCAGTGCTGTGATCAGTTCCTTCTCTTTTCTTGGCGTCGTCACGCAGCAGAATGTCTGCCAGTGGCAGCATACGTTCGAGTTTTCCCTGTTGACGCTGGCAACGGGCCGCCCGTAAGTTACCGGGAGATTTACGCAGCCCGCACGGGCGTACCATCAGGATAATTTTATGCCAGAAGGATATTGCGTTAAGTGCAAAGCACGAAAAGAGATTGCCGACGCCGTGGAAGAAATCATGAAGAACGGACGCAAAGCCATTAAAGGCAAATGTCCGACCTGCGGCGTGGTCATGTTCAAGATACTTGGCGGCAAGGCGTCCGCCCAACCGCCCACTACTGCTGAGGCGCCTCCGGCAAAGCCGGCTTGATTCTTTATGGCACAACAACTCGCTTACGTCATCATCACTCCCTATTCCCTGCACAAGTCTCGCACGGGCGGGATTCTGGCGCGTTTGATGACCCGAACGGGACTCGATTTGGCCGCCGCGCGCATGTTTGGACCCAGCCCGGAACTGGTCAAGCAATACTCCGAAGCCATCATTTCAGACAACGATCCCCAGGACCGCCGGATTCAGGAGCTCATTCGGGATTATGTCGTGCAGAATTTCATGCCCGATCCGAAGACCCAGCGCCGGCGGCGCGTCATGATGCTCCTGTTTAAAGGCGAGGATGCCGTTCGCAAAATCCGGTCGGTGAGCGGTATCATCACCCCGGACCGCCGGGGCGGGGAAACCATTCGCGACACCTACGGCGACTTGATTACGGATGAGAATGATCAAGTACGCTATTTTGAGCCGGCGGTGCTGGCGGCGCCGACCGCGGATGAGGCCGAGGCCAAGCTCAAATTGTGGACCCGGCATTCGGACACCGATGGGGGGGTGCTCCGAAACGTCATTACGTATGCTCCTGGAGAAACGCCTCAGCATACCCTGGTCCTGATCAAACCGGACAATTTCCGCTTTCCGACGGGCCGGCCGGGCAACGTCATTGACTTCTTCTCCCGCACCGGTTTGTTCATCGTCGGAATAAAAGTCCATTGCATGAGTGTGGCTCAGGCTCTGGAATTCTACGGCCCGGTCCGCGAGGTGTTGCGCAGCAAGATGAAAGAGGTCATTGGGGCCAAGGCCCGGGCGGTGCTGGAAAGGGAATTAGGGGTTTCCATCCCGGTCGAAGAAGAACGAAAACTCGGAGAGTTTTTGGGCCCCATCTGCGGCGACCATCAATTTGACAACATTGTCAGATTCATGTCCGGACGCACCTCAGGGGAAACCGATCCCTCCATGAGAACGCTGCCGGGCACTGAAAAATGCATTGCCTTGGTCTATGAAGGCGCCGAAGCCGTCCGCAAAATCCGTGATGTGCTGGGGCCGACCGACCCCTCCAAAGCCCCGCCTGGGTCCATCCGCAAAGAGTTCGGCCAGACCATCATGGTCAATGCCGCTCACGCCAGCGATTCGGAAGAGAACGCCAATCGCGAGATCGGCATCATCAATGTGGCCGAAAACAATTTCCGCAAAGTCGTGGAAGAGTTCTACGGGCCGGTTTGAACAGCCGTCTCAGTCATTAAACGTGCTCTGAACAGCCCGGCCCATTTCGCGCCACTTGCTCAGAACATTAGCACGCTGTTGCAGCAGGACTCGTGGGAATTTCGCATTTGTCCTGGCATTACCCAGCCCCAGTGACGCGAAACAATAACCAACAAATCTGATCTGGCATCCCTCGACAGCTTATGACATTCTTGCGGCAAAATTAAGCGCAATGAGATTTCGCGGCGCAAAACGCGAGATTAAAACTGCGCTCAGGCAATGTTAAAACTTAAAGAGAAAGAAAGGAAACTGTAAATGATACCACGACGCGAAGCCCTCAAACGGGCGGTCGGGACAGCCTTGGGGCTGGCCGCACTTGATCAATGGTCGCCCCTGCGCGCTCAAGCCACAGCGCCCGCCGCCGGCGCGGCTCCGGCCGGACCGTTCAAACTGCCTCCCTTGCCCTACTCGTTTGACGCTTTGGAGCCGCACATTGACGCCCGGACGATGGAAATTCATCACGGGAAACATCACGCCGCCTATGTGACAAATTTAAACAAAGCCGTGGCCGATCAACCGGATTGGGCCGCCAAAACCGTCGAAGAACTGATCGGGAATCTCAACGCAGCGCCTGAAAGCATCCGCACAGCCCTGCGCAACCACGGCGGTGGCCACGCCAACCACACGCTGTTCTGGCAGCTCATGAGCAAGAATGGCGGCGGGAAGCCGAAAGGCGCGCTCGCCGCGGCCATCGACAAGAAGTTCGGCAGTTTTTCCACGTTCCAGGACCAATTCACGAAGGCCGCCACGACGTTGTTTGGCAGCGGCTGGGCCTGGCTGGAGTTGGACGCTCAGAGAAACCTCAGCATCAGCGCGACGCCGAATCAAAACAGCCCGCTCATGGAAGGCCGGACGCCGCTCCTCGGTATCGACGTTTGGGAGCATGCTTATTATCTCAAGTACCAGAACCGCCGTCCGGAGTACATCGCTGCCTATTACAATGTGATCAATTGGGACTTTGTCTCGAGCCGGTACGAGAAAGCAGCCGGCTGAGCAATTCTGTCAGGTTTGGAGAAGCCGCCGGCGCGACCCAGCGATGTCCTTCTTCACGGATTCACGATCAAGCAGAAAACGGCCTTTTATCCGTGCTGGGTTTGGTCCAGAGTGCATCACTGGGAGGTTCATTTCTAAGTATTTAGTGCCTGGCATAAAACTCATAATATATTGCGCTGCAATATGATATATCTATT
>CAYIIH010000220.1:0-14562 GCA_964363225.1 uncultured Verrucomicrobiota bacterium | reverse complement strand
GATGATAACCGGAGCCCCCGAATGTGCTATTGCCATTACTGGGGGGATGAAGCGAACTGAGCGGCCAGAACCGAACAGTATTGGGGGGTGCTCCTTGGTTTTGGCGGGAATATAGACAAAACGTAAGAGATTTGCACCTGGGTTTGTCCCGAGATTCCATCGGCTGCACCGGCATCCCGATCTCGCGGTCTTGATGACGGCACAACTAGCCCAGCAATCAACTGCGGTGTCGCTGCCCGTTGAATTCCCTCACCGCCTGCGCCAGCGCGCGGATATTTTCCGGCGGCGTGCCGATGGTGGTGGCGCCGCCCCAGGAAAGGATCAGCGGATGGTCGCCGGCTTGGTGCAGCACGTTCAACGCCGCGGTGTACACCTGCTCGGGCGTGCCACGCACTCCAAGGTCGAGGGGAGGCACATTGCCCATCAGGCAGAGGCGCCCATTCACGCGTGCGCAGGCCGCCGTCATGTCCGGCTGCACGCCCCAGTTCAGCGCGTCGAAGCCGGTTTCCGGCAGCAAGTCCAGGCACGCAGCCACGCTGGCGTCATTATGAAACACCTTCACCCAGTCCGGCGGAAAGGCGTCGCAGATGCGCTGGAGAAACGGATGCGCGAATTGCTCGTAGTGCTTGCGCCCAATGAAACCCGTGATGTCGTCCAGCACCAGGATGCCCTCCACCTCGTCGCCGATGACTTCGATCTGCGCCTTCAGCCAGCCAATGGCCAACTGAGTCGTCAGCTCGAACAACTTCAGCGTGCGCTCGGGATGATCCACAATGTCCGTCATCAATTCCGTCACGCCCCGAAAGAACGACGCGATGGTGAGCGGCCCGCGGGCGGCCACCACCGGGATGATAAAGCCGGCCTGGCGGATGCGATCCTTGAGTTTGGCGAAGCGATACAGGCAGAGCGGCATGTAGCCGTCGGTTTTGGGATCGGGCAGCGTCAGCTTGTCCAACTCGTCCATCGGAAACGGCAGGTGTTCCACGTCGGGAATGTGGTTGGGATAGACGCGCATCCGCGTGCCCAGCGCCGACGGTTCGGCCCCCATGCCCATCTCCGACCACCACGACGGAAACCAGATGACCTCAGGGAAATCGCGCTGGACGCGCAGATTGGCTTCGAGCCAGGCCTCCGGATCAAAGAAATAATCCCAATGACTGATGCCGGCGTAACCGGGAATCCACGGGCAATCGACAATCAGCGCCAGCGGGATGGGGCCGCCGCGATTCCGCCGTTTGGCTGCGGCTTTAAAATGGTGCCATTGTTCGAGGCGCATGCTGGTATTTATTGAGTTCTTTTGCCTGCATCGGGCCGAAGATAGTTGGCGGGTGAAGGGCGTTCAATTTCTTTTTGCCTGCTCCTGGTTCGTCCGCCATGACGGTTGACAAAGCGGGAGGCAAAGCATTGAAGGAGTAAGGGTTGTTCGAATTTGCTGACGCGCCTTGCTTTGCTGTGGTGAACTGGGGGCATGTCTGTTCACCTTTTCGATGGTCCGATTCGCGGCACTCCTCCGGAGCCCAGGCTGCTGGAGGCCGTCACCGTTCGCCTCATGGAGGACTCCGAGCGGAAGCGTTTTGATGAGGAATTGGCCACCGAGCATTACCTGAAAAACGCCCAGGCTGTCGGGCGAGTGCTGCGGTATGTTGCCGAATATCGGGGCCAGTGGGTCGCGTTGCTGGTGTTCAGTTCGGCGGCATCTCATTGCGCAGAATGCCAACTCACCCAGGGCAACGGCGCTGAGTTCTTATTGTTCTTAAAGGCCAACCAGCCTTTGGCGCGGGCCAAAGCCGAGCAACCATTACTGCAACTGGCCCGCGACCATTGGAGCATCGAAAATGGGCAGCACTATCGCCAGGATCGCACCCAAGACGAAGACCGCTGCCCCGTGCGTGACACCACCGCCGCACGCAATCTCTCCCTGTTTCGGTCTTGGGCTATCTTTCTGTTCAAGAGCCAATCCCAAGGCAAAGGCGGTAAAAAATCCCTGCCCGACTTTGAGCGCCACGTTCACCGCAAACCTGGGGGGTTAATCCGCCGATTCACCCAACGCCGCTCTGAGGAATAAATCCGATAGCCAACGCATCAAGGCAGGCGCTGGGATTCTCAACGCCACCCCCCGGGTTTTGCCTCGCCCACCCCCAGTCGGCTCGAAAACGGCTGCGGCTCCGTTACGGCTGCATTTTCCGCACTGGACCGGACACGTCCCAGAGTCGCCTGGCTCTTGGCCACCTCAACCCTCTTGCCCCCGCTCGGATTTTGTCACTCGCCGTGGCGCATCGCATGACGGGGCGATTCCGCTATTGCAATGGGGATGCTGGTCCGATAAATATGCCGGCTGGTTTTTGCATACGTATCAACCCTTGCGGTAAAGTCACATTGGCAAATCATGTGTGAGCGACCTGTTTGATGATAAGTTCCAACGTCAGCGGCCAGAAAACGAAGAAGAACGTTTCCATTCTTGGCATCTCCGCCTTTTACCACGACAGCGCGGCCTGTCTCGTGCAGGACGGGAGAATTATCGCGGCGGCTCAGGAGGAGCGATTCACGCGCAAGAAGCATGACGCGTCCTTTCCGAGGTTCGCGGCGGAATACTGCCTGAAGGCGGGCGGTCTGGCCGCGCAAGAGGTTGATTATGTGGCTTTTTACGAGAAGCCGTTCGTGAAGTTTGACCGCATCATTCACTCTTACCTGGCTTATGCTCCCATCGGCATTCTGTCTTTTCTGAAGGCTATTCCGCTCTGGATCAAAGAGAAGATTTGGATGAAGGAATTGATTGCCAAGGAGTTGCATTACGAAGGCCAAATCCTCTTCACCGACCATCACGAATCACATGCGGCCTCGGCCTTCCTGCCTTCGCCGTACCAGGAGGCGGCCTTCTTGACCGTGGATGGCGTGGGTGAATGGACGACTACCAGCTTCGGGATTGGCCGCGATAACCAGGTGCAAATCCATGGAGAACTCCACTTTCCGCACTCGCTGGGTTTGCTTTATTCGGCCTTTACCTATTACACCGGTTTCAAGGTGAATTCGGGCGAGTATAAGCTGATGGGATTGGCGCCCTACGGTGAACCGAAATACGTGGATGTAATCTTCCGTGAGATCATTGACCTGAAAGAGGATGGATCCTTTCGCTTGAACTTGGACTACTTCAATTACTGCGTCGGGCTGACCATGACCAACGGCAGGTTTGAAAAGCTCTTTGGCGGTCCCCCGCGCAAACCCGAATCGCGGCTGACGCAAAGGGACATGGATTTGGCGCGGTCCATTCAAGAGGTGACCGAGGAAATCATGTTTCGCATGGCCAAACACGTGCGCAAGGAGACCGGCTTGCGCAACCTCTGTCTGGCCGGCGGCGTTGCTTTGAATTGCGTGGCGAACGGGCGCATTCTTCGCGAAGGCATTTTTGACAATATTTGGATTCAGCCGGCGGCCGGCGACGCCGGTGGCGCTTTGGGGGCGGCTTTGTTTGTCTGGCACCAATATCTTGGAAACGAGCGGCAGGCCAATGGAACAACCGATTCTCAGCATGGCTCGTATTTGGGCCCGGAATTTGGCCGGGAAGAGATTCGCGAGTTTCTGGTCACGCAGAAGATTCCGTTCACCGAATTGAGCGAGTCAGAGCTGCCGGAGCGGATGGCCGACCTCATCAAGCTGGGCAAGGTCATCGGCTGGTTTCAGGGGCGCATGGAATTCGGCCCGCGTGCCCTGGGCGCGCGCTCCATCATCGGCGACGCGCAATCTCCGCAAATGCAGGAAGTTATGAATCTCAAGATTAAATTCAGGGAGAGTTTCCGGCCTTTTGCGCCTTCCGTTTTGCGGGAAAGAGCCTCCGAATATTTTGATCTGGAGGGGGAAAGCCCCTACATGCTACTGGTCGCTCCCGTCGCGCAAATCCAACGCCGAAAAATGACCGATGAGGAAGAAAAGTTGTTCGGGCTGGAGAAGCTATTGAAAGTCCGTTCCAGCATCCCGGCTGTGACCCATGTCGATTATTCGGCACGCATTCAAACGGTCACCGAAGAGGATAATCCGGTTTATTATCGGACCATCAAGAAGTTTGCGGAAAAATACGACTGCCCGGTCATTATCAACACTTCGTTCAATGTCCGGGGCGAGCCGATTGTCTGCTCGCCGGAGCATGCCTACCTCTGTTTTATGCGCACCAACATGGATTACCTGCTCCTGGGCAATTTCTTGCTGGAGAAAAAGGACCAGAAGCCGCTCGACAAAGACATCGACTGGTTAAAAGAGTTCGAGCTGGATTGACCTGAGCGCCTTCAATTCGCAGCATCTTATCTCACCCCAAAATGCTTCGCCAGGAAATTAAGCAGTTAAAGACGGGACCGAAGGACTTGCGGCGATTTGGTCTGATGGTAGGGGGCGTGTTCTTGGCGATCGGCGCCTGGCTCTGGTGGCGGCACAAGCCCGTTTTTCCGTATTTCATGGTTCCAGGGCTGTTGCTCATGGTCTTCGGTCTGGCGCTGCCCAAGGCTTTGAAATGGGTTTACATCGCCTGGATGTCCCTGGCTTTGGTCCTGGGTTTGCTGGTTTCCACTCTTTTGCTGACGGTCTTTTTCTACCTCGTGGTCACACCGACCGGGTTGATCGCACGCTTGTTGGGCAAGGATTTCCTGCATCGGAAGCGCAATCCCAAAGCGCAAAGCTACTGGATTCCGAAGGAACGTCCTGTCGGAAACCAAAAGGAGCGCTACGAGCAGCAATTCTGAGGAGACTCCTTAAGGATGAACGGGTTTCGCATCAAGAACTTGGCGAAGAATCTGGCGGTGTCTTTGGCCAGTTTGGCTCTTTGTTTTCTCCTGCTGGAGCTGATTTTGCGGTTCCTGGGTTACGGGAATGTGGAATTGTACGAATCGGATCCGGTTCTCTACTGGAAATTAAAGCCGAACCAGCAGTGCTACACGAAAGTGGACCGCAAACCGGTGCGCATTAATTCTCACGGCACTCGGGGACCGGAGTTCTTGGTTCCCAAGCCTGATCAGACCGTTCGCATCGTTTCTTTGGGTGACTCGAAGACTTTCGGCTGGGGCTTGACCGAGTCGGAAGCGTATTCGGGTTTGCTCGAGCAACTCCTGCAGAAGAAAGCCGGAAACCGGAAAAAAATCGAAGTGCTGAACGCTGGCGTCAATGCCTGGTCCTATCCTCAGATGCTGGCTTATTTTCGCGACTACGCTCTCCAGTACGATCCGGATGTCGTGGTGCTGGCCGATGCCAACCTTTGGACGCAGTTCTCGGAACGGAATAGTGCGAAATTCGTGGCCAAATTCATGTGGCGGGTGCGCCTGAAGAATCTTCTGCGCCGTTTTGCCACCTACCATTACATCGTCGAGGTGAAATTGAAGGAGTTTTATGAGCGGTACCGCACTAAATTCATTCCGGTTGATCCGCAAAACGATGCCTTGTTCAAAGAACAGCAGCAAAAGGACCCTGAAGCTTTCTTTCGGACGGCCATCGAGGACTTGTGCCAGCTGGCGCAACAAAAGCATGTTCAGCCCATCCTGGTCTATATCCCAACGCTGGACGAGCTTGCTGCCACCAATCAAAGCATGGTGTTGAAGGCCAAACGATCCGTCAGCCGGAAGTTCAAAGTCCCATTGTTGGATTTAACACCGGATCTGGCCGGCCAAGGGAAATCCCTTTACTTGGAAGCCGATCCTGTCCACCTTAATGCCCCAGGCAACGAAATCATCGCGCGGCGGCTATTCGAAACCATGACAAACCTCCTATCGTTATGAGCAAATTCGCCATCCTGAAAGAATTTTGGAATTTTCTCAAAGTGCGCAAGAAATGGTGGCTCGCGCCGATCGTTCTTTTCTTGCTGGTGTTTGGCTTCCTCTTGGTCGCCGCCAAAGGTTCCGCCTTGGCGCCCTTTATCTACAGTTTGTTTTGAGAACGGGATGGGGGCCGAAGCGTGGCCTGGATTCCACAGCGAAGCGCCTCAGGCCGTGGGTGTTGCAAGGCGGTCAATGGAGCATTGAGGATGCCGCGGCTTTGTTGGCGGACCTGCCGGTCAGACCTGGCAGAAGGATTGACGCGCCTCAAAGGTCAGGCCAGACTGCGGTCTGCAGGTTATGACCACGGCCAATAAGATCACCATTCTGCGGATTCTCCTGGTTCCATTTTTCATCGTCCAGTTGCTGGTCTATGTCGAAAGCGGCGACGAGTGGTATCGGCTGCTGGCCATCCTTTCCTTTGCTTTGGCCGCGTTCGGCGACGCCCTGGATGGTTACGTGGCGCGGCGTTACAACCAGCATAGTGAACTGGGGGCAATCCTGGACCCTCTGGCGGACAAACTGCTTCTCCTCTCGGGAGTGGTTGTCTTGAGCTTGCCCCACCAGCCTTATCTTGATCGGCTCCCACTTTGGCTCGTGGCGACCGTTATCAGCCGGGACATGCTGCTGCTCATTGGCATGGTGGTTATTCATTATGCATGCGGAAAAGTCATCGTTCGGGCCCATATTATTGGCAAGATGGCGACGGTTCTGCAAATGGGCGCTGTGCTTTGGATTCTCCTGAAGTGGAACGAAGACTGGCTGCGGGTCTGGACCGTCGGAGCAGCCGTTTGCACTGGCATCTCGGGTGTTCTCTACCTTCTGGATGGGGTCCGTCAACTCAGCGCCAGTCCGAGCAGCGCGGCCAGCCCGAAACAAAGCGGGGCAGATGCGCCGGTGCCAGTCAGGAAAACCGAATAAGCACCTTATGGCGATCCGGCGTGCTCAGCCAATTCGACGGCGATTTGAGCGGCTGCCTCCAAATGACCCAGAGCGAATTCGGTTTGGAAAACCAGCCAGCGCAACCGCAATTCATTCGGGAACCGCTCGGAAAGCTGCCGCAGCAGAGCTAGGTCACGTCCAAGCGGAGGCTCACGGCAAATCCTCTCCGCCAAACTAGCCGCGCGGGCTGCGTTGTTGGGAGCTTTCTCCCACTCACGACGAATGGATTCGAGATCGGAAAGAGCAGTGTTGCCCGCCATGGTTGGCTTCACAAATCCGCTGCTTTGCCAGGCGGATTGAGCAGAGCGGATTGCTTCCATCAGATGGCCCATTTGCCAATGAGCCTTCGCTTTGAGCCGTTTCTCATCATAGGTCGCCGGCACCTCCGGCAGAAGCGCCAAAGCAAGATCTGGGCGTTTCGCGCGCATGAACTTTTCCGCGAGAGGAACCCGATCGGCGTATTGTGGAAGGCGTTGGTACGCTTGAACAGCCAGTGGAAAAAGTTCACGCTCAAAAGCAAGATCGCCCAGAATGCGAAGGCCGGAAGGCGTATTGGGCACGACACTCCAAAGCGCGGCGCTGTCGCCAGAGATGCGCCAGGCCAAAAGGAGAGTCCTTCGAATGCTGGCCGGCGAGGCCAAGTCCACCCAGCGGAGAAAATCCAAGGCGCGGTCAGGGTTGCGTTCGGCAAAATAGGCGGCAAAGCGCAGAGGGATTTCGGGTTGCCTGGGATTGAGTTTCACGACTTCCAAGGCTTCGGCTTGAGCCAGGGCGCTATTGGTGGAGAAAGCCAGGTCAAACCAAGCCCGTTCCAGCCGGAGTTCCCAATTGTACGGGTCCCAGGCCAGAGTGCGGTTGAGTCGCTGACGAAAATCTTTCGCGAGCGTGAGTTGCTCCCCAGGCGGTTGAGCGGCGAGGATTTGAACATGCGTGCGAGTCAGGGAAATCTGGCGGTTCACTGCCCAAGGCCAGAGTTGGAGTGATCGCTCGATATGTTGTGCCTTGGCCGCGGAGGCTTTTTCGGTCTTGGATTTTTGCCAATGGAACCAAGCGGCACCCTGCAGAACAGCCGCAACCAGAAGCACCATGGCGGCAAGATGATTTAGAAGCAGACGCCTGCCTGAGGGCAGGGGGATGACGGCTGGCCGGTGCGCCTGATCGCGGCTGCCGATGACAAAACCGAGCAAGGCCGCGGCGAGCAGCGCTGTGGCGGTGATTTGAAACACAAACTCAAAAACCGCTTGCAGGGCAAACGCAGCCAATCCGGCCACGGCTCCAAAAACGAGTTCCGGTTCCGCCAGGGCTTCCCGCCAGGCAAATTGAATGGCAGCGCGCACAACCCGGCCCAGAAGCCGGCCCAGAACCAGGGCGCCGAACAGCCCCGTTTCCACGAGCAATTGGAGGTAATCGTTTTCAGCATGCAGAACCGTGCTGTCGCCGCCGCTGGATTTGTAGTGGTCGAAGGCGGTCGCAAAAGTTCCCCAGCCCGTGCCGAAGAGCACGAAGCGAGAGAAAAGGGCCAGGCTCTGGCGCCAAATGTCGATTTTAGAAAACTGAGGCCACTCGCGCTTTGCTTCCACCAGCCGATCGATCACCAACCCGCCGGCTCCGAGCACAAGGGCCAGGGCCAAGACCGCCACGAGCCCAATGGCGCCCCAGCGTGTCCGGCTGCGGGTCCGTTTCTTCAAGAGAAGCAGCCAGACGGCCAAGCCGGCCAGCAGCGCCAGCAGGCCGCCCCGGGAGCCACTCGCGACCGCGGTGATCAGGCCGAGAGGCAGAACGACCAGCAGAAACAAAGTATCGTGCGGAGCGCTCGGCGCTGCCGCCTTGCCGCCGGAGCGCGGTGAAAAAAGAGGTGACAACCCTCGCATGACCCAGCCTGCCGAAAAGAGGATGCCAACACAGACCCAATTGGCAAAATGATTCCGGTTGGCGAAAGTACCCGCTCCTTTGCCCCAGGTAATTTCCCACAGCCCCAGCACGGAACGCTGGCCGTCCAAGCGATACCAAATATCACTGGCGGCCAGCAGGCAAACGGCCGAAGCGATTCCCAGAGCCAGCAGGCGAGGCGCCGGCGCGTAATGCGTGGCCCGGCGAGCCAGGGAAAAGCACGCCAGGACCAGGCCGAGTTCCCACAGCCGTTGCATGGTCTTGGCCGGTGAAACTGAAAGAGGTATCCAGCTCGGCAGAAAACCTGGTTCGACGGGAAAGCTTCGCGCCAGTTCGGACCTGGAGGGGTCCAGCCAGTTCATCCAGGCCATGGGGAGTGGAAGCAGGGGCAGCAACAGCAAGGCACCCGCCATCCAAAGCCAGAGAGGCTTGATCAGTGGCCGGCTCCATCCGCCGGACTGTCCGGCGCAGAGCAGGAGGCTGCCGCCCAGCAGAATTCCCACGACGACCTGTCCTTCGGTAGTGACCGAGCCAAACAGCAACGGCGCCAGAATCAAACCGAGTAACCAGGGATAAAGCCGCCACATTTTGCATTCCGAGTTCGATCATCAAAAAGCAAGATGGCCCGGAATGACGCGGTGTCGAATCAAGGCCTCCCCAAGCCACGGTCTAAGTCTGCTTGGGCTCTTCCTGCACGGCAGGGGCCTCGGCGGATTCCTTCTTGATGAAGGAAGTGTCCAAATTGGCTGCGCTTTTTTGGGCGGCGCGCCTGGCCTTGAATATTTCAGTCTTGCTCTGTTCTTCCGCAGCCAGCGCCGAAACGGAAGGTTTCTCTCCGGCGCGCGTCTTGGCTTCCACCGCAATGGAGCTGGGTTGGTAGGCGTGCGTTTTTGGCCGAGCCATTTTCACGCCCGGAGCAGCCGTGCTCAATGCGGCCGTCTCCGCTTTGGTCTTGGTGTAGTACGAATGATAGTAGTTGTTATAGTAGTAGTAGGGATTGTCGGACGTGATCCCGTTCAGCACCAGCCCGAAAATGGGGGCGCCGCGCTGACGAACGGCGGCCAGTGCGTGCTTGGCAAAACGCATCGAAGTCTGGCCGGCCCGCACCACGAAAATGAGTCCGTCCGCCAATCCGACCAAAGAGAAAGTGTCGTCAATGGCGGTCAAGGGCGGGCAATCGAAAACCACAAAATCGTACTCTTGCCTGGCTTCCCCAATGAATTGCCGTGTGATGGGGCTGATCAAGAGTTCCCCTGGATTCGCCGGCAGACGACCGGAGCACATCATTTGCAGGGAACTGATTTCCGAGGATCGGAGCGCGTCGGTCCAATGCAACTCGCCGGCCAGGACCTCGGAAAGGCCGGGAGCGCGTTCCTGGCCGAAATACTTGTGGATAATACCCCGCCGCAAATCGGCATCGACGAGCAAGACGCGATGGCCGGCCAGCGCCAGGGTGGCCGCAAAGTTGACCGTAAAGGTGGTTTTGCCGTCGCCGGGCACGGCGCTGCTCACGAGCATAACCTGTTTGTTGCCCGGCTGGCCGCTCAGCATGATGGCCGAGCGAACCCCGCGGATGGATTCAGAAAAAAAGCTGTATTGATCAAGCTGCGTGATCAGAAGAAATTCACGCTGGATGGTCCGGGAATCCACCTGGGGAATTTGTCCCAGCATCGGCTCCTCCAACTCCGCTTCAATGTCCTCAGCCAATTCCAGGCGGTCATCCAGGCGGTGCAGCAAATAGGCGAGGCCCAAACCGACGGCCAGACCAATGAGCAATCCCATCAGAATCATCTTGCGGCGGTCCGGAGCCACCGGCGTGGACGATCCGACCCCTTCATAATGAGTCTCGAATTGGCCCTCGTCGCTGGGCAGGGTGTCGAACGCGATCAGAACCTGATTCAGGCGGTCCAACTGGGTCTTGATGTTGGTCTCTTCATCCTTCAGTTCCGTGTATTCGAATTGAATCTGGATGGAGTCCTGGGCCTCCTTACGCAGTTTTTCGATGATGGGCAGGTAACTTTCTTCCTGAATCTTGAGTGAGGCAATAGTCGCTGACTGCTTCTCCTCAATTTGCTTCAGCAGATAGGTCTGATAATCCTTAAACTGATCGATCTCCTGCTTCAGTTTAACCATATAGGGATGTTTCGGTTTGAGTATCTCGCTGTAGCGCTTCCATTCCAATTCCTTGTTGTAGAGCCGAAATTGGGTCTCGCCGTATTTCGATTCACTGGCGTAGAGGGCCAGGGGATCACTGAGCGACGACACGATGGACTCTGGGCTGTTGGAAGAAGTTCTGTCCGGTTTGCTTTTGGTGCTTTCGTTCAAGGCCCCCTTGGCAATATCTTCCGGTTTTTGTTTTTCGAGTCTTTGCCGCATGATTGAAATCGCATTGTACTCATCAAGCTGCTTATCCAGCCGTTGCTGGGCGGCAGCACCGGTTTCTTTGATGCTGGCGATATTGTGTTCCTTCAAAAAGGCTTGGGTGGCCGCGCGGGCCACCTCATATTTCTTTTCGAAACGCACTTTTTCTTCATGAGTCGTGGCTGCGGATTCGCCCAGGGCCTGGCTTCTCACTTCCTTTTTGTATTTCACAAACTCCCGGGCCCATGCTGTCGCATAGCGTCTGGCGTACTCCAATTCGGTGCTCTCCACAATTAATTGGAAAGTGGAGCCCTGGCCCAAGACGGCTCGCGGGGTGCGGCCGGGTAGGACGAGGGACGGCGCTTTTCCTTTACGCAGCGCTTCGTCAACTCGATCCAAGACTCTGGAACTCTGCAGCAGGTTGAGCTGCGTTTCGTAGTACTTGTCGAGCACTTCCACAATGTTGATTTTGGCGGTGCTTTCCGTGAGGACCTTGGGCTTGAAGCCCAGCACCGAGGTAGCGCGGTAGGTATTCGGCGTGGTGTAGGCCCGCCAGCTCGCGTGCCCAACGCCGACCGCCGTGCAGACCGCGAAGATCAGCCACCGCTTCCCGATGAGCTTCAGATAACGCCTCAAATGCAGCGCCACGTTAATCCGGTCCACCAGGGAGGTGCCTCGGATTGGCGCTGGCGGCGACTTAGGCTCGTTGTTGGTCTGATTCATCGTCAGATCAGAAAATTTTAAATAAGGCTTCCGGAATATCAATGCGATCACCATCCTGCAGGAGGATGTCATTTTTCAATTCTCCCTTTTTGATCGCTTCGACATCGATGATTTGAGGAGTTTCCGCCTTTTTAGGTCAGACTCCAAATGAAATCCCCGGCCAAGCTCCCGCCACAATGGGCCACACTGTCAGCCTCCAAATATCCCGGCCGGCTCAGATCCCAGGTGCCGGTGCGAATCGGAATTTCCGAGCGCAACAGACTGCCCGGTTTGGTGCCGCACCGACCTCGCCCCACCTGTTCGGCGCGCGCGGGCGCCAGCAGACGATCCAAGGTCGAGGCACTGATTTGGCCCACCAACTTGCGGTGCCCACGGCTTAAGGGTTCAAAGTGCCGCTCGTAGTACGGCAGCCACTGCCGCAGGATGGGCACCAGGCGCTTGCCGCACGGTTGCTCGGCCGTCAACCAAATGGATTGCACCACCGGTTGGATCGCCTCATACCGCCGTTCTGGCCCGGGATGCCCCTTCCCGGCAGCAGGAGCTAAACTACTACTCAAGAGTTTGATCGCGTATTTCCGCTCATACTCATAGTCAGCACACAACTCATCGAGCATCCGCGTTTTGCCCTCCCGATTGCGACGCGCATAACGCGCCTGCAACTTCGGCAACCAATCTTTTTTCAGTTCTTTACTCATGTTCATTTCTCACCCAATTGCGGGTGTCTTTTTTCCATGAGTCAACGACCCTTTTGCCTCCCCTCAGTTCCCCTCCTCCGGTGTCTTTTAATTTGAGTCAACTCGACGGGATTGCTTCCAAACCAATATGCATTGATACCAAAGCCATAAAACTTTATCCACACTTACCTCTTGCCAAATCTTGGCAATAATCAAGCAACGATTGCTGTGCTTACACGAACCGCAACCATCTCGTTTGGAGCAAGTAATTTTGCTCCCATACAACGCCCAAACAATGTTCAAGCTTTGTCACGGTGCCTGAACTGGCCGGCCGTTGCCGTTTCTGCAGTTGCTGTGACAGCCAGCGAGAGCAAGCCATCTGCCAACAACTCGAATTTGTCTAAGCGCATTTACAAGTTGTTCACAGACAAGTATTTTCGAGTACGAACGAGAACTCAACGCCGGAATGGAGAAAGGACTGTCCTGCACCAACAATTGCCGCTCTGACTGCGGATGGCGGAAGAATCTTCCCGGCGAATCTGAAACACACCCCATCGCAGTGACAGCGGCGCTCGAATCCCGGCGCTCGAATCCTAATTTGACAGTCCCATCAGCGGACAATATAAACGCTGTTCGACACTCAGAATCAAAACCTGAAATTGAAACAATTAACTGAAATTAAAACTGTATGGCAATCCCTATTGGCTCGATAGCTCCTGATTTCACCCTCAAATCCAAGAATGCTTCCGGCTTGACCGATGTGACATTAAGCAGGAATTTCGGGCAAAAGAACACGCTTCTGCTCTTTTTCCCATTGGCTTTCACCGGCGTTTGCACGACCGAGATGTGTGACGTCACCGCCGGGCTTTCTCAATATGTCGGCCTGAATGCGGACGTCATTGGCATCAGTGTCGATAGTCCCTTCGCCCAGGAAGCCTGGGCGCAAAAGGAAAAAATCGGCCTCACTTTAGCGAGCGATCTCAACAAGAAAACGGCGGAAGCCTATGGGACACTTTTGCCGGATTTGATCGGCTTGGGGTCGGTGAGCGCGCGGGCGGCCTTTGTCATCGATAAAAATGGCATCATCCAGTACAGCGAACAAACGCCGACACCTAAGGACCTGCCTGACTTCGCCGCCATCAGGGAGACGCTTGGCAAACTTAAGTAGGCAGCCATTCATCAGAACATCAGAACTGCGGATTCTGCCCCGGCTGCTGGAAGCCCGGGCCGCTCCTGCTCATTCTTTTAAGATCGTTTTACGGCCAACCGGTCGGGACACTTTCATGAACAAATCGCACCATCTGTACAACGCGCTTCAACAATTCGATTTGGGTGATGGACGAAAGGGCTTTTTCTATTCTCTGCCCGCCCTGGAAAAAGCCGGGCTTGGCCCCATCTCCAGACTGCCCGTATCCATTCGACTAGTCCTGGAATCCATCTTGCGCAACTGTGACGGAAAGAAAGTCACCGAGAAGAACATACTCGAACTGGCCCAATGGCAGCCCAAAGCGGTGCGGACCGCCGAAATTCCTTTTGTGGTGGCCCGCATCGTCTTGCAGGACTTCACCGGCGTTCCGCTCTTGGTCGATTTGGCGGCCATGCGCTCGGCGGCGAGCCGTTTGGGGAAGAATCCAAAAGTGATCGAACCGCTGGTGCCTGTTGATTTGGTGGTGGACCACTCAGTGCAAGTGGACTTTTTCGGCCATGCCGACGCGCTGCGCCGGAATCTGGAATTGGAATTTCAACGCAATCGGGAGCGCTACCAATTCCTCAAGTGGGGCATGCAAGCCTTCAACACGTTCAAAGTTGTCCCGCCGGGCATTGGCATCGTTCATCAAGTCAACCTCGAGTACCTGGCCCAAGGAGTATTGTCCGATGCCAATTCCGTCTCTTATCCCGACACGCTGGTCGGGACCGATTCCCATACCACCATGATCAACGGTCTCGGCATTGTTGGCTGGGGGGTGGGCGGCATCGAGGCGGAAGCGGGCATGTTGGGACAGCCTGTTTACTTTCTCACGCCTGACGTGGTCGGGGTCCACCTGACCGGTGAATTGCGCGAAGGCGTCACTGCCACCGACCTGGCTCTGACCGTGCCCCAGATGCTGCGCAGTGCCAAGGTTGTGGGCAAATTCGTCGAGTTCTATGGACCCGGCGCCGCCGCCCTTCCGAATCACCGCCGG